>JBBSBD010000039.1:0-32408 GCA_038251675.1 Chitinophagales bacterium | reverse complement strand
TTGTTGGCATAAGCATTTTTGTTACGAATACTAAAATATCATTGATTGCACTTGCTGTGCTGGCGGGGTTCATACTACTTTATTTTATCGCCGCTTCGATTATCAAAAGGGGAGAAAAACAAAATATTAAACAGGTAAATTAATGGATGCCAAAACAATTTCATTTATCATAAACGAATTGGGAGAAGATAGGGATAATTATTTCAATGCCATTGCGCCGCCGATCATCCAGACCAGCAATTTTGCTTTCAAAAAAGTTGACGGAATGCGAAAGGCATTTGAAAATGAATATTCAACTTTTCTTTATAGCCGGGGATTAAATCCAACGGTTTCAATTTTGTCCCAAAAGCTAGCGGCACTTGATCGGGCGGAAGATTGCCTCGTTTTTAACAGTGGCGCTTCAGCCATCTTTGCCTCTGTGTTGGCAAACGTAAAAGCCGGGGATCATATAATATCTGTAAACAAGCCTTATACCTGGGCCCAAAAGATGTTTAATGATATTTTACCGAGGTTCCAGGTTTCTACAACCTATATTGATGGTACCGATATTAAGAATTTTGAGGCAGCCATTCAATCAAACACGAAAGTAATATACCTGGAAACTCCAAATAGTTGGAACTACGCTTTACAGGATTTAGCGGCTATCGCAGAAATAGCCAAAAAGAAAAACCTGCCTGGTCGGCAGGCAGGCATTATTACCATTTGCGATAACAGTTACTGCACGCCGATTTATCAGAGGCCAATTGAATTTGGAATTGACCTCGTATTGCAAAGCGCTACAAAATATATAGGCGGCCATAGTGATGTGGTGGCAGGTGTATTGACTGGCAGCGCGAAAATGATTGAAAGAATTTTCAACAGCGAGTTCATGACAATCGGCAGCGGTATTCAACCTTTCAATGCATGGCTGCTTTTACGCGGATTACGCACATTGCCTTCACGCCTTGAAAAAATTTCGGCGACGACTGCTACAGTGGTTGATTATTTAAAAGGCCACGAAAAAGTTGAGGCGGTGCTTTTTCCATTTGACGAATATTTTCCTCAATATGAGTTAGCCAAAAAACAAATGGAAGGCGCCTGTGGATTATTTTCCTTTATTATAAAAGCAGAAACCGTACTTCAGATAGAAAATTTTTGTGAAAGCCTGAAGCATATATTAATGGCGGTTAGCTGGGGCGGCCATGAATCATTGATCATTCCGGGATGCGCCTCTGTGCCTGCGGAAAAATTTGATCCCCGAAACACCGATCACAGGATGATGAGAATGTATGCCGGGCTTGAGGACGCCTGCTATCTTATAGACGACTTGTCGCAGGCTTTTGAGAACTTATGAGGGCAAGGATACCAGTTTGAAGCATTAATTAACGATGTTTAATACCATTTATCAATTGATTAAATACAGAAACAACCTATTTTATTATTTTTGCCAGATGTCGTTAAAATTTAAGTTGTTGATTTCTCTTTGCTTTGTAGCCTCCATTTCCCAGGCGCAGGAAAAATGGAGCCTGCAAAAGTGTGTGCAATATGCCCTTGATAATAATATTTCAATTAAGCAACAGGTGATACAGGCAGACCTTTCAGCGGTCACCTTTAAGCAAAGCAAGTTGTCAAAGATACCAAGCGCAAATTTTAGTAACAACGAAGGGTATAGGTTTGGTAAATCTCAGAATCCTTCCACAGGCATATTGGAAAGCCAGAATTTTTTCCAGGTTGGGCTCCAGTTTCAATCGAGTGTAGAGCTTTTCAACTGGTTCTCTAAGAAAAATACAATCCTGGCAAACGAATGGTCGTTGCAGGCGGCAAAGGCAGCAACTGATAAGCTAAAAAATGACATTGCCCTCACCGTTGCAAATTCTTACCTGCAGGTATTACTTGCACGTGAGCAACAACAAATAGCGGATGTGCAAATAAAGCAATCGGCGGCGCAGCTTGATATTGTAAATAAACAAGTAAAAGCGGGTGCATTACCTGAATTAAATTCGGTTGAACTCCAGGCACAGCTTGCCAACGACAGTGCAACTTATATTTCGGCAAGGGGAAGTGTTGACCAGGCAAAATATGTTTTAAAATCTTATATGAATCTCGATGCCGCTGCGCCATTTGAGATCGATGAACCGCCTGCCGATCAAATTCCCATAGAGCCAATTGCCGATCTTCAGCCCGAAAATGTATATGCCCTTGCGCTGGCTAATCTGCCACAGCAAAGAGTAAACGAGTTTAATCTCAAAGCAGCCGAAAAAAACTCTTCGGCGGCAAAAGGTGCGTTATATCCCACTATATCCGCTTATGGCAGCCTCAGTACCAACTATGGTTATTTCCGGTCACCCACATTTGCACAAATTCTAACAGGCTACGGCTCGAGCGGCCTTGTAGTAGACAATGGGGCGGGAGGTTTTCTTGATGTGCAAAGGCCCATTTATACCAGTGGTGGTAAAACGGGTTATATAACTTCTGATCCATTGGGAACACAGTTCAGCAACAACTTTGGGCAGGCATTCGGAATAAGTCTTTCAGTACCTATCTTCAATGGATGGCAGGCAAAAGCAGCTTATGAAAGATCGAAGCTTAATATAAAAACCCTGCAGTACCAGCAAGACCTCGATAACCAAACATTGAAGCAGGATATTTACCAGGCATATAACGCCGCAATTGTAGCACTGGAGAAATTTAATTCATCAGCAACATCAGTTGATGCTGCTCAAAGAACTTACGACTTTGCCTTAAAAAGATTTAATATTGGAATGTTGGGCACTTTTGAATTAGTAACTGATCAAAATAATTTATTCAGGGCAAAGCTTCAATATGTGTTGAATCAATTTGATTATGTCTTTAAAATGAAGGTGCTTGAATTTTATAAAGGGCAGGGTATAAAATTGTAAAGATAATTTGTGATCAAAAAGAATATTTTTTTCAAATAACTAAAAACTACAAAAACTCCTCCACCGGAGGGGCTTGAGGAGGCAGTATTATGAATAAGAAATTAAAATGGGTAATCATTTCACTGGTAGTATTGATCGTATTATTAGTGGTGCTTAAAAAAAGTGGAGTATTAGGAAAAGATGAGGGGGTGAAGGTTTCTGCGGAAAAGGTGGTAACACGCACTATCACAGAAACAGTGAATGCAAGTGGAAAAATTTACCCGGAGATAGAAGTAAAAATGAGTCCGGATATTTCCGGAGAAATTGTCGAGCTAAATGTAGAGGAAGGGGATAGCGTAAAAAAAGGCCAGGTACTCGCACGCATTTATGGCGATATCTATGCAACCCAGCGTGACCAGGCTGCTGCTATTGTAAGCCAGCAACAGGCCCAGGCTGCAAATGCTACGGCATCTATCGGTGCTATGCAGGCTTCATTGGACCAGGCAAAAAAGACCTACGACATGCAAAAGGAATTATATGACGAAAAAGTAATTTCTCAAAATGAATTCAACACGGCTGATGCCGCTTATAAGTCAGCAACGGCAAATTATAGTGCTGCGAAAGAAGGAATAGTTGGCAGCCAGGCAGGAGTGCAAAGTGCAAGAGCTGCATTGGCAAAAGCAAATAAAGATATAAGCAGGGCAACATTGGAAGCGCCCATGGATGGTGTTATTTCTTTGCTAAGTGTAAAGAAAGGGGAGCGGGTAGTGGGAAGCTCGATGATGGCAGGTACGGAAATGATGCGCATTGCAGATATGAGCAAAATAGAAATAAGGGTAGATGTTGGTGAGAATGACATTCCTAAAGTGCACCTCGGCGACAGTGCGACTATAGAAGTAGATGCATATAATGATAAAAAGTTTACCGGCATTGTCACACAGATTGCCAGCAGCAATAATGGAGCTGCAACCCAGTCTGCATTGTCGGCTACAAGTACGGATGTTACTAACTACAAAGTGTATATCAGGATCTCTCCTGATTCCTATAAAGACCTCATTGATCCATCGAAGAAAAAGAGTTTCCCATTCAGGCCGGGTATGAGCGCAAGCGCCGATATACAAACCAAGACTCACAAAAACGTATTGGCAGTGCCCATAAATGCAGTAACTACCCGCGACAAAAATGATTCAACCGGAACTAAAGCCATGCAGCCGGCTTCTAATGATGCAACCAATAATGTTGCTGTAGCCAATGGGGGAAATAATACCAGTACCAACGACCTGGAGGTTGTTGTATTTATAGTGCAGCCTGACAATACGGTAAGAAAACAGGTGGTGAAAACTTCCATACAGGATATTAACGATATAGAAATTACAGAAGGCTTGAAAGAAGGAGACGAAGTAGTTACCGGTCCCTATGAAGTAGTTTCCAAGACGTTAAAAGATAAAGCGAAAGTAAAGGTCGTTCCAAAAAGTGAATTGTTTGATACTAAGAAATAATGTGGTTGATTAATATATCCCAGGAAATTGTAAAGACATATTGATTAAGTTATTCAACATCTCCTTTAAATTTTTCATTTAAAATTTTTTCTATTCTGTCGGTTAAGTTTTCAGGCGATTCGCCGGGGATGCCAGCCAGGCCCGTTAGAGCATCACCAACCGCATTGACGTAAAAATTGTATTTTTTAAATTGATCGTATAAGATATTCTCGTTACCGGTTTCCCAGTAATTACCCTCATCAGAAAGTTGAAAGTCTTTCATGTATTTGCCGGAGATATATTTCAATAATTTAATAATAGCAATATGGGCATCTGCCCCCGCGAATTGAGTTTTAGTACTGGCGGTAAACATCAACTCTTTATCAAATCGAACGCCATCATATATTTCCCTGGTTATTAAGTTTAATGGCGAGCACATACGGCCCCCAGGCAGAAAACTTAGAAAAACCGGCTCGCTGCCGGGTGCCGCAAAAGAAATTCCTTTTAAACCGTCCTCATTGTTTCCATCAAACACATACGTTTTCCATTCCAGCGTTTTGGAAATGTCAGCTACTTCATCTGTCAGTTTATTCAAAAGATCTTCGCTGGCAATGGTGCCTGAATAATGAATTGAAAGCCCCATACTTTTTTTGAGTAATGTACACATACAATTACAAAATGAAAATTTTAGTTTTGTGCAGCTCACTATTTGCACAAAAAAGTTCCTGAGTCTAACGAATACCTCTGATCGTGGATTATTAAATTTTTACTATGGAGATTACAGCGGCCCAATTTGATAAACTCGTAGCGTACACTCTGAGGGTGGAAATGATTAACGGGAAGGTCTTTATTTATAGAATCGATACGGAGAACAAAGAGTACCTGATGAATAAGTTAGGAGGCCGTTCGGAAGGAGATGAAGCAAAAGACAACCTTCAGTTCTTATATTTCGAGACTTCCCTAAGGCGATATGTTATTATTAATACTGCCGAAATAGTAAGGGTAACATTTTGTTTTGATTTTTTGGAACAGATTGAAAATGCAAACGCCTATTACGATAACTTTAAAGTGGTTGAAAAAGATACTTCACTTGTAGCCAAAGAATCCGCTGACGGGGATACAAGTTTGTATGTGTTGGAAGATGAATATTTACCGCAGGCGATCATTTATCATAAGGGAACATCACCAGAGGATAACTATGATGCAAATCCATTGCTTTATGACAGTTTAAGCGAAGGTTGTTTAGGTTTATTTATGCTGGAACTGGATGACGAAATTCCGTTAAGGCAATTCATAAATCTTATTGATAATGATGGGGAGGAAACTTTTATTTCCTTAGAACAAATTATTTTAATGGAGTTTGAAAGTAAACTTCTTTATGAGAATAACCCCGAAGAAATAATTGAGGAAGATGAATTTAATGAAGATGATTTTCCGGGCGAAAATTTTGAGGAGTAAGTTTTGAAATCAGAGTTATTCGCATATGTTGAAAAGGTTTTCCTCAAGCTATTGAATTTTTTTAAAGAAGCTTAATAAATTCTGATTTATAACTACCTAAACAAACTTTCTGCCTTCAAAATACTTTCCGGTTTGCCCACATCTATAAATTTTGAATTGTTATGGTCAAATGTTCCAATAGAATGCGTTTTGGCGAGTTCAAGATAGAGATCCACCATTGAAAATTTGCCTTCCATATACATTAAAGAAAAAATCTTTGGAGAAATAAGATGAATGCCGCTGAAAGCTTTTTGTGTATATCGTGAGGCCTCGCGGCTTATTTTTTGTTCGCCTGTTTTTATATTTTTCCATCCGCACAACAGATCCATTTCGTCAAATAAAAAATAACGTGAGGTATGCCTGTTAGTTACTGCCAGCGTCGCCAGGGGTTTTAGTTTTTTATGTTGCTCAATCATTCCCCGCAGGTGTATATCAGTAAGCACATCCACATTCATTACAACAAATGGTGCATCATCATCCTCAAAAAACCACGCGGCCTTTTTTAAACCGCCGCCCGTTTCAAGCACTTCAGCACTTTCATCGGAAATAGTGATTTCGCTTCCAAAATTTTTATTGCTTTCCAGGAATTCTATTATCTCATTTGCAAAATGGTGCACATTTATTATGATATCAGTAATGCCAAACTTTGCAAGAAACTCAATGTTTCTTTGTAAAATCGTTTTACCATTTACAATCGCCAGGGCTTTAGGATGGCTATCAGTAAAGGGTTTCAGCCGGGTACCAAGCCCAGCAGCAAGTATCATAGCCTTCATAAGAAATTATTTTTCAAAAGTTTTAAACTCATGTATCCCCTGCTCAATATGATTGAGATCAATTACCACCCTGAACTTATTTCTCAGGTGCCGGGTAAGGGCGTCGGCAGCGTACACACTTCTATGTTGGCCGCCCGTGCATCCGAAACTTATCACAAGTGACGAAAAGCCTCTCTTGATATAATCTTCCACGGCAATATCAACAATATTGTAAACACTATTTAAGAATTCGGGCATTTTCGTTTGCTGGTCCAGGAAATCCATAACAGCTTTATTCCTTCCGTTTATTAATTTATATTCTTCAAACCTGCCTGGGTTAAGTAACCCACGGCAATCAAAAACAAAGCCACCGCCATTCTTGCTCTCATCTTTAGGATAACCTGTTTTAATAAAGGAGAAGCTATTAATTTTTACTACCAGGGGGCTCGTTGCGTCAGCCTGTATGGGCCGAAATTTCTGTATCACTTCATCCCTTACAATCAGCTCCAAAATTCTTTCAAATTCCGGCAGGGCGATCCCGGTACTTTTGTTCTCTAAAAACCATTTGAGATTATTGAGCGCAAGAGGAATGCTTATTAAAAAATGTGCTTTTCTTTCAAACAAGCCGCGAAACCCATAGGCTCCCAGAACCTGTAGCAATCTTATAAGAACATAGCCATTATATTGACTGGTAAAACGAACTCTGTCAACCGGTGTATTTAGTATTTCACTTACACAATCAATATAATAATCCAGTAAAGAATTTTTCCATTCATCAGGAAGATTTGCTTTTGCCTGCCACAGTAACGAGGCAACATCATACTGGAGTGCGCCCTGCATACCGCCCTGGTAATCTATAAAATGTACTTCTTCATCTTTAATAAATATATTCCGGCTTTGAAAGTCGCGAAACATAAAATATTTATTTGGAACATGGGTAAGGTAATTGCTCAGCGCTTCAAAGTCGTCAATAAGTTTTTCTTTGTCGTAAGCGATCTTAAGCGGATCAAGAAAATAATATTTGAAATACAACAGGTCGCTCATGATGGCTTGCCTTCCAAACTCTTTGGAAGTGAGGCAATAATTGTAATCGATATTCTTATGGCCGTTTATCTGCAGGAGTGCCAGAGCTTTGAGGCTCTTTTGAAATAACCGGTAAACGAAATCGGTGTAACCATGCTCTTCCAGTTCATTGAGTAAAGACGTATCTCCAAAATCCTGTTGCAGGTAAATTGTTTGGGCATCATTTACGGAGAATATTTCGGGAACAGGAAGATTACATTGCCTGAAATGTTTACTGTAGTATATGAAAGTGCCATTCTCTTTCACATTTTCATTATAGGTAGCAATGCAATTACCTTTATTAGTAAATATTCTGAAATAGATCCTATCACTACCGGACTGCGGCAATTTCTCAATTCTATCAATTTCAGAATCTTTATAATGCTTAAAGAGATTCCTTATCTCATCTGCAATCAATTTCATTCACGAATTTTTAAGGAGCGTAAAAATAAATGATTTTAGGTAACGCAGGCAAAGCCGCGTTTTGCAACGAAATTTATTACCGAATTGAAATACATTTGAAAGAAATTCTCTTGTTAATCATTTTTCGAATCATGCTATTCCTTTTACGAAAAATTGTACCGGTTATTATCTTTTTGCTTTCTCATTACGCCATAAATGCGCAAAATAACATTATTGTTTTCCAATCAGATTTTGGTTTGAAAGATGGTGCGGTTTCAGAAATGAAAGGTGTGGCGATGGGAGTTTCCGCTCATTTGAAATTATATGATCTTACCCATGAGATTCCGGCTTATAACATTTGGGAAGCGGCTTATCGCCTTCAACAAGCAGTAAGCTATTGGCCTGTGGGAACCGTGTTTGTGTCTGTTGTGGATCCCGGCGTTGGTACTAACAGGAAGTCAGTTGTTTTAAAAACAAAGTCAGGGCACTTTATTGTAACGCCGGATAATGGAACGCTCACACTGGTTGCCGAATCTTTAGGCATTGATTCATTAAGAGAAATAGATGAAAATGTCAACCGCAGAAAAGGTTCGCAAGAATCTTATACATTTCATGGTCGCGACGTGTACTCATACACAGGAGCAAGGCTTGCTGCAGGTATCATTTCATTTGCTGAAGTAGGCAAGCTGCTGCCGGATTCGGTGGTTAGCATTGCATACCAAAAAGCAAGCATGGCCGGTGAAAAAATAAAAGGCAACATTCCTATCCTCGATATTCAATACGGCAATGTTTGGACGAATATTTCTGCTGACCTGTTTAATAAACTGCAACCAAATTTTGGAGATCTGCTGCACATAACCATCTTCAATAGAGGCAAAAAAGTTTATGACGGCAACATTCCATACAGCGAAACCTTTGGTGAAGTAGCCAAAGGAAAGCCACTCGCTTATCTCAACAGCCTTTTGCAATTATCATTCGCTTTAAACCAGGGAAGCTTTGCAAATCTCTATCATATTTCAAGTGGAAGTGACTGGAGTGTGGAGGTGGAGATAGTAAAATGATTAAAATAAATTGATCCTCGATTCGCAATTCGCGAATCGAGGATTAATTTGTAGTTTTACTTTATGAGAAAGCATAATGGAATGCGTCCGCAGGACATTGTTATTTTACTTAAAATGATTTCGTTGAATAAGAGTGACGTTCAGTTAAAGGATATTGCTCATGCACTTCACATTAGTTCTTCAGAAGTAACAGAATCATTGAACCGAAGCTATCTGGCGGGGTTAATAGATTACAATAAGAAAAAAGTTAACAGGCAAAGCCTGTTTGAATTTCTCCAGTACGGTTTGCATTACGTATTTCCCGTTCACGCCGGAGGGTTGACAAATGGAGTAGCAACCGCACATTCACATCCTTACTTACGAAAGTATTTCGAAAGTGATACCTTATATGTATGGCCGGATATACATGGCAAGGAAAGGGGACTATCAATTGAACCCTTGTACTCTAAACAAACCCTGGCTGTTAAGAAAGATGGAGAACTATATAAATTGCTTGCTTTGGTAGATGTAATAAGAGTAGGCAGGAGACGAGAAATTACTGTTGCTGTGAAGGAGCTTTCAAAAATTTTATTGCATGAGCCATCGCTTAAACATACTTAGGATCAAGGCTGTTCATAGTGCGCTTGGCACATTGCAAAATGATGTAGTATTTGTTGGCGGTGCAACAGTCTCTTTGTATGCAGATAGAATGGCTGAAGAAGTAAGGCCTACAGATGACGTTGATATTTTAGTTGAAATATGGACATATAAAGATTATGCAGGGCTCGAAGATCAGTTACGTAAAATTGGTTTTGTAAATGATCAGAAGTCTGGAATCATTTGTCGATTTCAAGTTCAGGGAATTACCGTTGATGTTATGCCGACCGGTGAAAACCCATTAGGCTTTACAAATAAGTGGTATCCTGATGGATTTAAAAATGCACTGAATTATCAAATAGATGATCAGGATATTAAAATTTTTAGTTCGCCATACTTTATTGCTTCTAAACTTGAGGCGTTTAAAAGCAGAGGTCATAATGACGGACGCACAAGCAGTGATTTTGAGGATATAGTATTTCTTTTTGAAAACAGGTTTTCAATATGGGATGAATTACGACAATGTAATGAGGTTGTGAAAGATTATCTTAAAACTGAATTTAAAAATTTACTTACTAATTCTTTTTTTGAAGAATGGATAGATGCACATGCAGGTTTTGGATATCCACCGGCTACTTATTATATTATTGAAAAACTTGAAGAATTTGTGAATTCATAAATGGCGACTAAGTCTATGACTGCATCAACCTATTCCCTTTAATAAACATGATGTTTTTCATCAAGCCTTTGCGCTAAAACATCTTTAGCAATATTAATTTTCTCACCTATTGGCTTGCCATCCCGGTAGGTAATTACATTCAGATAAGTCGATCCAAGAGGAAATTTTATTGGCTTGCCATCAAACTTTGGAGAAAACTTATCAGGGTTTGTATTATCAAATGTGTAATAAATATCCAGGCCGTGTACTTCAGTAGTTAGTGTTACACCAAAGTCACTGTTCTTAATACGTGCCGGTTGAAAAACTACATTGTACATACTTGTAGAATACTTCACGTTAGCGGCATCCAAACGGGGAAATTGTTTTTCCAGTCTTGTAATAAAATCATCCCAGTTCTTATTTTCTTTTGAGCTCCAATATACTTCGGATAACGCGATGCCTCTTGGCCACGTCATATATTCTGCATGCCTGAATGTTGGAATGGATTCTGTCCATAAATTTCCCTGCCCTCCCAGAATATATTTTTCATCAATGCTGTCGGATACTGGCTCATAGTTGTATGAATCTGATAAGCGGCATAAACCATAGGTTGGAGGTTCATTTGTTGGTTCAGCCTGGTAAAGATCGAGGTAACAATAATCCCATGGTGTCATCACCACTTCATGACCCATTTTTGCTGCAGCAACACCGCCGCTCATACCACGCCAGCTCATAACGGTTGCGTTCGGCGCCAACCCTCCTTCTAAAATTTCATCCCAGCCAATTAATTTTTTGTTCTTCGATTCCACGATCTTCTCTGCTCTTTTTACAAAATAACTTTGTAATTCATCTACATTTTTCAAATGCTCGTCAGCCATTCGCTTCTGGCATTTTGGGCATGCATCCCAAAAACCTTTGTACGCTTCATCACCACCAATGTGTATATAAGGATTTGGAAAGAGTGCTGCTATTTCAGTGAATATTTTATCGAGCATGGTAAATGTTGAATCATTACCTATGCATAACACATTATCATTACGCTCATATCCTTTGCCACCGGCGCTAACAGAATAAGGCAATTGCGTGCAACTAAGATTTGGGTAAGAAGCAATCAAAGCAAGACTATGCGCAGGCACATCAATTTCGGGGAGAATAGTTATGAAACGATCCTGTGCATATTTGATAATCTCCTTCATATCTTCCTGGGTGTAGAAGCCGCCATCGGTTGTGGGCTCTCCGGCTAATGCAGGCATAAAAGTTCCCCAGCGGCCGGTACGCGGCACACGCCATGCTCCGACTTTCGTAAGTTCAGGAAGACTTTTTATTTCGATGCGCCAGCCCTGGTCATCTGCAAGATGCAGGTGCAGCGTATTGTATTTATAGCGGGCCATTTGATCAATATATTCTTCCACTTCGTGCTTGGTAAAAAAGTGACGGCTCACATCCAGCATTAAACCTCGCCAACCGAAACGAGGTACATCTTTTATATCAACACATGGCATTGTCCATTTTACATTTTGCGCAGCGGTTATACTCTCAATAGAAGGAGGTAACAATTGCAAGACCGTTTGCAATCCGTAAAAAAGTCCCGCAGGTTTGTTGGCCGTTATAGTTATTTCTGAAGGCGTAACTTTTAATGTATAACCTTCATCATGCAAAGAAGCATCAGCCTTCTTATTTAATAATAAGCTTATTGTATTTGTAGTTGATTTTTTTACAGAAAGATGATAGCCTGTTGAAGTAGCGATCTTATTAATAAACCATTGAATGCTTTGTTTAACATCATCATTAGAAGATGTTGTTGTTACGGCCGTTGAATTGGTAAGAACAAAATGCCCCTCACGAACTTGCATGGCTAGCGGCTTTGGAATGATGGCGATAGAATCACCGGCCTTTGCATGTAAATTAATTACAGATAAAAATATAGTAAGACAAATAAGAAGAAATGACCGAACAACAAAGGGTTGGTTTTTGCAGGGAATCTTTTTCATTCAAATGGCTTTTATTAGAAAGCCTAAGGTAAGTTGAATGTTTTTACTGCGATGACTTATCTAATTATTATGCAAAATAAATAGCGAAAGCCTTTCCTCCAACCAATGAAAAATTCTTTAACTCAGGAATTTCCATTAATTGTTTTAATATGGAAAAAGCGAGGGGTTTGACTGTCTCAGGATATAACATCTGAAATCTTTTAGCGGCTTATTTATTACTGCACTTGCCAGGTACATTCTTGTTTCAGGTAAAAATTTCGCGTTAAGCAACACCGTAGTGATTTTTTCATCACCATAATAGCGGCGGCAATTGCGGATATCATCCACATCGCCACGTTCAAAAACCCTTTCTATTACAAAATTGGCTTTGCTGTCGTAGTCAATTTTTTCAAAATCAACATCCCAGAAAATACGCTTGTTAAATATGGGTTTCGGTTTATCTGCCATAACATAAATATACAATAGACTCAGCTTTATTTTTATTGTTATACCTGGTAAAGTCTTTTAATATAGGAGCAGCAGGCTGGCGGCATGAAGGCAAGTTATGGCTGTTTATAAAAATGCATGGACGCAGCAACCAACCTCCACTCGCCATTAATTTTTTCAACCATCCACATTTCATAGGAATAAGTTTTTGTTCCGTCTTTGGCAGTTGATATTTCGTCAAAGCTTGTCCAGCCATTATCGTTATGAATGCTCATCCTGTAGTTTGCTACTGAGGCAAAACCGCCCTGGCCCATGGATGAAGAAGGCTTAGTCAATGCTTCAGCCGGTATTGTTAATGCCTTACCATCGGCAGTAGAAATGAGTATAACACTGTATGGTTGAATTTTCCAGCAATCTGCGTAGGCTTTTGCATCACCCGATCTAAAAGTGGTGGCTGCTTTTTCAAGAAGCTTTACAATGGCTACAGAATCATTATTGGTTTGGCTATGACCAAATGTATAAGCTAAAAGCAGGCAAAAAATGAGTGTATATTTCATATTGGTTTTGTTTAAGTGAGAATTGATTTATATAATGAAATTAATGTTTGTTTTTGGGAACATTAGATCTGCTTCCATTAATTTATTAGCTACATTATTATTAAAACCAAAACGCTTTTTGGTGTTGGTATTTATGATGTGTTGAAGTATTTCGAAGTTGATTTTTCACCTTGTGCGTTTAATTTATGGATGAGTTCACTAACATTTGTGTAGCCGTTTTCATCTAATACCATTTCATATTCTTCTGTCTTGTGACGGAGAACGTAGCTGAGTAATTTGCTGAGACGTGTATTTTCTTTTGAAGAAATCATATCTGAAAATCATATTTTTTCTTGGTGTCAAATACTAATTATATCACTTAAATAAAACAATAACGACAAAACTTTAAAGCTATTTATTTGATTGCCATAAGATACATTGCCTCCATGTAGTATCGAATGTCTTGAGATGCTACTTTTATCACGTGGATGATACGTCTCTTGAAAAATTGTTATCTCAGTAAGTGCAGCAAACATTACTTTGGATACACCATCATTTTCTTTTTGTTTCGCCCATTTTTTTACATTTTCAGGCTTCTTAAAAAAATGCTTGTTTAATGCATCATGAGTAATTCCATCAATTTGTGACAAAAAAACTGGAATAGATAAATAATAATCTGCGTTTTCATGAGCTTTAAATGCTGCAATAAGTGGGTCAGCTCTCTCTTTATGTCTATTTAAGATTCTTGATTTCAATTCATCATAGTCATTATTAATTACTTTACACATAAAATCATTTAACTGAGTTTCATTTGTACTGAGATCCTCTGCCTCAAAAATATCTCTCGGAATTGTTGAATAATTTATATACCAACCAAATTTTGAAATAGCAATAATCGCTTTTTCTTGATTTATAAAATATTCGTCATCCAAAATAAATTGAGGTAGTTTAAGCTTATCCCAATTATTTATTTGTGTGATTATATCATGCCATTGATTCCAAGTATTATGTATCTCCAAATTTTTGATTACTCTGCTTACAACTTTTGATATGTTGTCCATATTAGAAACAACTTCGCCAGTAGGTTTCACTAATTCTGCTAATCTGTTTGCCAGATTTTTATAAGTGTTTTCTAGTTCCTCCCTGTTACTCATATCAACAAAGTTTAGTGTTGTCTTGAACATGAAATTATTCTTATTTAATAATTCAATCTTTTATTAACTGTCGAACAAAACCCCGTTGCTCAATGGCTGCCGGATAGAAGTGGAAAGCCCACAGCGTAGCGAGGATTTGAAGCGAATAACTGGGACTGTAGCTGATAAATATACTACTGCTGATAGCCCCAAACTTTATTCACCTTCCATCGCATCACGCTTACTCGCCTTCCTTGTTCTATTCGTTTCAGCACCGCACATCTTTACAATCTTTGGTGTAAATTTTCCAACAACATCTACCAATGCTTTCTGCGATTGCATTACGAGTTCAATATCCTTGTAGGCAAAAGGCGCTTCATCCAGTCCGCCGCCGAGCAACTTTACATTGTGCTTGGCGAGTTCTTCTTTCAGTGCATTGTGCGTAATGTTTGCCATTGCTTGTGTGCGGCTCATCCTACGACCTGCACCATGCGATGCAGAGTTGATGCTGGCTTCTTCGCCTTTACCTTTTACAATAAATCCGGGCGCTGTCATGCTGCCGGGAATAATGCCCAATACATCTTTGCCTGCAGGCGTAGCTCCTTTACGATGCACGATCACTTCTTTACCGTTATACATTTCTTTCCATGCAAAGTTGTGATGGTTCTCTACCATTTTTACTGGTTTGCGACCCAATTGCTTTGCAATCTTTGCATGTATTATATGATGGCAGGCACTTGCATAATCGCCTGCAAGATTCATGGCGTTCCAGTATTCTATTCCTTCTTCTTCATCCATCGCAAGCCATGCAAGATGTTTTGACTCCTGCGGCAAACGGCGCTTGCTCATAGCAAGCCGTGTATAATGATTGGCAATGTTTGCGCCTAATCCGCGGGAACCACTGTGCGATAACAAACCAACATACTTGCCCGCGGGCACATTCAACACGTCATCTGCTTCGTCAATTTCAATAATGCCAAACTCAACAAAGTGATTACCGCTTCCTGATGAGCCGAGTTGCTTCCAGGCACGGCCATGCAAATTCTTCAGCAAGGGCATTTCGGAAAACAATTTATTCTCCATCACTTCATGATTTGATGGTTGCTGAAATTGTGCGCCGCTGCCAAACAAAGTAGATTCATTGATCTCACGTGTAAAGAATGCTTTGCGTTGTGTGAGATCTTTTACATCAATATCAAAAATGCTCAGGCACATGCGGCAGCCGATATCAACACCAACACCATAAGGTATTACTGCGTTCTCTGTTGCCAGCACACCACCGATGGGCAAACCATAGCCGTGATGCGCATCTGGCATTAAGGCACCGGCAACTGCAACAGGCAATTTTGCAGCAGCATACATTTGATGCAAAGCTCCCTGCTCGATATGTTCCGCACCAAAAATGTTGAAGTGAACACCTGTGCTGTTTAATGAAATTTCCGGTGCATTCACTTCTTCTTTCGGTAATAATTTTTCTGCGATCGGTTGCAATATTTCATCGGTTGCATAATCTTTAGGTGACTGCAAAATTGCTTTCAATATTTCAAACGCTTCTTCTTTTGTGTGATGTTTAAAATGTTTCTCCATCACGTTCATCGCCACAGGAATCACCGGGCTTTCGGGATAACCGATAGCACGGAGTTCTTTGGCTGATATTTTTAGTTTATTCATTTTGTATTTTTTGTTTGCCACAAAGACACGAAGGCGCTAAGTTGCACTAAGTCTTTGTGATTCTTTGTGTCGTTGTGACTTTGTGGTTTTAATTTTTATGAAGCCAGCTTTTGTATTTCATAGCATCGTTTCTTGCGTCGCACATTTGAACTGTTGATTATAAATTGAGCGACAGTTTCGATTTATAAGTCTCTCTTAGCAATACCATTTGCTCTTTTGAAAGTATAAAATTTAATTTCGTAAATTGCTTACATATATTTTCTATTTATGCCTCAAGCTGTTAAACAAAAAGAATTCCACGAATTACCTGCTTCCTACTTTCATGAAAAAGCAAAGCAGGTGAAAGGCCCAAAGAGGTTGCTCGTAATGCTTGAGATGAACAACTATATAAGGGATGCTCTTAGAAATGGTTTATCTTTTGAGCAACTTAAAGAACTCGGTTTCCGCTTTGCAACCGTATAATTATATTACCCATGGACCCGATTATTATTCATTTACAACAAGCATCGGGTGCGAATATCATTGCTATTTCTCCGATTTTAGTTCCGCATTCATTGATTATCCTGATCTGGCTTCTAATGTTTTCAGCTTTAGCCTTGACTTAAAGTATAGACCAAATGATAAAATCATTGGGCTTGATAAACGTATCGCTGTAACTGTTACAACCATTATAAAAACATTTCTCAATAAATACGAAAATGTAGTGGTGTACATCTGCGATAACAGCGACAATCGAGAAAAAGCCCGCTTTCATAAATTCACTAACTGGTTCAACGTTTACAACGATGGTTCTTTTATCCAACTGAGAGGCGTTATACGTGCCGGAAACACCAATATCCTTAATGCCATGCTCATTCATAAAGAAAATAAACTGCTGAATGAATTTATTGAAGCCTACGAAATACTTACCGGCATTTATACCAAACCAGATGATGAAGAACTAAATAATATTCTTAATGAGCCTGAGTGGTAATTGATTGCTTTTTTTAATTCTCTTTATAATATTCCTTTCTCATTTCAATTAATAACCTGTTAGTGTTTTCAACATCAGGCTCTTTCCGCAACCTTGATTTTTTGTATAAAAAAGGCAATTCATTTTTTAGCTCTTCGGCTTTTAAAACCAGCTCATCATATTCATACTTCCCTTCTTTTATCGCTAAAAGAAATTCCCTGTCTTTCCTATAAACATTTACTGTTCCTTCAGTTGCTATTTCTTTTGCCATCAACAACAACCTGAATACATGCATCATGTTTTTGGAATCATAATTCTTACCGTGAGACATTGTCGTTTTGTACCGAGTTTCATTTCTTTTACTAACCCACTCCCAATACTCTTTATATTTTTTACAATAAACAGAGTATCCATCTTTGTTGAAGTATAATATTCCAAACGGTATTTCGCCTTTTGGAATATTACTCAATGCTACTTCGTTTGCTTTCTCTTTTCGCATCACTCCGGAATATTTTATCACTCCGGAATAAAAAATATTATAACAATCCCGTAAATGTGGAATAACTGAAAGTCCAATTTGATTTTGTTGCCATTGCTTTGTTTCTAAAAACTGTTTTAGTGGAACTGCATCTTTATTTTCATACACATAACAAAAATCCAATACAGATTTCCTGTCTTCTTCAACAGGGTTCACTATTTTCTTTTCCAGCCCATATGCTTTTTTAATTTGTGTGAAAGCATAATTGGCAAATGTCTTTTCGCAAAGCCTGGATAGAAACATTCCTGTATTCAACTTACCCATGATAGCGTCTTTATGCAATACAAACTGATTCGGAACATTCAGCATTTCCAGAATGTTGGGGTTGTTTCTTGCCAATAATTCCATGAATCTTTTCAATTCGTAGTAAACAATATCATTGGTTACGTTATTTACCTGCGCCGTGTATTCAAGAGAATAATACATGTCCTTTGGCAAAACAAACACACCTCTTATATCAGTATCAGAAGTGGCTGTGTCAAGCCCATAGGATTTGCTACCGGTAATTGCTTCAAATACCAGCAATCCGTTTTGTTTAATCCAATCAATTGTCAAGACTTCCATTCAATATTTTTATAAAAAAGTCATTCAATAAAGTATAGCTGTTACTATTTGTTCCTAAATTTTCCTTTGAGGCTTCAATATTATTCCATAACTGCATCAACCACGTATGCAGCCTTGTTTCTTTCGTATAAAGAAATTTTTCACCAACCGTAACTTTGAATAATATTAGTTTTCTTAATTGTTGCTTTTTTTCTTCACCTAATAGTTGCATGAGTCCTTCTATATGCATTGGAAGAACGTTTTTATTCTGCATTATCCAGTTACAAGAAAGTAATGATCTAATAAAATAGAAATACTGCTTTAGTTTAATCAGTTCCTGATCTTTTATATCTTCTAAAAATTTCTTAGCTAATGAATGATGATGATAAAAAACTGCTACAGGAGAATAATATTCTTCTATTAATTTTTTAAAGGAATTCTTGAATTCGTCTACAGCATAATATACAATTGGTGATTGAAATCTTTCTATTAATGGTGCATTTGATTTTGTTAATAGTACCAGGCTTTTTTTAAGATCCCAACCTGTAATATCCAGTTCTTCATTTAATATAAATTCTATTGTGTCTTTTCTTTCCCACAAAGAGAGATACCAATCTCTTTCATGCATGTAAATAAATCTTATGTCATAGTCGCTATCTGTTGATGGAAAGCCCCACGCTCTGCTTCCAGTTTCGCAGGCATACAAGATTTTCACTTTATATGCTTTTTCTATTTGTGCTAATATGTTCGCTATATTTTCCACTCTTTTTTAATCTTCTATATTTTATTCTTATTAACGTTTAAAAAAACTTCTTCTCCGACCTTCCACTCATTCTTCATTACTCTCGCAACAATATCCAAATCACCAATCAATACTTCGACCTCATAAAAACCTCCCCAAAAACTTATCTTTTGTATTACTCCTTTTACACCATTACTTTTATTAATAACAAATTCTTCAGGCCTTATCATTACTTCTTTTCCATTCGCATCAATACCAAACATTGCAGCTTGTTCTGGCTTTAATAAATTGTATTTTCCAAACATGCCTGCTACATATTCATCCACCGGTTGATGATAAATTGTTTCCGGTTTGCCCTGCTGAATAATCTTTCCTTCTTTCATCACGATTATTTCATCGGCCCATGAAAGCGTATCATGTGGGTCATGCGACGTGAGCAGACAAGTAATCTGCAGTTTGCCTGTTATCTCTTCCAATACAAGTTTTAATGTGTCGGTATGTATCGGGTCAAGATTTGAAAACGGCTCATCCAGTATCAGCATCTTCGGAGATTTTACAAGTAACATGCACAAAGCAATGCGCTGCTTCTCTCCTCCGGAAATCTGGTTTGTTCTGCTTTCCAGCAAATGACTGATCCTGCATATTTCAAATAACTGCGCCGCCGCTTCTTCTTCAATTTTGATTTGGTGCCATATCAAATCTTTTACGTAATAATTATTCAGTAGTTCGTAATGCTGCGATAAGTAAGCGATCTGCTTATGACCCGGATACAACTGTTCTTGCGGGCCCAAAACTCTTTCGCCATTAAACATCACCATACCACCATCCGGCTGCGCATGCCCTGAAATAATTTTCAGCAAAGTGGATTTCCCTGCACCAGATTCGCCGGTGATCGCAATCTTTTGCAAAGTGTCCTGCTGAAAACTTATACCATTAACGACCATCCTGCCCGGATACTGTTTGCTTATATGTTGTACTTCTAATAATGCCATCTATCACGCTTTCTTCAAATGTACAATTGTCTAACACGGATCAGTCATTTTAATAGCGCTCCCTTGTGTGAGTAACAAGATTCGAACTTATTCAGTAATTAAACAATGGTGTTACAGACCATCGCGACTCTCCGGCTTCGCCGTACTCACATTTGCGGAAACAGAATGAGTCGAACATTCATTCGTTGCTTAACAAGCAACCGTTCTGCCATTGAACTATATTTCCATGTTTCTTGATGCGACTCGAACGCATAACCTTTTACGTATAAGGCAACTGCTCTTACCATTAAGCTACAAGCCCGTATTTGTGCGACTTTCAGACTTGAACTGAAAACATTCATCTTATGCTTGCCTTTCAGAAAGAGAGGAAGATGAACATGTTACCATTACACCAAGCCGCATTCTTTTGTATGGTTGACATCGGGACTCGAACGCTGTTCTCCACATTCACGGTGTGACAATTTTCCATTTAAGCAACGACCAACATTTGTTATTGAGGATAGATTCGAACTATCATCATCAGAATCAAAATCTGATATGCTGCCATTGCACTACTCAATAATTTGCGGTTTGTATGAGAATCGAACTCATTGCTTCAGATCGACAATCTGAGATGCTAACCGTTACACCAACAAACCTTAATATCTGTTGGCCCGGAGATCCCGATAGCTATCGGGAAAAACTCCCAACCCTCCCGATAATTATCGGGATGCATTTAACCATTGAGCTACGAACCAATATATATTTGTGTGGTGTCTCAAGGAATCGAACCTTATTCTTCCCGGCTTCAACGGAACGCATAGACCAACTCTGCCAAAACACCATTGTTGTTGTTGACGCAAAGCAGCGGTACACGGCAGCACCGCTGCTGCATCTTTTTTTAATTGTTATAAATTTTGTTTATTTCTGCGGAACAAAGATTTGCTTCAACTGCTCAATCAACTGGCCGTTACCACCCACGCTGATGTTGCTGATCTTGTCTGCAATCTTCTCCACGTATTCCATTTCTTTCAGCTTAAACAACATGCTGTTATCTTCCATCAGTTTCGCAGTGTTCAACAAGCTTCTGGTACTGGCAGTTTCTTCCCGCCTCATGATGATGTTAGCCTGCGCTTTTTTCTCAGCGATCAACACCTGGTTCATAATTTCTTTTACATCACCAGGCAAGATGATATCCCTGATGCCGAAACCAATTACCTCAACACCCAAAGCCAGAGCTTTTTCACTTACCGCTTTTAAGATGTAGGGTGCAATGGTTTCTTTCTTCTCCAACAATTCATCAAAGCTGAAACCACCAATGTATTCCCTCAAAGCAAACTGAAAAGTGACGTACAACTGTTTATCATACTCTTTGTTTTGCAACAAAGCTTTTTCAATATCCACCACTTTGTACTGCGCCTGCCCGTTGATCCGCAGTGCGGCTTTATCTTTCGTCAGAATTTCCTGGCCGTTGATTTCAACCTGCTGCATTCTTGCATCTGCTTTACCAACATTGATAGCAATACTGTTCTTCCACCAGAAGTAGACACCGCTGTTCAAAACCCGTACGTAATTTCCATCTACGAACAGCAAAGCTTTTTCATAGCTTTCAACGGTATAGCTTCTTATGAAAGGCAACAACAATTTGTTTTGTAATATTGCCCTGTTGATGTTTTCGGTGATCTCGATCTTGCCGGTATCTGCTTTCACGAATTCATAGTCAACGATACCTTTCCAGAAAGTATATCTTCCCGCAGTCAAAACCTGCTTCAGCAAACCATTCTCGTACTGCAACGCAATTTCATCGTCCTTTACTTCTATTACATACAAAGCATCTTTCAATGTTTCATCCTGTAATAAAATGTTCAATTCAATTGGCGCAATGAACTGCCTTGTGATTTCATAAACCTTTACGTCTTCTTTCCAAAAAAAATAATTTCCTTCTCTCAGCATTCTTTTATAAGCGCCGTTGCTGAACACCAAACCAACCTGGTAGGCGTTAATTTTTACGTATTTCATCGTTTTTGTTTTTATCCATTTTAAAATAAGAGCCTTCGTTATCATCCGCCGGTTACTTACGGAGAAGCATCGTGATTGCTTTATGTTTAATGTTTGTTGAATACCTTATTATTCTGCATTCCGAATAAGCCGGGTATCCATCGCCCATCTACATGCTGCAACTGTATTATGTTTCTGCTAAGTCAGCACACGGTTGCTATTTCAACCAAACCCTCTATAAAGAGGGGGCTTTTGGAAAATCGCAGGATGATAACAGCAGCTCTTTGTGGTTGCCATTTTTATAGAAGTGGCATACTTCTTTTGAGCGTCCGTAGCGCTTTGCGTTTACCGTTTCGCCAATCTGCCTCACGGCGGATGCGGGATTCGAACCCACAGGTGTCTGTTGCTCTAACCACTGAGCTATCCCGATATTAATCGGGAAGAGGAGTCGAACCTCTGACCCCACAGATTATGGTGGACATTGCCAATAGTGTCAACAGCATACAGATAGTTACTACGTCTGCACTGCTGTGCTTTTTAAACACAAGCCTGGTTTGATTACAACAGGCATATATCCATCTTGCCGTTAAGCAAGCTTTTGCGCTGATGCTGCCATCAACAATATTTTAAAGAACTTTTATTGCACCACTTTATTTGCACAGCTTGAACTTGCAAAAGCATGCGGCTTAGCCTTGAATGCAAAGCCCATTCCCATGATATAACCCATCGCTTCTTTCAATGCATCATTGCTTTTAAATTTGGGATTGGTGTTGATATCTGCATGTACTTCCATATCCACACTGTAGCGTGAAAAAATATTACACAACGCATAAGCCACCTCTATACTCTTCGATACCTCCACCAGCATCCGCTGTTTAATGCTCATCTTTTGTTTGGTAGTTTCATTATGTATGTACATGAAACCTCCTTTTCCTTTGCGGATGAAAACAATCACCGTGGCGAACTCTGTAATCTTTCCTTTCACCTGGCTATCCGTTCCGATACACGCTTTCAATTCATAGCCTGCACTTCTTTCTTTCGTCAGCACATCCATCACTTCTTCTTCAATGGGACGAAGGATTTTTTCACCGCTCAATTTTCTCCATTGCTGTAGCATCTTTTTATTTTTTTAATTTTCAATAACATGTTGTTTAAATCCGATCACTTCAACCCGTGTTGGTAAATATTCTTTTTCATTTGGGTTTGCAATCTCAGCAAGTGTCATCGTCTTATTGATATGCTGTTCCAATCCTAAATGTTTGCTTAACGCTCTCGCTTTGTTCACGTGCAATTTTCCAAATTCATATCTTGCTATCAGCCTTCCTTTTCTTAATAAAGCGTTGTCAACTAAACTTAGTTCGCTGTTAAATGTGCAGATGATCTGAACATTTAGGCAATCGCTTAGCAGGCCGTCGCTGATGTTTAGCAAGTTGCTTACACTGCTTTGGTTGCTGAATTTCCTGTCCATAATAATGTTCTCTGCATCTTCGATTACCAGCACTGCATTCGGATTATCAATCAGCAGATCCATAAACTCTGGGTTCATAAGGTTGCCTGCCACGCCTGGCGAAACGAACATCACTTTTTTCTTCAACTCTGCAATCAGGTGGCGCAGGTAAGACGTTTTACCTGTGCCCGGCAAACCATGCAACAAAACAATTCCCTTATCATTTTCCTTTGACAGTCTCTCTTTAATCGTTGCATCAACCGATTTAAAATCGTCGTTATAAAACAAATCGATGTCAATAGCCGCAGGCTTTAGTTTCAATGTTTTCAGATCAAACGTTCCGTTGCTTATCGAGATAATATTCATTTCGCAGTCCTCTTCCTTTTGCGGTGCTTTATGCATTTTGAATTCCAATAGCATTTCATTGGCCAGGTTGTAATTATCCGGGCTGAAATAAATATCTGCCCAGTCTTCGCCCAATCGCACTATGACTTTATTTTTCAGTTTAAAAAGTGTTTTCATAAATTCAATCCGTTCCATTTGCCAGCTGTAATAGTTCCGCTGATAAACGGTTTGAACCTTTCCATACTTATTACTTTTCATTATCTCAAACGCTTTAACTGTATCGATAAGTCCGATATAATTCACACAGGGAACCGTTCCAAATTCTTTTAGATAAAATGCTTTTGGTTCAATAAAATGCTCATCAAAAAGCCCTGTGCCTTTATGCCGTTTCAATTTTTGTTTTAGTTGTTGCAGCAGGTTGCGTATCCTGATTTTGGAATGAGACATTACCCCTATTGCAATCCGGATTACAATCCATGCTGCCAATACATACATTAGTTCCATAACATTCATTTTGCACGGGTTGAAAGATTCGAACTCTCATGCACAGATTTGGAATCTGTGTTGTTAGCCAGTTACAGCAAACCCGTATTTGCGGAAACAGTCCCGATCAGTCGGGACAACCCTTTGCTTAACAAGCAACCGTTCTGCTATTGAACTATGTTTCCTTTGTTGGCCCGGTGAGAATCGAACTCACAACCCTCCGGTTAAAAGCCGGATACTCTTGCCTGTTGAGCTTCGAACCAATTTTTGTTGCGACTGTTGGATTCGGACCAACTACTCCTACCTTGTAGCGATAGTTTTCTACCATTGAATTAAGTCGCATGGTGATGGCTGAGGGACTCGAACCATCAACCTCTATCGTATCAGGATAGCACTCTGCCAATTGAGTTAAGCCATCATTGTTGCGGTTATAAGATTCGAACTTATATCTGAAGCTTATGAGACTTCTGAGTTACCATTACTCTAAACCACAGTCAATTTTGTAAGCCTGGTGAGATTCGAACTCACACTGCATAGTTTCTAAAACTACTGCCTCTTCCATTGGGCTACAGGCCTGTTTGTTGGCTTGAACGGACTTGAACCGTTAACCTTTTGCGTATAAGGCAAATGCTCTCACCATTGAGCTACAAGCCAGCGTACTAGCAACTATCAAAAAAGACGTATCCCCTTTACTGGTTGACTTCGGGACTCGAACCCTGTTCTTCCCGCTCACAACGGGGCGCTTTACCAGTTAAGCTAAAGCCAACATTTGTAACCGGGTTTGGACTCGAACCAAAACGATCTGTGTCAAAAACAGATATGCTAAACCGTTACATCACCCGATAAATGAGCGGTTCATATGAGAATCGAACTCATAACAACAGATCGACAATCTGCGATGTTTCCATTACACCGATGAACCTTACGATCTTCACGGAAATTGAATCAGAATCATAGGAATGAAAACTTTGAAGAACGAACCAAAAAAAAGCCCGGTCACATACGACCGGGCTTCCTGTTTACGTAACTATTTGCTACGTTAAAAATGGACATACCACGGTCTTTTATATTTATCATGCATCATATCTGTGAGTTCAATACTATTTTGTATCTGCGCATACCAATAGCATACATCTGATAATGATTCATCATTCAGTTTTATAAATCGATGTTGTATTTGTTTTTGCATTTTTATTTTTTAGGTATTAAAATATTTTAGACTTCTTTCAATTTTCCTTCGAGACTATAACAAAAAACCCCGCAATCTCTTGCGGGGTCTGTTTTATTTCAAATTAGTTTCTAACTATCATGATCAAAACATGCCCCGCAAATTGTATAGCCATCTATCAGACTAAACCAATTTTTTGATTCGATATGTAATTGTGCGAAGCGCATTGTTTTTATTTTCGGATGCAAAGATGGAAATAATTTTTTGATTATGCCAAATGTTTTTGAATAAATTTTCTAAATATTTTTTTGAAAGTTGCGGAAGGCCAGTAAAATCAATGGTTTCATAGAATAAGAAAATTTAAAAATTGATTCCTTCAATTTCTACATTATAAATTCCCCAATAACCATAATCATCCAGATTAAATTCAACAAGCCAGTTTCCTTCAACTTTAATTTCTTCCGATGGTAAAACTAACGTCACATCAAAACCTCCTTGTACCTGGCAATTGGTATTATCAATTATGCAATCAATATTTGTAAGGTCATTCAATTGTATGTCGTCGTACAATGATTTAAAGCGGTTAATAATGGTTTTGTATTCTTCTTCATTTAAAGGAAAATTATTATTGAGCCGTATGTTATCTTTTTGAAACCACATTAAGAAAGTAATAGGATCCTTTTCAAATATTTGTTTGATACAATCATCGGTTGCATACCTGGTGTTGTCATAAATATGATCAGGATAAAATTCATCGTAAGTAAAACAGGTCATGCCTCCGGGGATAAAAATATCATCCATTTCGTAGTCGAATAATTCTTCTGTTGTGAAACGATACAGCTCCCTGTTACTAATGTTGGGGCTGCACACTGCGAGGTCAATACTGTATTTGTTTAACCAGGTATCAAGTTCGTCCCATGCATAATCTATCTCGTCATCTGTTATTTCATTCACGGCTTTGAAATGTTCAGGCCTCTCAATCCTGTCAAAAACTTTAATAGTCTTTCTTTCGGCTGCTTGTTTTTCATAAGCCATGATATAATTGAGAAACTCGTTTTCTGCTTCAGCAGGAAGATCATTCTTTGTTTGCGGAGTTTCAAATTCAGCCCCATGCTCCAGCATTAATTTCATCTTCAAAAATTCATTTTCATTTTTGAGATTTTCTTCTTTATCATCTCCAGGCGACTGTTCAGGATTTTCATTCATAAAAGGGAATTATTTAAAATATTTTGTAAGGATGGCTAAAATACAGTTTTAAATATTTATTGAGGAAATAGACGCTAAAACCATTACCTATAAAGCATTTGGCCTATTGAGGATCTTCTTTATTTACTTTTATAATTGGAAGTTATAATGCAGGTGCAAGCATTTCATCATAGGTCATTCTGGCAAGCTCTCTTCCTGCTTTTTTCTTATTGTTGTAATACCAGTATCATAACTTTTTCATTTTCCCTCTGATGGGAATTTCATAACCAAATGGCCTTTTATCCTTTGCAATTTTGTCAAGTATTTCTTCCCAGGAATTTATTAAAAGCTTTACTATTTCCCAATGCTTATCCATTCCTTTTTGCATCTTTAAAAAGAAGATTCCGATTTTATATTCTTTGCATAGTTGATATTGCAGTCTTGTTCTGTGGATATTTAAATCTTTGGTTATTAAAACGCCGTTAGCCTTTCCGATTGCAGGAATAATAATTTCGTCAGGCTGTCCTTTTCCTATTTTTATTTTTGTGGAGTAAACAATTACATCCTTGAAATATCCTTTGTTTAGTGAGTTTAATGCATCTGCTACATATTCTGAGAGGTTCTCATCTATGTAAATTTCCATTATGCAGCAGGTTTTTTGTAGAACGAAATGGCATCGTTAATCTGTTTTGTGGTGATGTCATACAAAATGCCAATTGCATCTATCGGTTCACCGCTTTCATACATTGAAAAGATCACTTCGGCATTAATATTGGTGCCGTTCAAAACAGGCTGGCCAAACTGATTACGGGGATTAATTACAACATCGCTTTGTTTACCGGCAGGCCAAAATTTCTCTGCTATTTTGTTTGTATTAAATTCTATTTTATTGGCAAATGAACGAATGAACTCAACAAAATCTGTTTGCTTTGAGCCATCAGCTTTTACAATACAATCTTTAAACTCAAACCAGATCTTTTTACCATCACTTAAAAGTTTATCACTTGCAAATGGATAAGGAGTTTTTAAATCCTTTATCATAGCAGCCCTTGATTTTAGAATTTCTTTTGGTGATACACCCAATTCCTGTAAATGAAAGCACGTGTATAATTCAATAAGCGTATAAAAATTAACCGCTTTTATTTTATTATCAACCGACCATGAATAGGTTTCATTAAAAAATTTCTTGCCAGATTTTTCATTCCAGTATTCATTTAAATACCGGCGCACTTTAAATTTAGGGATAGACAATAGATTACTTATATCAGCTATTGTGTAAATACCTGAACCCAATTGTTGTTTATGGAAAGTTGCTGTTGACATATTTAGATATAAAATTACAAAGTAAATTTTTGTTTGAAATGTTATCAGTAAATTATAGGCATTTCATCATAAGTCATCCCCGCAAGTTCTCTTCCCGCTTTCTTTTTATTAATGCCACCCCATTGTTTAAAGAAGAATGCGACTTCCTGCTCCTGACATTGAAGCTTTATATCCCAAACCCATGCATGTTCAATTGGCCTTACTTTCCTTCCGCTTTCACCGCCAACAATTACCCAATCAATATTTGTAAGATTCATATTTTGTAATGGTCCAATTAAAGGTTCGCAAGAAAGAAATTTTGTAACCGCATTTATTTCTCTTAAAAAATCAATTCGCCCTGTTACTCTTTCATCTTCTACTGAAACGCCCATCCAGATATTTTTTGTCCAGTTTAATTTATGGTGCAATTCGTATAATCTTTCTGCTCTTTTTGTAAGCACCTGGTAAGTATGTTGAGGAGTATTATTCATTACTTGAAAAACCTTTTGTATGAATTCAAAAGGGACTTCAGGATGAAATAAATCACTCATAGAGTTTACAAAAACAACCTTAGGCTTTTTCCATGTGTAAGGAATATTCAAGGCGTCTTCATGAACTCTTACTTTAAAGCCATCTTTATATTTATCAATCCCCATGGCTTGCAGGCGTCTTGTCATAACCTCAGCATAGCAAAACTTACAACCTGCTGAAACCTTGTTGCAGCCTGTTGTGGGGTTCCATGTCATTTCTGTCCATTCAATTGATGATTGTGCCATGATTAATTTTATTTCTCTATCAGATTATACCATTCCACTTTACTAGGAAACCCATCCTTTAGATAAAATTGATATTGCCAAAAGAAATTTTTGTTTTGAGGACTCAATCTTCTTTCAGAGAAATTATGAAAATAGAAGAAGCTTGTATTAACCATTAAGAGGACACCACTTAAATATTTTTTTGAGTTTTTATTCATATAAAACAATCCGTTCAATTCTGACCGATATGTGTCAGTGCTGATATTGTGAGTAAGATCCCCATAGATTTTCCAGAAAATATCAGTTTCATTAATAGCCGTTTCCAAAATTGTTTTTAAACAGATTATATAAGGCTTTTTTATGTGTTCTAACAAACTTTGATATTTATTTATCTTATTAAGAAAGTTACTATTAGGAGCACTAAGTCTATCAATATTAAATTCAATAGAATTAAAACTTTTAAATCCGATATTGCTTTTACCAGTGTTAAGACTCATAATTACAAATTGAAGATTTTCATCGATCTTGAACACATCTTTGACATTCCTATTTTCTTTCAACCACAAAGACAATTTATTTAAAATGTCATCACTATTGTAAACGGACAAATTAGCCCTATCGCCAAGTTTTATTTCTAAATTAATACCTTGTTTAATTGAGACTCTTTTATCAAAAAAAGATTGAATAAAATTATTTTTTTCAATGTCATTCTTGGTTGGGTTAAGCCTAAATACTTCCACAATAATATCTTGATCATATTTATTAATTGTTAAGTCTGGCGTAAACTTTTCCATATGTGGAATAATATATTTTTTATCATACTCAACTTTGTATCCATTGGCATGAAAAAATTCATAGAAAAGAAATTCTGAAACTGTAGATAAAAAATTTAATTTATCATTTTCTTTTTGCAGTCGTCTAATGATTTTTCTTCTTGACTTATCATCAATTATTTGAAGTCTATTTAGGAAATTGGGATGGATTTCATTATAGTCGTTCCATAAACTCATGCAAAATTTAAATTTTGTATAAATGTAATAGTTCGCTTTCAAAACAATCTCCCCTGTTCCCCCGGTCTTCTGAAAATACTGGAATCCAATTCCCACCTATCGTTATTCATTCCGTACAGCTTGCCATATTTTACGTATTGCATTCTTACCATTTCTGCAATGCCACCTTCACCACGCATGCGCACTCCCCAGCGGCTGTCATTCACTTTGCCATCATGGCTGCTGCCGATTAAATGCCAAACTTTATCTGCGCGGTCAGGAAAATTTTTATAGAGCCAGTCACGAAATAAAAATTGTATGGCACCATTCAAACGAATAAAAGTATAAGCAGTAAATTTTGCTCCAGCTTCTTTTGCCGCTTTCATTATTCTTTGCATTTCATGTTCATTGAGGCCCGGTATCATTGGACCCATCATAATACCCATGCGAATTCCCGAGTTACTTAATTCCTCAATAACTTTCAGTCTTTGTTTTGCGGTGGTGGTTCTTGGCTCCATTATTCTTCGCAGGTCTTCATTAAAAGATGTAATAGAAACCATAGCTGTCACCAAATTCTTTTTCGCCATTTCCTGCAGTATATCTTTATCTTTTATAATCCATGAATTCTTGGTAAGTATTCCAACCGGTTGATTAAATTGATTGCAGACTTCCAGCAAGCCTCTCGTTAATCTATATTTCTGTTCTGCAGGTTGGTAGCAATCTGTATTGCCGCTTAACATGATAGGAGTAGGGTCGTATTTCTTATTCATTAAAAATTTTCGAAGCATTTCAGGTGCATTCATTTTTACAATTATCTTTCTTTCAAAATCAAGGCCTGCGCTGTAACCCCAATATTCATGCACATTACGGGCATAGCAATATATACATCCATGCTCACAGCCGGCATAAGGATTCATGCTGTACATCAGACTCAGGTCAGGGCTTTCCACTTTGTTTACAATACTTTTTACCTGCTGCTCCAGGTATTGTGTTCCCACATTGGCAACTTCCCAATCATCTATTCCTTCAACATGTTCCTGTACATTTTGATTTTTTAAAAATTTATTTTTTGTATTGAATTGTGCGCCGCGTCCAGCGAGGTATTGGTCGCCTTCTTCTTTCTCCCGTGCTGCGACTTTAAAATGATCTTGTTTTAATTGGGTTGACATGATAAATATTTTTGAATTGCGATAATAAAAATTCAATAATCAAAACATCACCCCAACCTTCCGATGAATCGGGACAGGCTCTCTCCAAAGGAGAGGGAAAGCTTTTGCCCAAAACTTTAGAGGGGCAGTAATGATTTAATAAAATCCCTATTGCTTAGGTAAACAATGCTCCCTGCTTTGTGGTAACCGGCAAATTCAGAAACTCAAAGCGCTGTACGATCTGGTAAGCTTTATTGCCGACTCTCCGTTTTATTAATAACATGCTATCGGCTATGAACCGACCCGTGAAATGCCGGTGACTATAATCAAGCCAGCCCTGTTCGTACTGCCATGGCAATAATCTTCTTGCGACAGTTAAGTGAGGGTCATCGATAAAATGTGGCTTATTCTCTTTGTTTAATGTCATTAATTTTTGCGCAGGCCTAAGCACCTTTACAAGATTTTTTACCTGCAGCTTGCTTTCAATATTTATGAAGATGGTATGGCTTGGAAAACTTCCGAAATCTTTGAGTTCCACCTTAAACGGCGTATGGCCCATACCAATATTCTTTAAATGATTTACCAGCCTTTCTTCCATCATTTCAAACTGCACAAAGTTTGCAAGAGTAATGTGCGGCTTTCCCCACAATGCAGTTTCTGCTTTGTACTTTTCGTAAAAATCTTTTTTTGTTTCTATTATTTTATTGCGCAATACTTCGGGCGGATTTAGAATCAGCAGATACTCGTTATAATTATATCCCGGAATTTGTATTAATGATTTTGTGTCCATGATTGAAAAGTTTTTTAAAAAATTTATTAATGGGCCAATTGATTTTCTGCCGGCTTCAATGCAAACACGATAACAGGCTTGCAATTATCATATTCACGTTTTCTTTTCATCAACAACAATTCCTTTACCAGGAATGATTCGTGAAAAGACTTATGTGCATATTGCGTTAATGCTTTTGAGAAAACTTCACCAGGAAGTTTTCCCGCGATGCTTACATGCGGCCTGTGGGTAAAAAGCATAGGCGTACAGGAACCTGAACTTACGTAGGCATTAATTACGTTAAGTTCTTTTGCCAGTTGCCGAAAGGGAGTTTCATTTTGAATTCGCAGATAAATCGTATCAGGTGGAAAGCCTCCATAGTTATTCAATGTCACGATAAAACTTTCTTGCTTGTTGCAAATGCGTTGCATCCAGCGAAGGAAAGTTTCTTCCATTTCTTCTTTTGCAAAAAAGCTAGCGATATTAATATGCGGTTTTATTTCAACGGCAGCCTTTTGCTTATAATCATCATAAAAAATTTGTTGTTCTGCAATTACCTTTTCATTTACCACCGTGTCGGGTCGTGCAACCAGCAAATATTCATAAAGATCGTGGCCATATATTTCCCGCATTAATGGCCCGTAAGATAAATTGGCGTTCATAAAATTAAATTTTTCTGATAATAATTTTAGCATAAATTTACTAAATTAATTAGTAATTAAACAAAATATTTTTTATGAATTCTGAAAATTTTTACCCGGCAAAATATGGAGGAAGCAAAACTTTTACACAGGCTGATGTGCGTACAGCAAATGCCACGGGCTTTGGCGCCGCTGCCGACGATTATATGGAAAGAGGCATTGACCTCAACGAAGAACTGATACGGAATAAGCCAGCCACTTTTTTTATGCGGGTAAGCAGCGATGCAATGAAAGAAGCAGGGATTTGCAAAGGCGATGTGGCAATCGTAGA
>JBBSBD010000038.1:0-32799 GCA_038251675.1 Chitinophagales bacterium | reverse complement strand
TGACCGGCTTTTGGAACTTAAAAAATTGCTGGAAAAAAAGTATAAAGTAAATGTGCTGTCTTTAGAATTTGATGTGCAGAACAGGGAAGAGGTTTTTGAAAAAATAAGTTCATTAAATGATCAATGGAAAAACGTTGATGTGCTGGTAAATAATGCAGGCCTTGCTCTCGGAAGGGATTATTTTGATGAAGCAAATATTGATGATTGGGATACGATGCTTCAAACTAATGTGAACGGCCTTTTATATGTAAGTAAAGCTGTGCTTCCATTCATGGTAGAAAGAAAAAGCGGCCATATTATTAATATAGGATCAGTAGCCGGCGACGATATGTATGAAAAAGGAAATGTCTATTGCGCAACAAAGGCTGCTGTTGATGCTATTAGCAGATCTATGAGAATTGACTTGCTTCATCAAAATATCAAGGTAACCAATATAAAGCCGGGAGCGGTTGAAACAGAATTTTCACTGGTTCGTTTCAAGGGCGATGCAGAAACTGCCGCGAAGGTGTACGATGGCTTTAAACCTGTAACTGCTGTTGATGTTGCCGATGCAATTTATTATTCAGCCTCTCTTCCGGCGAATGTGTGCATAAATGAGCTGGTCATCACATCTACGGCCCAAGCTAATGGAGTATTCATCTATCGGGGGTAAGTTTGCGGCAATAAATTAGCCCGAATTTCGTTAGCGATACAGCCCGGATTGACAAAAAAAGCGAACGACTTTTTTATAAAAAAAATGTTCGAAAGCGCTTTCAAAAATCAGCTATTTTTATTAATATTGTCCATCCACTTTCCGTAACCCAAACGAAACCTATTGAAAAACTTCATTCCAACTATTGCCCTATTGATTTTCTTGCAGGTAAATGCAAACGGACAGGAAGTTATCCGGCAAGTATCATGTTTTGATTCCACATTAAAAAGAGAGGCAGATAGTTTAAAAGCTGGTTTCTATAAACAAGGGTTTGTAGTGGTAAGGGAGGCGACAATGATGATGGAGAGTGAGTACGAGATGCCGATAATTGTTCCCCTTAATGAAGGAAGTTTTTATCAATTTGTATTTATTGGAGATCTTTCTTCAAAATTGTACGAGGTAAGAATGTATGATTACAGGGAAAAGCAGGTATTCTATCAGAAACACTATGGAGACGACGTGCAGGGAAATATCATAAGCTATCCATATATTCCGAAATTTTCTGAGTACCACATGATTAAACCAGTACAGGTAAATAAAGCGAAAAAGAAAAATGTTTGTGGCTATATAATAATGTTTAAGAAAGTAAGATAGTTTTTTGTATGCTTGTTGATAACGTAATCCGGGGCCTGATTAACCCCGGGTTTTTTGTTTCCGGGAGTTAGATTTGGGAGCTTTCCAGGGGGCAATTTTTTTATTCATATTAATTCAACTGGAACTTGAATTGCTTTATAAGTTTGTATGGCGCAAAAGAAAATAGCCTGTCTGGCTTTCTTTAGCCGGAACATTTAATACCCACGAGTTGAGAAAAATATTATGGGACGGTTTCAGATTCTTCCAAAATGAAAGCTCCTATCGATTTATTTTGAATCCAAAAAAAGCAACAGGCAAATAGTTGGAGATTGTAGATAAAAACCGCGAAATTCCTTTGCCAGTTTGAGTATTAGGGACAAACTATGGGGTTGCCCGTAGTATAATAAGCCTACATTTAATTTTATCCGGCTGCGTAATAGAGATAATTTCAGGAGTACCCCCTCAAGGAAGAGCTATGCATGGTGACAACTCAAGGATCCTTTTTGCATTTATAGAATTTGGAAAAATTATAAAAATAAGAGACAGTAAATAGTTCAAGGCTTATGACAGAGAAAGGTTTATACTCATCACGATTCGAACATGATTCATGCGGTATTGGTTTTGTAGCTAATGTTAAGAGCAATAAAAGCCATCAGATTATTTCCGATGCATTAACCATTTTGGAAAATATGGAGCACCGTGGCGCATGTGGTTGTGAGAATAATACAGGTGATGGTGCGGGAATTCTTATACAAACGCCCCACGAATTTTTCTTTGATGAATGTGTCAAACTTGGCATTCACTTACCACCGTATGGTAAATATGGAGTTGGAGTATTGTTTTTTCCAAAGGAAATACGCTTAAGGGAAGAATGCCGCGACATATTTAACAGGTGTGCTGAAACGCTGGGCTTAGAAATCATAGGATATCGTAAAATTCCCGTAAATACACATGACATTGGCCTAACCGCATTATCTGTGGAGCCGGAGATGGAGCAGGTTTTTGTGGCTTGCCCCGATCATCTCAATAAGCCCGATGACTTCGAAAGGAAATTATTTGTATTACGAAATTATTCAGCCCAAACCATTCTTAATACGGTAAGACAGGATTCAATTGGTTTTTATATTGCCTCACTTTCTTATAAAACCGTGATTTATAAAGGGCAGTTAACAAGTTTGCAAGTACGCAGTTATTTTCCCGATCTCAGCAACAAAAAAATAGTATCTGCATTCGGTTTGATCCACTCACGGTTTGCGACTAATACTTTCCCTTCCTGGAAACTTGCCCAACCCTTCCGCTATATTGCACATAATGGTGAGATAAATACCTTACAGGGAAACCTGAATTGGCTGCGTACCAGTGAAAAAGGTTTTATATCTAAGTTTTTTACAAAAGAAGAAATGGATATGCTGTTGCCCGTTGTTGAAGCGGGACAATCGGATTCCGCGAGCCTTGATAATATCATTGAACTTCTTATGCTATGCGGCAGAACCTTGCCTCACGTGATGATGATGTTGATACCGGAGGCATGGGATGGTAATGATAAAATGGATCCTTTGAAGAGAGCCTTCTATGAATTTCATTCTTCTTTTATGGAGCCATGGGATGGGCCGGCTTCTATTTCCTTCACCGATGGGAAAATGATAGGGGCAACACTAGATAGAAATGGCCTCCGCCCTTCAAGATATTGTGTTACTACTGATGACAGGGTTATCATGGCTTCTGAAACAGGTGTGTTACCTGTAGATCCAAAACTCATAAAAGAGAAAGGGAGGCTGCAACCGGGAAAAATGTTTGTAGTGGATATGGAAGAAGGAAGGATCATAAGCGATGAAGAAATCAAACAAAAAATATGCTCTCAAAAGCCATACGGTGAATGGTTAAATAAATATAAAATCCGGCTTGAGGAACTGCCGGAGCCCAGGGTAATGTTCACCCACCTCGAGCATGACCAGGTTTTCAAATATCAAAAAACATTTGGTTACACGACCGAAGATCTTGATGTATTAATTGCCCCAATGGCATTGGATGGTAAAGAGCCAACAGGTTCTATGGGCAGCGATGTTCCATTGGCAGTTTTAAGTGATCAACCTCAACACCTGAGTAGCTATTTTAAGCAACTTTTTGCACAGGTTACTAATCCTCCCATTGATCCTATCAGGGAGAGACTTGTAATGTCGCTTGTGACATTCGTGGGTAATAACGGAAACCTGCTTGAAGAAGACCCCTTGGCATGTCATAGTCTTGCTTTAAAGCATCCGGTTCTTTCCAACAGGGAGTTGGAAAAAATAAGAAGTATTGATACAGGAATTTTCCAGGCGCATACATTGCAGTCATATTTCATAGCAGATGGGAAACCGGGCTCTATGCAAAAAGGCCTTGATCGCCTGTGCAGATATGCCGCGGATGCAGTTGAAGATGGCTTCGAGGTTTTGATAATATCCGACAGGGCAATAGATTCCGAACACGCGGCCATCCCCTCGCTCTTAGCTACTGCTGCGGTTCATCACCACCTGATAAGAAAAGGATTACGCGGCAAAGTAGGCTTGGTAATTGAAGCGGCAGATGTTTGGGAAGTTCATCACTTTGCTTGCCTCATTGGTTTTGGAGCTACGGCTATTAATCCCTACCTGGCACTTTCTTCGATACGTGACATGAAGCTTACCGGAAAATTACAAACGGATTTGGACGCAAGGCAGCTCAAGAAAAATTATATCAAAGCTGTTAACGACGGGTTATTGAAAGTTTTCTCAAAAATGGGAATCTCAACGCTGCAATCTTACCAGGGAGCACAGATATTTGAAATAATAGGCCTTAATAAAAGTGTAGTTGATAAATATTTTAAAGGAGCCGTCTCAAGAATTGAGGGAATGGGGCTTGATGAAATTGCGAGAGAAACTTTAATTAAGCACTTCTTTTCCTTCAGCAAAAAAAATATACCAATTGACCGGTTAACGGTCGGAGGGCTTTACCAGTGGAAACGGAAAGGCGAATTTCATTTGTTCAATCCGCAAACCATTCACTTATTACAATATTCAACGAGACTGAATGACTATAGTACTTTTAAAAAATATTCCAAACTAATAAATGACCAAAGTGAAAAAGCAGCTACTCTGAGAAGCTTATTTCAATTTAAACACAACCGGCCTTCCATATCCATTGACGAAGTAGAACCCGCAGAAAATATTTATAAAAGGTTTGCGACAGGCGCTATGTCATTTGGATCGATCTCCTGGGAAGCACACACCACACTTGCGATCGCTATGAACCGTCTTGGTGGTAAAAGCAATACCGGCGAGGGTGGTGAAGATGAAATAAGGTATGAAAAGCTTCCCAACGGGGACTTTATGAGAAGTGCCATAAAACAGGTTGCTTCTGCGAGATTTGGAGTGACAAGTCAATACCTTACTGAGGCTGACGAATTACAAATAAAGATGGCTCAGGGCGCAAAGCCGGGAGAAGGTGGGCAGCTGCCAGGCCACAAGGTTGATGATTGGATTGGGAGGGTGCGCCATGCGACGCCTGGTGTTGGATTAATTTCTCCGCCGCCTCACCATGATATTTATTCTATTGAAGACCTTGCGCAGTTAATTTTTGACTTGAAAAATGCAAATAGAGCCGCCAGGATAAATGTAAAACTGGTATCCAAAGCAGGTGTCGGAACTATAGCCGCAGGAGTCACCAAAGCAAAAGCAGATGTTATTTTGATATCGGGTCACGATGGAGGAACCGGCGCCTCGCCAATGAGTTCCATAAAGCATGCAGGCTTGCCGTGGGAATTAGGTCTTGCAGAAACACATCAGACGCTCGTAAAAAATAAATTGCGCAGCCGGGTAACTGTACAAACAGATGGCCAGCTAAAAACCGGCCGCGATATTGCAATTGCTACTTTACTCGGTGCAGAGGAATGGGGAGTAGCTACGGCCGCTCTCATTGTAGAGGGTTGTATAATGATGCGGAAATGTCATCTCAATACTTGTCCTGTAGGAGTTGCTACACAGAACCAGGAACTGCGCAGTCGTTTTACAGGAGATGCCGATCACGTGGTGAATCTTTTTAAATTCCTTACACAGGAATTGAGAGAGATCATGGCAGAATTGGGTTTTAGAACAATAAATGAAATGGTGGGGCAGGTTGATTATCTTCAAAAAAGAGAGAATATAAAGCATTGGAAATATAATAACCTTGACATATCTGCTATTTTGTATAAAGAGCCTGCTGATGAATACACTGGTTTATATAAATCTGAAGAGCAAGATCATGGATTAAGCGAGGTGCTTGATTGGAAGTTATTACAGGCTGCACAACCGTCGGTTCAATTCCGGGAAAAAATAAGTGCGTCGTTTGAAATTAAAAATACCGACCGGGCCGCAGGAACGATTCTGTCCAATGAGATTACAAAAAAATATAAAGGGGAAGGATTGCCTGATGATACCATAAATTTTAAGTTGATCGGCACGGCGGGGCAAAGTTTTGCAGCTTTTAATGCAAAAGGAGTAACATTTGAACTGGAAGGAGATGCAAATGATTATTTTGGCAAAGGATTGAGCGGTGCAAAACTCATAATTTATCCTTCGCGCGATGCGGGATTTATTCCCGAAGAAAATATCATTATAGGGAATGTCGCATTTTATGGCGCTACTTCAGGAGAAGCTTACATAAGAGGTAAAGCGGGTGAACGGTTTTGTGTGCGAAATTCCGGCGCGAGTGTAGTGGTGGAAGGTGTAGGAGACCATGGTTGCGAGTATATGACTGGAGGAAATGCCGTAATCCTTGGAGAAACCGGCAGAAATTTTGCCGCAGGCATGAGTGGTGGTATTGCATACATATACGACGTACAACACAATTTTGAATCTCTCTGTAATTTAGAAATGGTAGATCTGGATATTCCCGAACAGGAAGATGAAAGATTATTACATGATTTGATCACAAAACATTTTCAATATACAAATAGCACTGTTGCAAAATTTGTATTGAATGATTTTGAAAATCAAATGAAGAATTTTGTGAAGGTTTTTCCAAAAGACTTCAAGAGAGCCTTAATGGAAAATAAGCAAAAGGTAGAAGTGAACCGATAATAAATGCGAATAGATTTTTATCGGCCTTGCTTCAGTAAAAGATTGCCTATCGTATTAATTGTTAGAAAAGTATAATTATTAAATGGGAAAGACAACCGGCTTTTTAGAATTTACAAGAGAATTACCTGATAAGCGATTACCAGAAGAAAGGCTCAATGATTACAATGAATTTCTAAACAGGTATTCGGATGAAAAGTTGAATCAGCAATCCGGGCGTTGCATGAATTGCGGAACTCCATTTTGTCATGAAGGGTGCCCTCTGGGCAATATAATCCCAGAGTTTAATGATGCAGTTTACCGCAAGAGTTGGAAAGAAGCGTATGATATTCTTTCCTCAACAAATAATTTCCCGGAATTTACGGGCCGCATTTGTCCTGCTCCGTGTGAATCGTCCTGTGTTTTAGCTATCAACCAACCGGCAATCACCATAGAAGAAATAGAAAAACATATTATTGAAATAGCGTTCGACAAAGGATTTGTGCAACCGAAAAAACCTAATGTAAGATCTGGAAAGAAAATAGCTATTGTGGGTTCAGGTCCCGCTGGCATGGCTGCTGCTGTTCAACTGAACTATGCAGGTCATACGGTAACGATTTTCGAAAGAGACGACGAACCAGGTGGTCTTCTCCGGTATGGAATTCCTGATTTTAAACTGGAGAAATGGGTGGTGGAACGAAGAGTAAAGTTGATGGAAGAAGAAGGCATTACATTTTTGTGCAATGCAAATGTGGGGGTAGATATCAGCATTAATGATTTGGTGCGGGAATACAATGCAATCATATTAGCCGGGGGTTCTACAATTCCACGGGATTTAAATATTCCAGGAAGGCATTTTAAAGGAACCTATTTTGCTATGGATTTTTTAACGCAACAAAACAGAAGAGTTTCTGCCAAAGAAGTTGAAGCGGAAGATATTTGGGCGAGCGATAAGAATGTAGTAGTAATAGGCGGAGGAGACACCGGCAGTGATTGCGTAGGAACTTCTAACCGCCATAGAGCAAAATCTGTTACACAATTTGAGTTATTGCCTAAGCCGCCAGAGGGCCGGCACACATATATGCCATGGCCCACTTACCCTATGATATTAAAAACTACAAGCTCACATGAAGAAGGCGTGCAGCGACATTGGGCTATCGCAACTAAAGAATTTATTGGTGATGAAAATGGTAAACTTAAAGCACTGAAGATCGTGGATCTTGAGTGGAAGTTTTCTACAGATAAGAAACCGGCAAAATATGAAGAGGTTTCTGGTAGCGAAAAGGAGATACCATGTGAACTTGCCTTACTGGCTATGGGTTTTGTACATCCTCAGCATGAAGGTATGATTGAAGAAATAGGAGTTGAACTTGATGACAGGGGTAACGTAAAAGCAAGTGAGAAGAATTATCAGACAAGTGTTCCCAAAATTTTCTCTGCAGGAGATATGCGTCGGGGACAATCTTTGGTAGTTTGGGCAATATCTGAAGGTAGAGAGTGCGCAAAAAAAGTGGACGAATATCTCATGGGGTTCTCTCTGTTAGAAACGAAAGATCAAAATATTTTGCAAGAGATGTAAACTTTTTTCTTTCAAAAAAATGCTTGTCGGCGGGGCAAGTTTTTTTGTTGCTCAGTCATTTTATATTAAAAATTAAAATATGTGACTTTTATTTATTCACATTGGCTGTGCAAAAAAATTGAGAAAAGACTAATCTATTCAAAATCAACTTTTTAAACGATAATATGAACATATTATAAAAATTAAAATGTGAATTATTAAATTCAAATTTTAAAAAAAGAATGATATGTTTGAAAAAAATTAACTCTTATAATGAAAAAAATTACTTTAGGTCAAGCCATACCTTTTATTGCCTTAATGTTAATTGCGATTATCGCTCTTTTTATTCCTTCATTTAAGAGTTTTGATGACGCCGGAAAATATAGCGCAGCCGACACCACATGGATCATAGTTGCCACTGCTTTGGTTTTTTTAATGACACCGGGACTTGCTTTTTTTTATGGGGGTATGGTGCACAGGAAAAATGTGCTTTCCACCATGATTAAGAGTTTTGTTGCTACGGGCATTGTTAGCATTTTATGGGTAACGGTTGGTTTTAGTTTATGCTTTGGAGATTCAATAGGCGGCTTTATCGGGAATCCATTTACTCACCTCTTTTTTAAGGGAGTGGCCTCTGGTGCTCCGTGGAGTTTAGCGCCCACTATTCCCTTAATGTTATTTGCTCTTTTTCAATTAATGTTTGCGATCATAACTCCTAGCCTTGTAGTGGGAGCGGTAGCCGAGAGAATCCGCTTTTCTTCTTACATACTCTTTATAGTCATGTTCGGGCTGCTGGTTTACGCACCTATTGCACATTGGACCTGGCATCCTGACGGATTCTTATTCAAATGGGGTGTGCTGGATTTCGCCGGTGGCACAGTTGTGCATATTTCCGCTGGTTGTGCTGCTTTAGCAGGGGCAATAGTTTTAAAACGCCGTAAGGTTCATTTGGAGCATAAGGAAATACCGCCTGCAAATATTCCGTACGTTTTAATTGGTACCGGGCTGCTATGGTTTGGCTGGTTTGGTTTTAACGCGGGTTCGGCCTTAGGGGCTAATGCGCTGGCGGTTTCGGCATTCGCTACAACTAATACAGCCGCAGCTGCAGCGGGACTTGCCTGGATGTTTTTTGACGTATTAAAAGGTAAAAAACCTTCAGTACTTGGGTTCTGTATCGGCGCAGTGGTAGGCTTGGTTGCTATTACTCCCGCCGCAGGCTTTGTTGCGATTCCGCAAAGTATATTTATAGGAGCTGTCGCTGCACTTATATCAAACGTAGCCGTTTATTATAAATCGAAATCTATTTTAGACGATACCCTTGATGTTTTTCCTTGTCATGGCCTGGGCGGCATAGTAGGAATGATTATGACGGGTATTTTTGCAAATATGAATGTAAACAGCGGTGGAAATAACGGGTTATTCTATGGAAATCCGGCTTTCTTTTTAACCCAGTTAAAAGGATTGGCTATTGTTGTATCCTATAGCTTTATAGTTTCTTATGGCATATTTAAATTCATCAATTGGGTTATGCCAATGAGGGTAAGTTCTGCTGATGAAGAAGAAGGACTTGATGCCTCTCAACACAATGAAAAATACTTACAAGGCACGTTGCTGGTAAAAAATAATGGAACTCTGTCTGAACATGAAAGGGGTTTAGCTGAAAATATTAACTTCTGAGAAAAGTTAATTAGCTATACCCCTTCCAAATTTTAATCTTTAAATCTAAAACAATGATAAGAAAAATTTTCTTAGCAACACTCGTATTCTTTTGTTTTCTTTCCTCCAAAGCACAAACAGATTCAACAACAAGCCCCGCTCCGGTTATCACCGGCTCTGTTGATGCCTATTTTCGGTACAACTTTAATGATCCGGAATCCGGCGCAACAAACAACTTCACGAGTTTCACCAATGCCCAAAATTCATTTCAACTTGGTATGGCCAGTGTGAGGGCAGACCATACCTTTGGTAAAGCCAGTGCAACCGTAGATTTAGGATTTGGCACAAGGGCGGAAGAGTTTTCATACGGCGATCCTTCTCACGCAACTTTATTTGCAGTAAAGCAGGCTTATATAAGCTATGCAGTTTCCGATAAGTTTAAATTAACAATTGGTAAATGGGCAACGCATATAGGTTATGAGGTAACCGATGCCTATCTAAATCGTAACTATAGCATGGACTATATGTTTTCGTATGGACCATTTTCACACACAGGCATAAAGGCCGATATAGGCCTGGGAGGAAAAAGCGGGCTAATGCTTGGCGTAGCTAACACAACCGATGTGGTTGCCGAAGCGGGGTCCAGGAGATATGCTTTAGCCCAATTCAGCACAGGCTCGGCAGACGATAAGCTAAAAGCTTACCTGAATTACCAGGGGTCTTATGGTGGTTCTTTCAGCACTTCCCAATTTGATTTGGTTCTTACAGGAGCTGTATCAGATAAATTCAGCATTGGATATAATGGAACCGTGCAAACTGCAAAACCAAAGGGCGGTGATAGTGATAGTTGGTGGGGATCTGCACTCTATCTCACTGCTGACCCTACTACAGCTTTTGGTATAACATTACGCGGTGAATATTTTCATAATGAGAAAGGAGTTGTAGCAGCACCGGCAAGCAATATCTTCGACATAACCCTTTCTCCTAATTTCAGGGTAGGCAATCTAACAATTATTCCTGAGCTAAGATTGGATACGGGAAAGGATGAGATTTTTGAAAAAAGTGATGGAACCGCAACCAAAAGTACCGTAACAGGCATATTGGCAGCTACCTATCATTTTTAATAGTCAAATTAATCTTTAATCTTTCAATAATCTCTCCATCTACTAAACTAATAGCAATGATTAAAAACAGTGACCAAAAAAGAAGCCGTACTTATTTGTTTATCAGTTTCATTTTCTTATTTATTATTGCGTGCATAGGGTTTCCTTCCACAGTTTCCGCCCAAACGGTTCCTGCGGAACCCGCACCCGCATTGCCACAGGATGTTGCCAATATTATCTGGTTATGTCTCACGGGCTTCCTGGTATTTTTTATGCAGGCCGGCTTTGCCATGGTAGAATCTGGCATGACCAGGGCAAAAAATTCAGTCAATATAATGATGAAGAATTTACTGGATTTTTGCTTCGGTGCTATTTTATTTTGGGCAGTTGGCTATGCAATCATGTATTCAAGCGGAGACTCAAACTATTTCGGGTTTGACAAAGCACTTTCGTTCCTCGGATCTGCAAACGCCCCAACGGATACCGCCGGATATAGTATAAGTGCTGCATGGTTATTCCAGGTAGTATTTGCTGCAACGGCGGCAACAATAGTTTCCGGAGCAATGGCGGAAAGAACAAAGCTTATCTCCTACATTTTATACTCTTGCGTAATTTCTGCTATCATATATCCCATCAGCGGCCACTGGATTTGGGGCGGTGGATGGTTAAGTGATATGGGTATGCGTGACTTCGCCGGATCAACAGTAGTACATTCTGTTGGCGGTTGGGCGGCACTAGCCGGGGCTATTTTAGTGGGACCAAGATTGGGTAAGTATAATAAAGATGGCACGGTTAATAATATATCAGCACATAATTTACCACTTGCTTCATTAGGTGTATTCATACTTTGGTTTGGATGGTATGGATTTAATCCGGGTTCCACACTTACTGCTGTGGCCGGAGTTTCACACATCGCGGTAACTACAACTCTTGCTGCTGCAGCCGGAGCAATCGGTGCACTCATTACTTCATGGATTAAATTTAAGAAGCCTGATCTTCCAATGACTCTTAATGGTACGCTTGCGGGCCTGGTAGGTATTACTGCCCCATGCGCCTCTGTTAGCACAGGTAGTGCTGTTTTGATTGGTTTGATAGCAGGTATACTTGTATTTTTCTCTTGTCTTTTCTTTGAAAGGAAATTGAAGATTGATGATCCCGTTGGTGCGATAAGCGTTCACGGCATTTGCGGCGCTTGGGGCACGCTTGCTGTTGGTTTATTTGGACAGCGGTCAATTGATATCCAATATTGGGGAGATGATACTGCCATTAAGGATGGTTTATTTTATGGCGGAGGATGGCACCAGTTCGGGGTACAGGCCGCCGGTGTTTTAGCGGTTTTTGCATTTGTATTCATTTCTATGTTGATTGTCTTTTTAATAATTAAATCTATAATTGGCTTAAGAGTAAGTGATGCAGAGCAAATCGAAGGGTTGGATATTGGAGAACACGGAAATGTAGCATACGGAGGTTTCGCCATGGAGCCAGAGGTAGTTGCAGGAACGTAGTAGAACATTAGAATTTAAGATACAAATCAATTGTCTATATCGCTTGGTTATATTATGGATAGGGCGAATCGTCAACAACGAAATTATTCCCTTGAAAATGGGTATTGCTTACGTTGACCGGCTTATCAGAAAACATGCTGTAACCTTTGTTACAGCATGTTTCTCTTTTAATTTCTTTAAAAGAAAAACCAATGTTACACACGGGTTATATGTTTTTTTCGAACCCTTCCAGTATAAGATCTTCCATTGAGCATCTTAATAGAATTAACATAGCCCTCCGGTCATCAAATATGACAAATATTTTTTATGAGTCCGGATTAGTTTTTCATAAAAAAAATAGTATCAGCGTTACCTGTTCCAAACTTCGAGCCTGGATGAATTACCAGGTATTTTGTTTCGCTCTGCTAATTGCACCATTGTTCTTGGTGCATAAAAAATATGTGCCTTATCAGCTATCCGAAATTAATACAATACAGAAGGAAGCACTATCACGTAAGAGTTCCTGGTGCTCTTATTTGTATACAAATACTTATTCCCCGAATGACCTGGAAGTCTCATTCTTGAGGAAATATTTTGAAAATAAAAAAAGGATTCTTTCAGATGCTGCATCAAAAGAAAGGAAACGAATTTTTAATCCACCGTTTTCCCCAAGCTTTAAAGATGGTATCATTATTAGAGTTCCTGAACTGAGATTGGACGCCGGATAGAAAGCTTACCGGGTTTTTATCACCTAACTTTCTTTCCATATTTCATAGGGCGTCTCAGCTTTATGCAAGTCTGTCATTTTACTCAGAAATTATTCAAAATATAAAATTTTTTTTATGAAATATTCTCATTTTCCGGGAATCAAACGATTGTCACGCAGCGGGCTTATGAAATTTGTTTTGCCTGCCCTACTCATATTATTTATTGTAATTGCAATTCCGTCATTTGCGCAAGATGCAACGGGCGCAAAAACAGGGACCATTAACGATATAACCGCCGCGACAGCAGGAAAGCCCACGCTTGAGGAAATTGCTGCGGATACCGGGCACACCAAGATTGCGATTAATATTATGTGGACACTCATTGCCGGGTTTCTGGTAATGTTCATGCAAGCTGGTTTTGCAATGGTCGAAACGGGGTTTACCCAAAAGAAAAATGTTGCTCATACCATGGCTATGAATTTTATGGTATATGGCATAGGTATGCTTGGCTTCTGGATTTGCGGGTTTGCTTTTATGTTTGGAAACGGCTTGAGTGTCGCTTCCCTGGGAGGCGCCCCGGGAGTCACAGGCGGGGAATTTACTGTTCATTTGTTTGGCCATGATTTTGGGCTTTGGGGTAAAGCGGGCTTTTTTCTTAATAGTAAAGTTTATGATGTGGGGGTGTTTACATTATTCCTGTTTCAAATGGTATTTATGGATACTACTGCCACTATTCCTACGGGCGGTATGGCGGAAAGATGGAAGTTTAAATCGTTTATAGTATTTGGTTTCTTTATATCAATGTTCGTGTATCCGATTTTCGGAAACTGGGTATGGGGCGGCGGATGGCTATCTCAGCTCGGAGCAAACTTTGGCCTCGGACATGGGCATGTAGACTTTGCAGGTTCATCAGTAGTACATGAAGTGGGAGGCGTTGCGGCTTTGGTAGGAGCATGGGTAATTGGTCCCCGCATCGGCAAATACGGTAAAGATGGAACGGTAAATACAATTCCCGGCCATAATATTCCAATGGCAATTATAGGAACATTCATCCTCGCATTTGGGTGGTTTGGCTTCAACCCGGGTTCTACCCTATCAGGAAATGATATGCGCATAGCAGTTGTGGCGGTGAATACTATGCTCGCAAGCGCGGCCGGTGCTTTTGCATCTGCATTGTATATGAAAGCCAAAACAAATAAATGGGATCCCGCAATGATGGTAAACGGCATGCTGGCCGGCCTTGTTGCCATCACAGCGCCCTGTGCTTTTGTAAATCCACTTTCAGCAGTAATCATTGGTGTTATTGCAGGTTTGTTGGTGATTTTTGCCTCATTCTTTGTTGAAAGAACTTTGAAAATTGATGATCCGGTTGGAGCATTTGCAGTACATGGAGCAAATGGATTTTGGGGAGTTCTTTCCCTTGGCCTCTTTGCAGATGGCTCTTATGGAGATGGATGGAACGGTGTGCCCGGTACTGTAAAAGGACTATTTTATGGTGATGGTAAACAGTTTTTAGCTGAATTAATAGGGGGATTAACATGCTTCATTTTTGTTTTCGCAGTGATGTTTGTGTTTTTCAAAATATGTGCTAAAACACCTATTGGGCTTAGATCAAGCGCAGCAGATGAAGAAGCAGGCCTGGATATTCCGGAAATGGGTATTTATGGCTATGTAGACTAATTATTAAATAGCGTGCTATAATATATAATTATGGCATGCTTTCTTATAACTTTTAAAACTATAAGTAATGGTAAAAAGACTCATAAGAAAGGCTATCAATCCATTGAGATTTTTTATTTTGGACAGCAGGTTTATAGGCATTCTTTTGATAGCCTGTACCTTGATTTCATTGATATGGACGAATTCCTCAGGTGGGGAATGGTACCTCGGAATCTGGAATACTGAACTACATTACGGCCTGCCGATAAAACTTCCTCATTCAGGCCTTAAATGGATCAATGATTTTCTTATGGCTTTTTTCTTTTTGTTTGCCGGCATGGAAATAAAAAGAGAGTTGGTGGAAGGCGAACTTTCCTCTTTTAAGAGAGCAGTATTACCTTTTGCTGCCGCTGTTGGCGGCATGCTTGTGCCAGCACTTATTTACACAGCTTTTAATATTAATACGCCATTCGCCCATGGTTGGGGGATTCCTTCAGCCACGGATATCGCTTTCTCATTAGGCATCGCCTCATTATTTGGGAAAAGAGTTCCGGCAAGCCTCAAGATTTTTTTGATGGCTCTTGCTATTATTGACGACCTGGGTGCCATCATAGTGATCGCTTTCTTTTATGGTGGTAAAGTTGAATGGATGTACCTGCTGGCCGCTGGTGTTATATATGGTTTATTTTGGCTTTGTAATTATCGCAAGATAAGGCCAGGCGTTTTACAGGCTATTCTCGGATGTTTGCTATGGTATGCAATTTTCAATTCGGGCATTGAGGCGAGCATAAGTGGCGTATTGATTGCCTTTGCAATTCCCATTAATTCCATTCCAAAATTTGAAAAAGCCATCCACAAGTTTGTGAACTTTATCATTCTTCCATTATTTGCATTGGCAAATACGGCTATTATGATACCTCCCGATATCGCCAATTCCTTGAAAGATTCGGTTAGTATCGGCATTATGTCCGGATTGGTTATTGGTAAACCTGTGGGTATTTTTATTTTTAGTAAGGCAATGATTTCTTTAAAAATTGCACGGCTTCCCACCAATACCAACTTGAAACAGTTACTAGGTATAGGTTCTCTTGCAGGCATTGGGTTTACTATGTCGATTTTTACAACTGCCCTCGCATTTCATGATGAGATCTATAAGGATATTGCAAAAATTTCAATACTGGGTAGCCTTGTATTGTCCTTAATTTTAAGCTGGACCTATTTTTTAGTTATCGATAAAAAAATAACTAAACCTGTGTATAAAAAGCACCAGGCCGGGTATAAACCTGAACTTGCGATAGGATAGAAGAGAAGATAAGAATTTTCAAAAAGCATTGAGATATTTGGATTTAATAATTCAATTTGGGGCATAAACATAAAAGCCTTTCATCTCGATGGAAGGCTTTTATGTTTAATTTAAAAATGCAAATGAAAGGTGAAGCTGCCTGGCGATATGAATTCTCATTTTTGGTAAAAGAAAATAACGGTAAGGAAAAACATAATTTGTAAATTAATTCTACAGCACTAAATATTTAAACCACAATGTCAACAATAATAGTAATAGCTTTTATCCTTGTAATATTAATTGCATGTATTTTTTTAGCATGGAGAGATGATAAAATTGGAGACCTTGAAAAAAGAGTCGAATTCCTGGAGCAAAAATCGAATAAAAAAATTGTTAGCCGGCTGTTTTTCGTTGAGCTCAAATCAATTAATAGTGTATTGGATACCTTGAACAATTGCTTTTATGACATTGACGAAAATGGTGATTACGATATTGATACTGAATACAGGCTGGAAGATGTATCAGATGACTGGTGGGAATCTTTATCCATGGGCGACCTGGAAATAGTAAATAAAATGAAGCTGAATAAATAATACAAAATGCAATCGATTTCACATTGGCACCCTATTTTATTACTCGTTATTCCCTATGCTGAATTTCTTCCAGCATTAATAATTCCAAAAGAGCAACGCATTGCCAGCTTTTCGTAAGTGTCTTTTAAATCATTTGTAACATGTTCTTTTTCCATCCCGCGAATATTTGCAATTGCAAATTGTTGAATTGTAACCAAGGGCAAAACAATTTTTTCCCTCATACTAATAGATATTTGCTCAACTGCATATTCGGCCATTAATTCGTTTTTCCCATTAAGTTTAAAAAGGAATTTTTCCGTGAGGAGATATTCTTTGTAAATCATATTCCATATCTCGCCATATTTTTCATCTTTAGACAAATATTCAGTAAGCGGGAAGAAACATTTCTTCATCGCCATTTCGCAATTGTCGATAAGCGTCTTAAAGAATAATGAATTTTGATACAAAGTTTTCAACTGGTTGAATTTACCTTTTTTATCAAGTTTTTCCATCGCGGTTCCTACGCCGTAGTAACCGGTTACGTTTTGCTTTAGCTGGCTCCACGCGCCTACAAACGGAATCGCTCTTAGATCCTCAAGGTTAAGTTTATCTGAAGCGCCCCTCTTCGATGGACGACTGCCAATATTTGTTTTCCCGTAAAATTGTAACGGGCTTATGTGCGTTAAATAGTCAACAAAATCCGGGTGATTTTTTAGAGCAACATAAGCATTAAAACTTTCCTCGGCCAGGTGCTGCAATAATTGTTCTTCTTCTTCCTGCAACGTAATATGCCTGTTGGAAAAAAGATCGTTGGTAATACCCGCATGTATCAGTTGCTCTATATTATATTGCGCTGCATCGATAGTTCCGAAATTAGAACTAACAGTTTGCCCTTGTATCGTCAATTGTATTTCTTTATTAGCAATATTTTTCCCCATGGAAGCATAGAATTTATGGGTTTTTCCACCACCCCTTGCCGGAGGGCCTCCACGTCCATCGAAGAAAATTACATCGATGCCATATTCTTTTGATACGGTAGTAAGTTCTTCTTTTGTTTTATAGATACTCCAGTTGCCCATTAGGTAGCCGCCATCCTTGGTGCCATCAGAAAAACCAAGCATAATAACCTGGCGATCGTTTCTTCTTTTTAAATGTTTCCTGTATTCTTTATCCCCGTATAAAGTTCTCGCAATTGATGCGGCGTTTCTAAGGTCATCAATTGTTTCAATGAGCGGGACAATATCCACCTTTAGTTCTTCCTTTTTCCACCCGCACAAAATGAAAAGCCCATATACTTCCAGCACATTTAAAGCGCTGCTGCTGTGGCTTATAATGTATCGGTTGCATCCGGGTTCCCCGTTATATTCCTGTATTAGTTTAATTGCTTTTATGCTCTCAAGTGTATCGTTTATTATAGGATCGTTATAGTCTTTTGCATCGAGTACTTTAGTATTGCCGGTAAGAAATTCTATCTTTTTTTCTTCAGTCAATTTCAAATAATCCCCTGGCAAAATATGCCCGTCTGCGACGAGCACCTGGAATACTTTTTTATGTATAGAGCTATCCTGCCTTATATCGAGGGATGCAAAGTGTAATCCAAAAACATGAATCTTGTTTATAAGGATATCCACGAGATAAAGGAACAATCCATTGTGTTGATAGATCAAAGTTTCTCTCACAGTATCTAATACACCCAGTATTTCCTCTTTCGATAAACGGGTACGGTTGCCCGGTATAAAAATATTATTGTACAATTGAGTCTCCAGGTCTGCTAATAGAACGTCTACTTTTTTGAAGGTGAGCCTGCGTCTTAGTTTTCTTATCTCCAGGTAATAGCATTTAATAATGCCGCCGCGTAAGGCATCTGCAACTTTTAATGTTATTTCTGAATTTACAAATGGATTGCCATCCCTGTCGCCGCCAGGCCAAAACCCCATTTTTATTATTGGATTGTACTCATGTACAGAGTCAGGAAACTGGTTTCTTAAAAAAGATAATATCCTGCCTGCAGCAGCAAAAAATACATTTTCCAGGTACCATAGCAGGCTTAATGCTTCATCGTAAGGTGTAGGTTTTTCTTTTTTGAAAAAAGGCGTCTTACCGAGCTGCTGTAAATACATGTTTATTTGCGCAGCATTATTTTCCTTAAGAGCTTTTGAAAGGTCGTTGATAATACCTAACACCGAGCCGGGATAAAATTGCGTAGGATGCGCCGTAAGAACAAGTTCAATAGAAAAGTCTTCTAGCTTTTTAGTTAATGCCTCTATTTTATTACTTTGAACCACTTCAAGTTCAAGCTGCTTTAACGTACCTGCTCCACCTGTATCGTGCACGTGTAAAAACGCTGCATCCTCAAGTGCATCAAACAACACTACCTGCCTTTCTACAAATTGGGTAAACCTAAAGAGCAGGTCAAGTTTTTCACTGCGAGACGTAAAAGAGGTGTGCTTTTGAAAAAATTCTTCAATAATTTCTATCGGGCTTAATTTCTTTTTGAAGCCTTCTTCACAAATATTTACAAAAAGTGACAAAAGGATACCTGTTTTTTCAATGCGATGAAAAGGCAGTGAAGTGAAAAGGCTGTTATAGAGTTGGAATTTTATGCCAACGTAATTCTTAAAATGCTGCAATCCGCGTGAAGATTGATTTTCCATTGTTGAAATTTATAAAAAATATTAATAGTAGCAGCAATCATAATTGTGCATGAAAATACTTCAAAAATTTCGTTTATATTTTCTCTTTACAATCAATTATCTTATTTTCGATTTCTTTTCGTGCATACTAAACATAACCATATCATTTCGTGTACACACTCAATAGTAGTTTTCACTACTTTCACTACAATTATTACCCGTAAGGGTTAAACATTTCATACATGCCTTTAGGCTTATAGCTTTGCCAAAAAACAGTTTATTTTATAGTAGAATTTAGAAATAGTTTCAAATATTTTTTATGCGGGTATTAAAATTCGGAGGTAGCTCGGTAGCAAATGCAAATAACATCAAAAGTGTAATCAATATTCTTCAGCAGTCTGTTGAAAAAAATGGCAACATCATTATTGTCCTATCCGCTTTCGGAGGAGCTACCGATAATCTCCTGGAAGCCGCGTCACTTGCATCGGACGGCGATATTTCCTACAAGGAAAAATTGCAGATTATTGAACACCGTCATCTTTCCACGGTAAGAGAGTTGATACCATTAGACAGGCAGAGCAGCGTGTTGAGCATGGTTAAAAAGCGATGTAACGAAATTGAGGATATTTGCAACGGCGTTTTTTTGCTAAAGGAACTTTCCATGCGCACTAAAGATAAAATCATCAGCTATGGTGAATTGTTATCTTCTCAAATATTTGCTGCAAAATTAAAAGCGCTGGAAATAAACAATGAATGGAAAGACGCCAGAGAACTCATTATCACAAACTCTCAATTTGGCGCCGCGAATGTGGATTTTGCATTGACAAACGAAAAAATAAATGATTTTTTTAAGTCAATGAAAAGTTCTGTTTGTATTGTACCGGGATTCATATCATCAGATAAAAATGGCAATACAACTACATTAGGAAGAGGAGGTTCAGATTATACTGCGGCAATCATCGGTGCGGCTTTGAATGTTTCAATGGTGGAAATATGGACAGATGTGTCGGGAATGATGACAGCCGACCCGAGGTTGGTGACTAATGCAAAGATCATCCAGGAACTTTCTTACCAGGAAGCTATGGAGTTATCGCATTTTGGCGCCAAGGTTATTTATCCGCCGACAATACAGCCGGTAATGAATAAAGGAATTCCGGTAAGTATAAAGAACACATTTTCGCCCGGTGATAGTGGTACATTGATTCATAATAACATTGATAAAAACGGGAATACGATCCGTGGCATTTCAAGCATTGGGAGCCTCGCGCTTTTAAGCCTTGAAGGCAGTGGAATGGTTGGTATTCCTGGCTTCTCAAAAAGGCTCTTTGAATCGCTATCGGGTGAAAAAATAAATGTGATCCTTATTACGCAAAGTTCATCTGAACATTCAATTTGCGTTGGAATAAATGAAGCAAATGCTGAAAGAGCAAAGGAAATAATTGACACTTCTTTTGAGCATGAAATTGAAACAAAAAAAGTGGAAAAATTAATTGTAGAGAGAGACCTTTCTATAGTTGCATTAGTAGGTGATAACATGAAAAGCCACCCGGGTATAAGCGGTAAAATGTTTGGTGTGCTTGGCAGAAATGGTGTTAACATAAGAGCCATTGCCCAGGGATCTTCAGAAAGAAATATTTCTACTGTTATTGCAACACGTGATGTAAAAAAGGCAATTAATGTATTACATGAGGAATTTTTTGAGACAACTTATAAACAGCTAAATCTTTTCATAAGTGGAACGGGAAATGTGGGTAGCAAACTACTTGCACAGTTACAACAACAACAACCATATTTGCAAGATCACCTTCGACTGCAGGTAAGAATTGCAGGCATCGCTAACAGTCGCAAAATGTTGTTTAAAGATGAGGGTGTAAATCTTTCCAAATGGAAAGAATTGTTACAGGGCGCCGAACCCATGATTATGTCGGATATGATTGACATTATAAAAAGGAAAAATCTTAGAAATTCCGTTTTTGTAGATGTTACGGCGAATGATGATGTCGCGAAAATATATCCTCACTTTTTACAAAAAAGCATTTCGGTAGTTGCGTGCAATAAAGTTGCGTGCTCTTCATCGTATGAATATTACAAAAAGCTAAAAGATCTTTCAAGAGAATACAATGCGCTGTTTCTTTTTGAAACCAACGTGGGAGCAGGATTGCCTGTAATTGGGACTTTGAATGATCTGTTGCGCAGCGGAGACAAAGTAAATAGAATTGAAGCGGTACTTAGTGGAACACTTAATTTTGTTTTTAATAACTATAACGGCAAAAAAAGTTTCGCGAAAGTTGTAAGACAAGCCCAGGATGAAGGATATACTGAACCCGACCCCCGGCTGGATTTAAGCGGTGTTGACGTAATGCGAAAGATTATGATTCTTGCGAGGGAGACAGGCGATAAAATAGAGATGGAAGACATCGCCAATAATTCATTTATGCCAGCGAGTTGTATGGAAGGTGACGTTGAGAATTTTTACATTGAAATGGAAAAAGAGGAAGCACATTTTTCAAAATTAGTTTCAGATGCAAATGATGCAGGTAAAAAATTAAAGTTTGTGGCAAAATATGAAAATGGAAAAGCCTCTGTTGGGTTGAAACTTATCGATCCGCAACACGATTTTTATCACTTGTACGGAAAGGATAATGCGGTGCTTTTTTATACCGATCGATATACGGAGCAACCGCTTGTTATAAAAGGAGCGGGGGCTGGCGCGGAGGTAACGGCATCCGGCGTTTTTGCAGATATTATTAGGGCAGCAGAGTAGCCCCTATCCCCGCCGCGGCGGATAACAATATCAAGGCCAATTACATTAGAGTTAGTATGGAAAAAAAAGAACAAATTAAAAATGAGAACGTCAAATATTTCCCTTCAGGGGTTAGGAGTACTACCGTTCTTGCACCTGCTACAATAGCCAATCTTGTTTGCGGTTTTGATGTGCTGGGACTTGCTTTAAAAGATCCAAGCGATATAATGAAAGTTACTCTTAGCGACCAACCCGGCATTCGCATTCAACATAATGATTCTTTCAACCTGCCGGTTATCCCTGAGGAAAATGTTGCAGGAGCCGCGCTTTTGGATATGATGCAAGAACTGGATGGCAGATATGGATTTGACATAGTTATCGAAAAACATATAAAACCTGGTAGTGGCCTTGGTTCCAGTGCGGCAAGTGCAGCGGGAGTTGTGGTAGCCGTTAATCATTTATTAGGTAATATTTTTTCAAAGGAAGACCTCGTACGTTTTGCAATGGCCGGAGAAAAGCTGGCTTCCGGTGTAAAGCACGCCGATAATATTTCTCCGGGAATTTATGGAGGTGTTACACTCATACGTTCTATTTTCCCTTTGGACATAATTTCTTTACCTGCTCCGCCAATGTTCGTTGCAGTAGTTCACCCTCAGATAGAAGTAAAAACTTCCGACGCAAGGGAAATTCTTCGTAAAGAAGTTTTGCTTAAAGATGCTATTAAACAGTGGGGAAACATTGCAGGGCTGGTAGCCGGGTTTATGAAAAATGATTATGGCCTTATCAGCCGGTCTTTGGAAGATGTAATTATAGAACCCGTTAGAAGCATGCTTATTCCGGGGTTTGACGAGGTGAAAAAAAGAAGCGTTGATGCTGGGGCGTTAGGCGGTGGAATATCCGGATCTGGGCCATCGATTTTCATGCTGTGTGAAAAGGAAACCACTGCTATAAAGGTGGAAAAAATAATGAAAGATATTTATGATAGCACCGGCCTTGCGTATTATACTTATGTTACCACAATTAATAACGAAGGGATAGTGGTGCGTTAAAAAAAAAGAAGAATCTACATTTTTAGAATCTTTATTCAGCAGGTCCACTACCGCTAATATATTTTTAAATGCTCTATCGAAGTACTAATAACAATGCTCCAAAAGTAAATTTTAAAGAGGCTACTATCAAAGGGCTTGCTCCTGATAAAGGATTGTATTTTCCTGAAATAATTCCCTCATTAGATGAAAAATTTATTGATAATATTGAGCAATTTACAAATGAAGAGATAGCGTTCAAGGTTATAAGCCCTTACATTGGCGATGTAATTCCCGATCATGAATTGAAAAGAATTGTCGCTGAGACGGTTAATTTCGATTTCCCTCTTGTAAAGATAGAAGAGCATATATTTTCCCTTGAATTGTATCATGGCCCTACTTTAGCTTTTAAAGATGTTGGTGCAAGATTTATGAGCAGGTGCCTTGGATATTTCGTGAAGAATGAAAGCAAAAAAATTACAGTGCTGGTTGCAACCTCGGGAGATACGGGCGGTGCTGTGGCAAATGGTTTTTATAATGTGGATGGCGTTGACGTTGTAATATTATATCCTTCCGGGAAAGTGAGCAGTGTGCAGGAATTGCAATTAACAACATTGGGTAAAAATATTACCGCACTTGAAATTGATGGCACCTTTGACGATTGCCAGAAAATGGTGAAGGAAGCATTTGCAGATGAGGAATTGAATAAAGAATTATTTCTTACATCTGCTAATTCTATTAATGTCGCACGATGGCTCCCTCAACAGTTTTATTATTTCTTTGCATATAAACAATGGGAGAACAAAAAAATGCCGCCTGTTATAAGCGTGCCCAGCGGCAACTTTGGTAACATTTGTGCCGGGTTGCTTGCAAAATGCTCCGGTTTACCTATCCGGCATTTTATTGCTGCATGCAATGCTAATAATGTAGTGACCGAATATTTGGAAACGGGAGATTATCTCCCTAAAAAATCATTAACTACAATATCCAATGCAATGGATGTTGGCAGCCCCAGTAACTTTGTGCGTATTCTTGAATTGTTCGATCAACAATTTATTTCTCTTAAAAATAACATGAGTAGTTATTCTTTTTCAGACGGGCAAACAAAGGAAGTTCTTAAGGAAGTCTATACAGAAAAAAAATATTTGTTGGATCCTCATGGGGCTGTAGGTTATGCTGCATTGAAAAAGTATTTACATGAACATAAGAACATGTCAGGTATTATTCTTGAAACTGCTCACCCGGTAAAGTTTTATGATGTGGTGGAACCAATAATTGAGCAGGCTGTACCGATGCCTCCAGCAATAAATCACCTTCTGATGTTGAAAAAGGAAAGCTTGAAGATGAACAGCGACTACGAAGAGTTGAAAGATTATTTATTGTCGCAATAATAAAATAGATTGGAATTTATCTTACGCAATTAGTCCCAGGTATTTCACCAGTTTCGCATTTGCTGCGATCTGTCTTTGCAATGGTTATCAATTTGATTTGCTGGTAAAAGTATAGCTGGCATAACAGTTGTGCGATTAAAGTATTTAAATTTTATTTTATGAAATACAGGCAATTAAATAATACAGGCGAGAAATTATCCGCCCTCGGTTTGGGTTGCATGGGCATGAGCTTTGCTTATGGCCCGAGAAATGATAAAGAAAGCATTGCTGTTTTGGAAAGAGCTTTGGAAATAGGCATTAACTTTTGGGATACCGCCGATATGTATGGGCAGGGGAATAATGAAGAATTAATTTCAAAAGTACTTGTGCCTAACAGGAAGAAAGTTTTTATTGCAACAAAATTTGGCTTCCGCGTAAAAGAAGGGAGTGACGGTTTTGCAGGGAGGCCGGGAACTTATTTCGATGGTTCACCTGCTTATGTAAAAGAGGCGGTGGAGAATAGTTTGCAGCGCCTAAAAATAGATGCCATTGATTTGTATTACGCTCATCGTATTGACCCAAACATTCCTGTGGAAGATATGGTAGGCGCTATGGCGGAACTGGTGAAAGAGGGGAAAGTTCGCTACCTGGGTTTATCGGAAGCTTCTGCTAAATCTATAAAACGTGCGCATAAAGTGCATCCTATCGCCGCACTCCAAAGTGAATATTCATTGCTGACAAGAGATGTGGAAGGAGAGATTTTAAACACGGTCCGGGAACTTGGTATCACATTCATTCCATATTCGCCATTGGCACGCGGCCTGGTCACTGCAACTGTGACTGATAAAGAGGAACTGGCACAGGATGATTTTCGCAGAACCTTACCCCGCTTTGATGATGAGCATTGGCAAAATAACAAACAGCTCGTTGAGGATTTCGCGGATTTTGCCAAATCAAAAAATGCGACTCCCGCACAACTTGCACTGGCGTGGGTGCTAGCTCAAGGCGATGATATTATTCCTATTCCTGGTACCAAGCGGGTAAAATACCTGGAAGAAAATGCAAAAGCGGTTGACATTAATTTAACAGCGGATGATTTGTATACAATTCAAGCCATCGTTTCTAAGCATCCTGATGTGGGTGAAAGATATAGTGAAGGCGCCATGAAACTGGTGAATCATTAAAAGATTTTTAAAAGATGGCAAATATATATGCCCATTGGGACCGAAATGATATCATGCAGGTAATACAATCCTTGTAAGAAAAGTTAAATAGAATGAAAAAGCAAACAATATTAATAACCGGGGCTACAGATGGTATTGGTAAATGCACTGCCATTGATCTTGCCAGCAAGGATGCGTACTTAATTCTTCACGGAAGAAATAAGCAAAAACTGGATAAGGCAATAAAAGAAATAAAATTTTCATCGGGCAATAATAATGTTCAGGGGTTTGTTGCCGATTTCTCTTCAATGAATGAAGTCCGCAATTGTGCAAAACAAATTTTGAATAAGCACGATAAGATTGATATCCTCATAAACAATGCAGGTGCAGGTTTTGCTGCGCCGCGATATGGGAAAGACGGTACTGAACTACGCCTGGCTGTAAACTACCTTGCGCCATTCCTGTTTACAAATTTATTATTACCTGCCATAAAAAAAGCGTCCCCTTCACGCATTGTGAATGTAAGTTCTGCGGGGCAATCGCCCATAAATTTTGATGACATAATGATCGAGAAAAATTTTGACGGGGTAAATGCTTATTGCCAGAGCAAGCTTGCATTGATCATGTTTACTATTGATCTTGCTGAAGAATTGAAGAATGATAAGGTCACCGTGAATGCTCTTCATCCCGGGACTTATCTCGATACAAATATGGTACGCGATGCAAAGATAAAACCACTGGGAACTCCGCAAAGTGGTGCGGAGGCTGAGATATATTTGGCAACTTCGCCCGATCTTAAAAATGTTTCAGGAAAATATTTTAATGTAAAAAAAGAGGCGAGAGCCAATTCACAAGCTTACGACGAAAAAGCAAGAAAGCGCTTGAAAGAATTGACTTTGCAGCTTACAAGGCTATCATAAAGTAGTCAGTGATCTGTTTGGTAAACCTCGCTGGTAAGCCCAGTCAATAAATTGTTAATTTGCTACTGCTATGGACTACATTTATTAAAGATTAAAAATCACGATATGCTTCGCCGGTCATTTATAAGGAATACAAGTCTTACTGCTGTTGCATTAGCAGCAGGTCCCTCATTTAAATCAGATAAAGTTTTTAGCAACTCTTTACCAGATTGGCGGGGTTTTAACCTGCTTGATTTTTATTCGCCCGATCCTTCCAGAAATCATCGCTCAACTACCGAAGACCATTTTAAATGGATGCGTGACTGGGGATTTGACTTTGTGCGCATTCCTATTGCTTATCCCTGTTATTTAAACATTGATAGCACAAAAGATATTTCAGCCGATGATACTTACAAAATAAATGAAAAGGCAGTAGATGATATCGGCAGCCTTATTGAGTTGGCTCAAAAAAATAATCTGCACGTAAGTATCAATCTCCACAGAGCTCCCGGTTACTGTGTGAACGCCGGCTTTAACGAACCCTTTAATTTATGGAGAGATGAAGCTGCGCAAAATGCTTTTTATTTCCATTGGAATATGTGGGCAAAACGATATAAAAACACTTCCAACAAACTCATGAGTTTCGATTTAGTGAATGAGCCAGGTATGCGTGAAGATATGAACGACCAACATTCTGCACGTGGCCCCGTACCGGGTGATGTTTACCGCAAAGTAGCAACTGGTGCAAGAGATGCGATAAGGAGGGAAAAAAAAGATGCAATAGTGATTGCAGACGGGAATAATGCCGGAAGCCTTGTGGTGCCAGAGTTGGCTGACTTAAGTATCGCACAAAGTTGCAGGGGATATTACCCGGGGCAGATATCTCACTACAAAGCGCCATGGGCCAATAAAGACACTACTAATTTTCCGGAGCCTAAATGGCCGGGCCAGGTAGGAGAAAAATATTTAAGCAGGCAATTGCTCGAAGATTTTTATAAGCCATGGATAGAACTTTCCAAACGGGGAGTTGGTGTGCACTGTGGCGAAGGGGGTTCATGGAGAAGAACGCCGCATGATGTTTTTATAGCGTGGTTTACCGATGTAACAGACATTCTTTTTACAAATAATATTGGCATTGCACTCTGGAATTTTATTGGGGATTTTGGTATCCTTGATTCAGGAAGATCTGACGTTGCATACGAAGACTGGTATGGCCATAAACTGGATAAGAAGTTGTTGAATTTGATTGTGAGAAAATAAGAAATTCTTTTAGTCACCTGTTCAATTCCACTTTCATAATACGCTCAGCCAACTGAAATCCGTCCCTTTGCTGCGGGCGAAATATACTATCCTGTATTTCTTATTTTTCGAGATTTTCCACGATTAGCTTTTTTGTTGAAGTTTTTTTAGATTTGAAAAAGCTAACACAAACTCTTAGCCGGAAAATTGACTGCTAAAATAATATCGTTTGGCTCCAAAACTTTATGAAACAAATTCAATTCAGCTTCTTTTTTGTTATAGCATTATCATCTGTCAATGTCAAGGCTCAGAATTCAAAGCTAACTACTGAAAAAGAACCTTCGTGGGTAACAATTAGTCAAATAGATTACAACAATAAAAAGTTGGCGGCTGATGCTGAAGACGGATATTTTGACCTTGCGTTTGAAAAGCAGGTTTCACTTGCAGAGCATGCACGTTATTATAAAAAAACTATTAAAATACTTTCCGATGCGGGCGTGCAAAACGGTTCTGAGATTTCTATAAATTTCGACCCTGGTTACGAACGATTGATTTTGCACAGCATTCGCATTATAAGGGATGGCATTTCTATTAATAAAATGCAACTGTCTAAATTTAAAATCATACAGCAGGAGAAAGAATTGGAAAGGCATTTATATGACGGAAGCCTAACTGCATTACTTGTAATTGATGATGTGAGAAAGGGAGATATCATTGAAAACAGCTACACAATTAAAGGCTTCAATCCCATCTTTAATGATAAATATTCCGATACATATAGTTTTAATTTTGGTGTGCCTGTGGGATCTCTTTACTATAAACTTATCGTGCCTTCGTTAAGAAACATTTCAATCAAAAACGGTAATACAACCATTGCTCCGGTCAAGACGACTGCAAATGGCGAGTCAATTTATGAATGGAAAACCACCGATGCAGGAGCACTTCATCTTGAGGCCAAAACTCCCGGCTGGTATAACCCCTACGCAGAGGTGTTGATAAGCGAATATCAAAACTGGAATGAAGTAAGTACCTGGGCCAGTACTTTGTTTAATCGAAATATACCACTGTCGCCAGAGCTACAGAAAAAAATAAACAACATACAACAATCTAACGAAACGAACGAGGCGAGGGCAATAGATGCCTTGCACTTCGTGCAGGACAACATCAGGTACATGGGAATAGAAATGGGTATTAATTCTCATAAACCTGGCAACCCTAATAAAATATTTAATCAGCGTTTTGGAGATTGTAAAGACAAATCTTATCTGCTCGTAACCATGCTCAACGCAATGGGTATTCCGGCGAATCCTGTTCTCATAAATACGACGGATAAAAATACTATCCTGTCAACATTGCCTTCTGCTTCGTGCTTTGATCATTGTACGGTGCAGGCTGTTATAGGTAATCAAATGTTTTGGTTTGATCCTACAATCTCTTTCCAGCGCGGAAATCTCAGAGATATTTCCTACCCGGATTATGAAGCAGGCCTCGTTGTTAACGACACTACAAAAAGCCTTACATCGATTCCTTCGCATGAAAAGGGACATACAGAAGTAAAAGAATTTTTTGATATTCCGGATATGTCCGGGCTGGCTCACTTTAAAGTAGTAACCAGGCTGACCGGTTTTTTTGCTGATGATGCGAGATCTGATTATGATAATAACAGTCTTTATCAAATGAAAAATAAGTACAAAGATTTTTACGCTTATTACTTCGATAAGATAGTTGCTGATAGCCTGGTTTATCAAAACGATGATACGACCGGTGTTTTTACCATAACAGAATACTACACCATAAAAGACATTTGGAAAACGGAGGATGGAATAAAAAAGTTCCCTGTATCATCTTATGTCATCAATAGTGTGATGACGCAGCCTGCCGATAAAAGCAGAAGTATGCCTTTTTCGCTGGCGTATCCCGCTAACTATTCTGAGCATATTGAAATCGATTTGCCTGAAGACTGGTCTGTGAAAGGATTTGATGATAGTATTGCCTGCACGGCATTTATATTTTCTGCAAAATTAAGATCGGTTCGCAACCATGTTTTCCTGGATTATGAATATGAAAGCTTGAAAGATAATGTTATACCGGATGAAGCAGCTATCTTTTTTAGAAAGTATAAGGAAGCACGGGATGCGACAGGTTTCGAATTGACACTGAATCCGGGTAATACAAATGCGTATGATTCGCGCAGCAAAGTTTCTTCGTTTGCCGGGCAAAGTATATTTCCTAAATTATATTTACTATTGGCCATAGCAGTAATCATTACTTTTCTTATTAAGAGGCAAAAGCAAAGCCAGTATTAAAATATTATCCTTGCTTCTTGCAGAGAAGTTTATTCGTAAGCGATTTTTTCGCCTTATACTTCAGATCGATAAATTAAATAGAAATTGAGTTCACAAAAAATTGATATAGTAAACATTGGATTGATATTTATTGCTCTCATTTTAGCAGTAAAGCTGCCTTTTGAGCTTTTTCTTTTTTCGTATGTAATATTAGGCCCACTCCACTATTTGACAGAGTTGAACTGGCTTAAAGAAAAAAATTATTTTGTGCACGAAAGAAAATGGATATGGGTTTACATTTTATTGTGCTTATTAATTGCACTACCTGTATTAATAAATTTTGCAACAAAAGGTGTTTTTGGAAATAATATCATTTATAAAAAGTTATCACGAATCATTCATAACTCTTACAGCGAGATTATACTAATTATGTTCCTGTTTGCCATAAGCCTTGTGTATTTTAGAAAATGGAAACACATCTTATTTTCTTTTTTAGCAAGTATTGCTGCGGGAATTTTAATTATTAAATATGTACCGTTTTCATTCATAATAGCCGGTATCTTTTTGCCGACAATTATTCATGTTTATTTGTTCACGATTCTTTTCATAATTTTCGGTGCACTTAACACGAAAAGTACCGCAGGAGTTATCGGCGCTATTATCTTGATATTATGCCCCATACTGATCTTTAATTTAAAAATTGATCCATCTGCTTATGCAGTTTCATCATCCGCTCAAGCCTCCTATATCACGAGCAGATTTTCTAACTTAACCTTTTATATTGCACTTATTTTTAGGCCCTTCGAAACAGGTAGGTTTCATTTTCTTTCCGATGTGGAAATCCGGGTTCAAATTTTCATTGCATTCTGCTATACATACCATTACTTAAATTGGTTTTCAAAAACATCAATCATTGGATGGAATAAGCTTTTATCCAAAGCAAAATTTGCTGTAATATTTCTTTTATGGATATGTAGTATTTTTTTGTACTGGTACGATTATAAAACAGGATATATTGTATTGTTCTTTCTAAGCATTCTGCATGTTGTATTAGAGTTTCCACTCAACATAACTTCGATTAAAGGAATAATGGCTAAACTGAAATTGCGCTCGATGTTTTCCATATCCAAATAGATTTTTGTAGCCGTCTTCGTAGTAATAGTTCTAACAATCCTCCTTGTTGTTGCAAAAATAATTTTCTAAAACTTTCGTTACTAAATAATACAGGCAATAACAGCTTGTGATAATTCCGATACACCAACCAAAATCTACCCTATGGACACCCTTATTTATGGCGAAGAATACTTTTGCTTTTACAAAGACGACTACATCGGCACCGCAACATTTATTGATGATCCCTATATTGGAGACTGTTTTGTAAAGATGGAAGTTCATGAAAAACGCGGTATCGAAGAGATAATAATAATGCCTGACTATTGGATCATGAAAGCAGAACAGGACTGCTAAGATAGCTTACACATTTTAAGACCATTCGATCTTAATGTCTAACCGTTTTGAAAATTTAAATCGCAGAGATCTTACAGCGTATTATTCCACCAACTGGTTAAATAGTTTTTCCAGCATTTCGTTTGCGTCTTCGCAAAAACCGGGATGCACTTTTGAAGTTTGCACCATCGTGCTGCGTGTGGCAGTAAGCCATCGGAAACGTTCTGCGATTGGTAACTTACCTATCGTTCCTGAATTATGAATTCCATTGGCAACTTGTTCGAATGCATGCAAATATTCCTTCACGGCAGGTATATCGCAAACACTGCATAAAGCTTCAAGTCGCTTTTCGCTGATCTTATAAAGAACTTTTAAAAACTTTTGTTTGGCGCAATACAATACAACCCCCACATTGAGGAATTCTTCCCGCTCTACTCTTGGGACTAGGCGAATAACTGCGTACTCAAATAAGTCCTTCTCTTGCATGTTGTGCTTCTTTAATAAAAACCGATGAATGTGCGAATCGATTGATCAAAAAATTTTCATAGGCCTCACGGTGAAGTTCAACGGAATCAAAAGGAGCATCTTTCATCAACCATTTCTCCGGAATCAATGCCACAATAGAGCGAATGATTTCATCATTGAGTAAGTCATGAAATTCTTTATCAACCATATCCAATTCACTGGCCTGCGCTAATAATACATGATTTTTTATATGAGCAAAGGGTCGGGTTGCCTGCTCTTCCCAATTGTTCCATGAATGATGAAAATATAAACCGGCTCCGTGATCAATAAGCCAAAGTTCTTTATGCCACCAGAGCAAATTGGTATTTCTTGAAGTGCGGTCAACATTCATTATCAGGCTGTCGAGCCATACAATTTTTGAAGCAGTTATAGCATCAATGTTTGTCACAACCGGATCAAATGTCACAGCGCCTGAGAGATAATGTAACCCTAAGTTTAACCCCACGCTGGCTTTTAACAAGTCCTGTATTTCTTCATCCGGCTCTGTACGCCCAAAGGCTTCGTCAAGATTGGCAAATACAATTTCAGGAACATGCAATCCCATGATGCGTGCGAGTTCTCCGCCAATTAATTCAGCAATTAGCGATTTTACTCCCTGTCCCGCTCCCACGAATTTAAGCACATACAAAAAGTCATCATCTGCCTCAACAATTGCAGGAAGCGAGCCACCTTCGCGTAAAGGCGTTACGTAGCGGGTTACCTGCACATTTCGAATATCAGGACGAAAACTTTTCATAAGGTGCAAACATACAAATATCCGCTCGCCATGGTTGCCAACCTTTATCAGTTTGTTTCAACTTAATTGCAGCCAGCAAGGTTGGCAACCCTGCGACCATTATTAATACAAGAGCTTGGTTTTATTTCGCCAGCCAACATTCATGTAAATTTGGCTATCAATTTAAGCGCACGGTTTTTGTGAACTAAATGATTCAAATAAAATGCTTTTGAATATGGCATTTCTTTTAAAATTATTTAATCAAATTTTTTATTAATCAATAGTTCGGTAAGATTTAAGATGTGGAAAAGTGGAAAACTAAGTTAGGATAAAAATAAAATAGGCATTAGAAATTTGTATGCTAAACCCAAATTCTAATGCCTTCAACAAGATCAGTGATCTTGTAAGTGCAAGTTT
>JBBSBD010000037.1:0-33834 GCA_038251675.1 Chitinophagales bacterium | reverse complement strand
TGCAGCTCTGCTTTCATTTTCTCAAACGTAGCTTTTGTTACATAATTGATCTGGCTCATAACCTCATTTTTTAAAAGTTAAAATGTTTCTTAGGGTAATTAAAAAAAATACAACGCCCATTTTTACAAAGGCGTTGTATATATACAAATATAATTAAATTTTGAAAAATCTTATTCTAACTGAAGCTTTTTAAACAAAACTTTTGCCATTTTATAAAAAGCTTCCATGCTATAACCTGCGATGTGAGGGGTTATGATGACATTCGGCTGGGATAACAACCAGTTCAGGCGTTGATTTTCTTCTTTGGTATAAGTATCCAGTTTTTCGTTTTCTAAAACATCCAACCCCGCCCCGGAAATTTTCTTATTCTTCAAAGCATTTATAAGTGCTACAGTATCCGTAACCTTTCCCCTGCAAGTTGAGATGAAAAAAGGGGTACGTTCCAGGGAATTGAAAAACTTTTCATTTGCCAGATGCTCGGTTTCGTTAGTTAGCGGCAGATGAAGACTTATTACATCTGAATAACGGCAAACCTGCTCGAAATTTGCTTCTTTAACGTGGCCTGTGCTAAATCCGTAATTGTATTTATCGTATGCGAGCACAGTAAGATCAAATGATGAAAGCAGTTTTGCAAAGGCAGATCCTGTATTTCCAAAGCCAATAATTCCCACTGTTTTTTCGCAAAGTTCAATGCCGCGGTTAGCATTTCGTATCCACTTTTTGTCTTTAAGTTCCTCGTAGCTCGAACTTATTTTCTTGGTAAGATTTAGCAACAACCCAAGCGCATGCTCTCCCACTGCGTTACGGTTACCTTCCGGGCTGCTAACGCATTTGATTCCTTTTGAATTGGCATATTCCACATCAACCAATTCCATTCCACTTCCCAACCTGCCAATCCATTTGAGCTTCGTGGCTTTATCAATAAGGGCCTTATCGATTCGCAGCCTGCTGGTTATTACTATACCGTCGGCCTGGTTTATGATTACTCCCAATTCTTCGTAACCAATATTTTCTGAGTGAAGTATTGAGTAGCCTTTTTGTTGCAGCGCATCAATTAAATAATTGTGGACACTCGATGTTATTATGACCTGGCTTTTCAATTTTTTTTAATCTTTAATTTATTCTGAGGCTATCATACTTATTTCAACATTCACATTTTTTGGGAGCCCTTTCACAGCAATAGTTTCTCTCGCCGGGAAATTCCCTTCAAAAAACTTACCATAAACTTCATTTACGTTACTAAATAAATTCATGTCACTCAAAAAAATAGTTGTCTTTACCACATTCGAAAAGCCGAGGCCTGTGTTTTCAAGTATCGCTTTTAAATTAGCCATTACCTGTTCAGTTTCTTCGGCAATAGATCCGGTTATAAGTTCTGAGGTAACCGGGTTTAGAGCTATTTGACCGGAAATATATAACATACCACCCGCTTTCACGGCCTGGCTGTATGGGCCAATGGGAGCCGGTGCATTTGTCGTATTAATTGTCTGTTTAGTCATTTAGTTGATATTAGTAAGAGAGATAAAATTGCAAAACTTTCCATCAACGAACAAACCTATTTTTGTAAAAAAAATGATATGAGGATTGTTATCCTTGCAACGGAAGATCAAAAAATAGAAATTATCAATGGCAAAAATAAAGCAAGTGCAACCAATATAATTTTTATAAAAGTTATTTCGGAAATAGAAAGCTATAAAGACTTTGATGCTCTATTCCTGTTAACTGGTCCGCTTCCTGATTTTGGAACTGAAGTTGTTTCTCAAAAGCCCGTAATTATCAATTCAGTCATAAATACTTTAGAGTCCCAAAAATTGCCTTCGAATTTCGGTAGAATCAATGGATGGCCGGGCTTTTTAGAAAGATCGGTTTGGGAGGTTGCGACAAATGCCGGCTCCGATGCTGAAATTGTTTTTAGAGCGCTTGAATGGGAGGTGTCCTTTGTTAAAGATGAGCCGGGCCTCGTAACAGCGAGAGTATTAAGTATGATAATTAATGAAGCTTACTTTGCGCTTGATGAGAATGTAAGTACAAAAAATGAAATCGACCTTGCAATGAAATTAGGCACAAATTATCCGATAGGGCCTTTTGAATGGGCGGATAAAATTGGAATTGATAACATTTACCATCTGCTGAAAAAACTATCTGAAACGAATAAACGCTATTTAATAGCGCCTTTATTAGAAAAAGCATTCCAGGAATCTACTTTAGCCAGGTTATGACGACAAACTATATATTGAATATTCATACGGCAACAGAAACAGCGATCGTGAATTTATCTGATAGGGAACGAACACTTCATTCCGTTGTCAATATTGAAACAAAACAGCACGCATCATTCTTACACAACGCGATAAACGATGTTGTGAAAAGCGAAGGAATAACTCTGAAAGACCTCAGCGCAATTGGTGTAACATCCGGGCCGGGATCCTATACGGGAATAAGGGTGGGGCTTTCTGCGGCAAAAGGAATTTGTTACGCATTAAAAATCCCTCTTATTACTTATATTTCTCTTGAATTGATAGCGCGTTCTTCAATTGATTCCGCCAAAGAAACTGACAGTTTGTATTGTCCTATGATAGATGCGAGGCGAATGGAAGTTTATACAGCTATCTATAGATATAATATGGAAGAGATAGAAGCACCATCCGCCAAAATTCTTGATGAAAATTCTTTCATTGAATATGTGGGCAGGTCAAATATAATTTTTTCAGGTAGCGGAAGTAAGAAATTTAAAAACATTTCAAACGCCTCCGGCTTTTACTTTGCTGATATTGAGATAGCTACAGAAGCTTTGACCTATTTTTCATGGCAAAAATTTCAAAATAGAGCTTTTGAAAATATCTATTCATCCAAGCCGCTGTACCTGAAAGAATTTCAAACCGCTTTCAAGAAAGAATATAAATGACCAAAAAAGATGTTTGTAAATTTTAATATTCCAAAAATTAAATTTATCTTAAGGATGTTTACCTTTACGAAGCATAGCATAATTACAGATTATTTAAAATTTACAATTTATGACCTTTTCCGAACCACTACGCCAGGTAATTTCGCAGGAAGAAGGTGTAGAAAATACTGATTTACTTAATATCGACTACCATAATATTAAAAAGGCATCCCTGGTGCTCAGATCTCTTAATCATAAGTTGCGTCAGCAAATAATTAAGACAATTTTTGAAAGCCAAAAGGTAACGGTAACGCAACTTTATGTAAAATTACGACTGGAGCAATCGGTGGCTTCCCAGCATCTTGCGATATTAAGAAAAGCAGGTATTGTAAAAACTCAACGTGATGGGAAATTCATTTTTTATTCAATTAATCCATCACGCATAGAATCTATTAATGACTTTGTAAAAAAGCTCATAGGATAGTAATATACATCCAGGTTTCCTACGTTTTATCATGCCCCTTTAGATTTTATCTTATAAAATCCTTATGACGTAAGGGTTCTTACAAGGGATATGAATATCAAATATCGAATCAAAAATTATCAGAATAAATTTTATATGTATTTACAGCAACTTTATACCGGTTGTCTCAGCGAAGCAGCCTATTTTATTGAAAGTAATGGTGAGGCCATTATTATAGACCCTTTAAGAGATACTCATGAATATCTTAAGCTTGCCAGGGAACATGGTGCAAGCATAAAATATATATTTGAAACTCACTTTCATGCCGACTTTGTAAGTGGCCACCTGGATCTTGCAAGGGAAACCGGCGCTACCATAGTTTATGGCCCTAATACAGAGACAAATTTTCCTTTTCATCTTGCGGAAGACGGCGAGATTTTTAGAATAGGTGATATTACCCTCCAGGCTATTCACACACCCGGGCATACGATCGAGTCAACATGTTATCTTTTAAGCGACGAAAATAATAAGCCCTATTGCTTATTCACGGGAGATACTCTGTTTGTAGGAGATGTAGGCCGGCCCGACCTAAGCAGTGGAAATATGACGAGAGAAGAACTTGCATCAATTATGTATGACACTATTCACAATAAATTAATGCCCCTGCCTGATAATGTGATAGTTTATCCTGCACACGGAGCAGGAAGCAGTTGTGGAAAGAATATCGGTAGCGAGACCTCAAGTACTATGGGCATTCAAAAGATGACTAATTATGCATTGAAGCCGCAGACAAGAGAGGAGTTTATAAAAGCGGTTGTCACAGGATTAAATGAGGCACCTCCTTATTTTGCCATTAATGCAAAAATTAATAAGGAAGGTTATTACAGCCTTGACGCCATAAAACAGAAAGGGCTTACAGCGTTGAAGTTGCAAGATTTTAAGGATAAAATAAATAACGACGTAATAATTCTTGATACAAGAAAATCCGACGATTTTAAAGAAGCATTTATCCCGGGATCTATATTTATTGGGCTGGAAGGGCGCTTTGCCGAGTGGGCCGGAAGCCTTTTGCCTTTTCACCACAGAATGATCTTAATAACAGAGCCGGGCCTGGAAGAAGAAACAATAGTGAGGCTTGCCCGCGTGGGATTTGATAACGTGGAGGGTTATCTCAAAGGAGGTTTTGAAACATGGAAAAATGCTAATGAGCAAATTGACATGATAGTTGATGTCGATGCAGATGAAATGGCAATGGATATTCCCTTTGATGAAAATTTAATTGTGCTCGATGTACGCAAACCAAACGAATTTGCTGAAGGCCATGTAAAGGACGCGAGAAATCTAAATCTTGCAGATATGACTGACATAGCATTAATAGCCCAATTAGAAGAAAATCAAAACTTATACGTGCATTGTGCGGGAGGCTACAGAAGTTTAATTGCCTGTTCTTTATTAAAAAGACAAGGCTACCATAACCTTCGCAATGTGAATGGAGGTTGGGCAAAAATAAAAGAGCAAACAGATATTAAAACTGAGAAAGAGGCCAGTGTTCTAAATTAGATATTTTTTACAGAATAATATTTTGCACGAGATCGTCTTTAGAAGGATAGTCCGTATTAAAATGAAGTCCCCTGCTCTCGTGGCGTAATTGGGCTTCTTTTACAATTAAATATCCCACTGTAATAAGATTTCTCAGCTCGCATAGTTGGGGAGACACAGAAGTTGTTTGATACAATTGTTCTGTTTCTTCATGAAGAAGGTCAAGTCTTTTCATGGCTCTTTCAAGCCTTACATTAGTCCGTACGATACCCACGTAATCGGTCATTAATAGTTGGATTTCCTTTAAACTCTGGGTAATAAGAATCATCTCTTTTGGCGCAGTAGTCCCCTTTGCATTCCAGTCGGGTAGGGCTTCGTTAAATTCAAGCAGGCCAATCTTATTGATAGCATCAAGATAACACCGATGTGCAAAAACCATTGCTTCTAAAAGCGAATTGCTTGCCAGTCGGTTTGCACCGTGCAGGCCAGTACTTGCGCATTCGCCACAAGCATACAAATTCTTTACAGATGACCTTCCCCATTCATCTGTCTTTATGCCGCCACAACTGTAGTGAGCCGCCGGTGCTACGGGAATATATTGCGTTGCAACATCAATTCCAACAGACTTACATTTTTCGGTAATATTGGGAAAATGATGCACAAATTTTTCCATATCCATCCTGGTACAATCCAGGTACACATTTTCAGTACCATTAATCTTCATTTCGTTATCAATAGCCCTGGCAACAATATCACGTGGTGCAAGATCTTTTCTTTCATCATATTTTTCCATAAAGGCTTCCCCTTTATGATTTCTTAAAATGGCGCCATCTCCGCGGACAGCTTCTGTGATTAAAAATGCCTGGCCGCTTATGCCCGCTTCGTATAAAGCAGTTGGGTGGAACTGGATAAACTCCATATTTTCAATCCGGCCCTTTGCCCTGTACATCATAGCAACGCCATCGCCGGTTGCAATAGAAGGGTTGGTGGTAGTGCGATAAACCTGGCCATTGCCACCGGTTGCCAATAAAGTAATTTTCGAATAAATCTTTTCTATCTTATTGGTAATAAGATTAAGTACATACACTCCAAAACACTCTATATCAGGCGTAGATTTTGTAACGAGATAACCCAAATGATGCTGGGTAATAATATCAATAACAAAGCAGTGGCTTATTAATTTAATGTTTGGCTTACTGGCAATAGCTGCCAGCAATGTATTCTCTATTTCTTTACCGGTAATATCTTTGTGATGCAGAATGCGGTTCTCACTATGACCTCCCTCTTTCCCCAGGGCATATTCACCTGAATGTTCCTTATCAAAATGAGCACCCCAGCTTATGATCTCCTGAATACGATCAACACCTTCCTTCACAACGATCTCAACTACTTTAGGATCGCACAATCCATCGCCTGCGATAAGTGTGTCTTCAATGTGTTTTGCAAAACTATCATTGTTGAAATCGGTAACGCCGGCAACACCGCCTTGCGCATATTTCGTATTAGTTTCGTCGCTTACAGTTTTTGTCAATACTATGATTGTTTTATCCGGGCAATCCTGCGCCACTTTTAACGCATAAGTAAGGCCGGCAATGCCACTCCCAATTACTAAAAAATCTGTTTTCATGTCGTGTTTAATTTTTAATATCCCTTTCTTAAATTGAAATTCAGCAATAAATAACAAACCTCCTAATTTTGGAGAAGTTAGGAGGTCTTACGAATTAATTATATTTCTTTTGTTAAGCTTCCACCCATGCATTATTTTCTTTCAACAGATTTACAAGCTCATCAACAGCAACTTCACTGGCCACATTTCTCTTCACCACTTCTTTACCGCGGTACAAAGTTATTTTCCCCGGGCCGCTTCCAACATAACCAAAATCCGCATCAGCCATTTCACCAGGGCCATTTACAATACACCCCATAATTGCAATCTTCACGCCTTTCAAATGATTAGTAACTGCCCTGATTTTTGCGGTCGTTTCCTGCAGGTCAAATAATGTTCTTCCACAGCTTGGACAACTTATATATTCTGTTTTCGAGATTCTTGTACGGGCAGCTTGCAGAATGCCAAAAGCAATACTATTCAATAATTTTGGTTGAGGCGCTATTTCGGCATTTCCATAATGAAAGCCTAAGCATATACCGTCGCCGAGTCCATCGATCAATAATGCGCCGGTTTCAACTGAATAATGAATGAGGCTTTCATCGATTGATGCATGGCTGCTATCGCAAATAATTATTGCGGGATTTTTTATCTCGTTATTCATCAGTTCAATAAACATTCTGCGAATGCCGGGCATGCCGTTTTTACTTTCTGAACTGAGACAGATCACCGCAGTTTTATCTCCCTTTAATTTTTTCAGCAAGTCTTTTTCATTCTCTTGTTTATATCCTTCACTGTAACAATCGATCATCACAAAATTCATAAATGCTGATTTTGTAATTGCGTCATTTAAATATTCTGTTGAATCTAAAAGAGGAATATATTTTTCTTTATCGATCGACGACAAATATTTTTCATGTTGCAGTAAAACCTTTAATGTTCCAGGCAGGTCAAAAGACAAAACCTCGTCACAAAAAATATAATCTGCCGCGGCATCACCAATTAACCATTTATCGGTTTCAGCACTATATGTATAACCAATTTCTTCAAGATTGGTTGGCTTGATATTTTTTATTTTACTCAAATCCGCTACTACTACCGGCACGTGCTTGTTGCCCATGTTGCTGATTTCAAATGTCTCCCTTCTTTTATGATCAAAGGGATTGTATGGAAATTTATTTATTTGCGGCAATGGATTGATGTCTTTTGATTTGCTATTATCAGTATACCGCTTTACAAGATCTCTACAAACAGGCAATTCAAATTCCGGATCTTCAGTTAAAGAAACCCTTATGGTATCACCTATCCCGTCTTCTAGTAAAGTACCGATGCCAATAGCAGATTTAATACGGCCATCTTCACCATCTCCTGCTTCTGTTACACCCAAATGCAAAGGATAACATTCTCCAAACTCATTAGTCATGTGGCTGATAAGCAACCGGTATGCCTGCACCATTACCTGTGGATTACTGCTCTTCATGCTCAACACAATATTGTGGTAATTTTCGCCCCTTGCGATTCGTAAAAATTCCATGGCACTCTCCACCATACCATTGGCAGTATCGCCATAGCGGCTCATAATACGGTCACTTAATGAACCATGGTTCGTTCCTATTCGCATCGCAGTGCCATACTCTTTGCAGATATGCACAAGAGGGGTAAATCGTGTTCTTATCCTTTCTATTTCTTCCAGGTAATCGGCATTGGAATATTCAATTAGCTCAAACTTCTTCTTATCAACATAATTCCCCGGGTTTACCCTCACTTTCTCTACAATGCGGGCGGCTATTTCTGCGGCATTAGGTGTGAAGTGAATATCTGCAACTAGCGGCGTAGTATATCCTCTTTTATTAAGCTCATTTTTGATATTTAATAAATTTTCTGCTTCTCTCTTTGACGGAGCCGTAATACGCACCAGTTCAGCTCCTGCTTCAATACAGCGAATACTTTGCTCGACGGTGGCAATTGTATCCATCGTGTCGGTCGTCGTCATTGTTTGTATCCGAATAGGATTATAATTTCCCAATAATAAATTGCCAACGGTCACTTCACGGGTGAGTAATCTTTTATAACTCGTTAAAGATTCTGCATATAATTCCATTCTTACATTTTTGTGGAGCAAAAATACGATTTAAAGAAAAGTTTTAAGTTGGGCTTTACCGGGAATGTGTATCTCAAAAAAGTGTTTATCGTAAGATTTACCAATCCTTGTCGGGATCTGCAGGAGCTTCTGCGCCTTTAATCTTGTGTAATTTATCCTGCAGTGCTTTTTCCTTTTCCAAAAGCGATTTAAGCTTTTCCTCTGCATCCTGCTTGGAAATTTTCGATGGTTGTGGCTTAGGTTCCGTATCTTTTTTATCCTGGTCCTGTTTTTTATCCTTATTATTTTTCTGGTCTTTGTTGTCTTTATTATCCTTTTTATTTTCCTGTTGTTTCTTTTGCTCCTTTAGTGCCCTTTCAAGATTTTGACGTGCATCCTCATCCGCAGGATTCAAGATTAAGGCATTTTTGTAAGCGAGAATACATTCCGGAAGTTTATTTGCTTTTTGATATGCCACACCTTTATTATAAAATGCCTGTTGCTTTATGGTATTGTCCTTACTGTTTGCGATAGTATTGTCAAAGGCATCAACAGCTTCATCGGTCTTATCTTTCCTGTAATACACATTACCGATATTGTAGCTTGCCGTCGTATTTTTTTCATCAAGCTTCTGCGCATCCCCATAAAAAACTTCCGCCTTATCGAACTCATTATTTTTATAGGCTTCGTTACCCTTTATGATTTCATTTTTTGCATTCTGTCCGTATGAATAGTTGCACAGTAATAATAGGTAAAAGCTTGTAGCAACAATTTTTTTTGCCATCTTCTTTTTTTCAGAAATAAAAAATTCAATTACCAAAAATATAAAAGCCGCTACCAGAAAATATTGAAAAAACTGGCGATAGGAGTCAAAGGATTTATCGGTTATGACTGTTTCGCCAATACCAGATAATTTCTTTTCAATATTTGAAACTACTTCATCTGTTGATGTATAATGTTGGTAAATGCCCTTGCCTTTATCGGCAATATTGCTTAGTTCTTCTTCATTTAATTTTGAGATTACCACATTGCCTTGTTCATCCCTTTTGTAGCTGTTAGTTTGCGGGTCACTTATCGGAGCTCCCTGTGTGGATCCTATTCCAATAGTATTTACCATTATTCCATCTTCTGAAAGTTGCTTTACAGCTTTCAGTGCATCCTTATCATGATCTTCCCCATCACTTAAAAGAATAATAGCCTTATACGTTTTGTCTTTGGGATTAAATGCCGCACCGCTCATTTTCAAAGCCTGGCTTATAACTGTTCCCTGGCTGGGTATATCATCTGGCGATGCAGATGATAAATACATTTTTGCGGCAGCATGATCAATGGTCATTGGCATTTGCAGGTAAGCGCGGCCAGCGAAAACAACGAGTCCTATACGATCGTCGGGAGAATTATTAATGATATTGGTGATAACCTGCTTGGCACGCTCCAACCTGTTGGGCTTTATATCTTGTGCAAGCATACTTTTGCTTACATCCAAAGCGAACATAATATCTATGCCTTTCCTGTTTACTTTCTGAGTACCATCAGGAATCACCAGGCCTGCAACAGCAATGATACAAAGTACAAAAGCTAAAGAAAATAAGATGAATTTGAAACGAAATTTCCGGGAAGAATAATTTACGTTAAGTTGCTTGACAAGTGCGGGATCACCCACCTTTTTCGATGCCTTTTTTTTCCACCTCATCAGCATGATATAAAGCAATATTATTATTGGAATAGCAACAAAAGCAAAAAGGTATTCTATGTATTGAAAATGGAGCATTAGCCGCTGCTAAATTATTGATGAATGGTTATTGAAAAGTGTTAAATGTTGTATATAGATGTTTGTAGAGACGTCATGCATCGCATCTCTAAAAACACCGGCGTATCTAATTTTCATTTTTCTCCCTTGAAAAAGCCCATGTTCCCTAATATTCCTTTAGTAACGTTCATTCTTAGAGTTTTCATATCAGTATTCCTGTCAGGAGATTTCACGAGAGTTACAAAAAAATAAACATGCCTGTTCTCTTCTATCCAACCTACAACCCACCCGACGGCATTTTCTTTTTCATCAAAACCCCACCCGGTTTTATAACTTAATTTGTACAACGTATTATCTTCCTGCAGCATTACATTTCGCACTATTTGTTGCGTTCTTTTTTGAAATGGCAGTTTGTCGAAGTATAGTCGTTTCACCAGGCCGAGTTGCTCGTCAGGAGAAATTTTTAAAGCATTATTTAGCCAAAAGGAATCGATTGGTCCAGTGATATTTTTATTTCCATATTGCAAAGTGTCGAGCCAATATTGCATGGTATCTCTTCCTATTCGGCGGGCAACTTCCTGGTAATAAGGTACTGCGGAAACCTTAAAAGCCTCTTCCATATTAAGATCCTTATTCCAATCTTCATTCCATCTTTTTACACTATCCCATTTTATCACCATTTTATCATCGGTAATTTTTCCGGTTTCCAGGCCAATAAGAGAGTTTACAATTTTGAATGTCGATGCAGGTAAAACTCTTTGGGTATCGAGTTTCATGTTATACACGGTTATATCGCCATTTGAATTATCTAATATTGAAAAACAGCCGTCAACATGAGATGAGTCAAAATACTTTTTAAGGCCGTTATCAATTTTAGCCTTATTTACTGAGCAGGATGAAATACATAACACGCAAAAAGACAGAATAACCGGGGAAAGTTTTTTCATAAAAAGGATATAGTTGCTATTGTTGGGATAAACGATATTCTGCGGTGGCACATAAGGATTCATAAAATTCCTGCCCGTATTTTCTTATCAGGGCATCTTTTAAAAATATATGAACGGGTACTTTAAGTTTTTTCCCAAGTTTACACGCGGCCTTACATAGATCTTCGCGGGGTTCATAATTCACAAGGTCTGATTTGCCTGATTTACTTTTTTTTATTTTAACAGGAAACAAGTGACAGCTAATTGGTTTTCTCCAGGCAATTTTCCCATCATTATATGCCTGCTCGATGCCGCATTTTACAATTCCATTTTCGCCAATTATTCCATAAGCACACATCCCTGAAGAAACAGTAGGAGTGACCCATCCAAATTCTTTATCATAAGTGTATAATCCCTGCCGCTCCAATTCATTTTTTGCTTCTGAAGAAAGATAGGGCAGTACAGACTTGTATGCTGTTTTTATTTCCTGCAGCTCATCATTGTCCAAAGGAGCACCAGCATCTCCATCAACACAGCAGCCTCCTTTGCATTTTACAAGATCGCACACAAACTGTTCCTCCACCACCTGGTCACTTATAAGTATATCATCGATCATAATCATTATGCAAATATAAGAGAGGTTAATTAGCCAGTTTGCTTATTGGTCATTTCCATTGTAGTGTGTTAATAAGATGCTTCATATCTTCTTGCAGAAATGCGTTCACCGGGCGGAGGGAATCTTCATTTGGTGTTGCATCAAAATACAAAGCGCCACGCAAAAAATTATGAGTTGTGTCTGATAGAAAAAATTGCTTTGCGGTTGCCACGCTTCCTGCAAGCCTGAAAAATATGCCTGAAATATTATTGGGAGTGTGCATCAGGCTGTCTTCGATGGAATACGCTTTTATATCATTTTTATAAGTGAGGTTGTAAGAATCATTTACCATGTTCTCAAATGTATTTTTACCCAATGAATCTCTATATCCCGAAGGTGCTTTTACTTTGTAAACCGATGTACCGCCAATGACTTTATAGCTGATAAAAATTTTTCCGTTAAATGAGGGGAAATTGATATTTATCCAATATGGATTTTGACTGGCTCCGTCAAAATAGGTGGAGTCTCTTGCAATAGTTGCATACGCAGGGTATTCAAAAGAATAGGGGAAAGATGGGTTGTCAAATTTCAGATATTCATGTTTTGGGAAATCGATTTTGAAATATCCTTTTTCCCTGGAGGTGTACGTTGAATTGCAGCCCAGCAAAAAAATAAAAAAAAATGATATTAAAATAAAAATTGCAGGAAGGTATTTTTTCACATCAAAGAGTTTGTTCATCCTTTCCGGATTTCAAAATGATTTTTACTTTTTCAATCCGGTTTTTATTTATTTCCAAAGGTATAAAAGTATAATCGCCTGAAATGATATTTGCATTTACCTGCGGGAACTCACCCGCTATTTCCAGGATAAGTCCTGCCAGGGAATCACTATCGTCCCTTATTTTATCAAAAGTATCCACGGGCAATTTTAATGATTTACAAACATCATTAATCATAGTCTTCCCTTCAAATATATAGGTGAAGTCATCCAGCTTTTTATTACCGCTCTGCTCGTCATCAAATTCGTCCTGGATATCGCCTATTATTTCTTCCATTACATCTTCAAGTGTTATAATTCCTGAAGTGCCTCCAAATTCATCTACAACAACTGCAAGATGAATACGCTTATCTCTGAAATCCTGGAGAATGTCTTCAATGAGTTTTTGCTCGTGTACGTAAAATACCGGACGCATAAGCGGATGCCAGTCAAATATAGCTTCATCGAGATGCGGTAAAAGATCTTTAGTGTGGAGAATTCCTGCGATTTCGTCAAGGTTGCTTTTGTAAACCGGAAATCTTGAGTAATGCATTTCTTCTACTCTTTGCTTTACATCTGTAAAATTTGTATTGAATTCAATGCCACTAACGTCTAGGCGTGTGCGCATAGTTTGTTTCACCGTTGTATTTCCAAATTTTCTTATTCCTTTTAGAATTTGTTTTTCTGCATTTGAGGCCTCATTATCTGGTAAAAGGTCAATCGCATAATCTAATTGTGTGTGATCCATACGCGAGGAGCCCGAACTAAAACGTTTTTCGATCCTATCACCCAGGCTAACCAGCCGGGTACTTATTCTAAAAAATAAACTGTTGAAAACTTCTATAAGTAGTGAGGCTGTCGATGCGAACCATATTTTGTGATGCGTCGCCCACACTTTTGGCAGTACTTCGCCAAAGAGCACAAGAAGAAAAGTTATGACAACTACTTTAATCAGGAATTGAAAAATACCCTGCAGTCCAAGGGTCGTAATCCAGGTATTCATCAGAGCATTTGAAATAAGTACGATTGCAATATTTACCAAACTATTGGCGATAAGCATGGAAGCAAGGAGTGTTTTGGGAGCTTCCAGCAAATTCACAATACGCCTGAAGGAAGGCTGCTGCCTTGTTTTGAGTAAATTAATATCCTTAACAGTGAGAGAAAAAAAAGCTATCTCTGAACCGGATACCAAAAAAGAAATAAAGAAAAGAATAATGACGGTGAAAAGAAGTATGGTAGTTGCGGCCGGTGTAATCGCCAGGAATAAGAGTATATGCTGGCTGAATAAATGTACCGAATGATAATCCAAAACAAGATTTTTTAGTTAAAAATTTGGATTGATGCATGTAATGCAGCCATCCCGTTAGTGTTCTTAAAAGGGTAATTTTTCTGAACCTTCGTCAAAAGGCGGCGCTTCGCTTCCAGGTATATTTTCATTGGCATTTTCATTCCCCTGGGGGTTAATGTCCGAACGTTTATCAAGCATGATTAAGTTATCAGCAATAATTTCTGTCGCCACTTTTTTATTATGCTCCTTGTCTTCCCAATATCTCGTTTTTAAACGTCCTTCAATATAAACGAGGCTACTTTTATGGAGATACTTTTGAGACAGTTCTGCAAGGCCTCTCCATAAAACTACATTATGCCATTCGGTTTGCGATATTAATTTTCCTGATTTATCTTTATAAGTTTCAGTGGTAGCCAGCGGAAATTTAGCCACTGGAATATTTCCTTCCAGGTATTGGATTTCCGGATCTTTTCCAAGGTTGCCAATGAGAACTACTTTATTTACACCTCTCATAATTGTTTTTCTTAGATTAACCAATCACTAAAAATCAAATTTAAAGATACATTTTAATCTTTCAAATACGATGTGATAAATTTCGGAAATGGCAGCAAATCAACTTCCTCTTTTGATAATAAATTATAATCAGCTTCAATCTTAAGCGGCTCTGCAAGGCTGACGTGCAAAAATTTTCCAGTGATAATTTGATGGGTAAGTTTTTGGCTAAAAGTTTTTGAAAAGCTGATAACAGCCAGATCACCTTTGCCAAACAAAATTTTAAATATCTTCATTTCCTGAAGCTCTTTTTCGCTTAGCAATTGCTCCGTTTCCAGGAGTATAAACTCATAAAGCCCATGCCATATATCTTTGGTTATTCTTTTTCTAACGTAAACTGCATTATTATACTCTGCAATTAAATAGGTAAAAAATCGCTCCTTTCTTACTATACTTTTCTTTTTAAGAGGCAGATCATTTACTTTCTTTTTTTTAAAAGCAACACATTTAGCCTGCAGCGGGCAGTTGTAGCATACAGGTTGTGCAGGCTTACACACAATTGCTCCAAAATCCATAATAGCCTGGTTGTAAATTCCCGGGGTCTTTTTATCAAGAAGCTCATTCGCTAAAATGGAATATTTTTTTTTGCCTTCAGTTGTGTCGATCGGAATTTCTATTCCAAAAAACCTGGACAATACCCTAAAGACATTTCCATCGACAACTGCATGTGGATGGTTGTAGGCAAAAGAAGCAATTGCCGAAGCTGTATAAGGCCCTATACCTTTTAATTGCAGAATATCTTCAAATGTTTTAGGAAAAACGCCATTGAGTTTCGAACTAATAAATTTTGCCGATGCAATTAAATTCCGGCACCTGGAGTAATAGCCTAATCCCTCCCAATGCTTAAAAACATTCTGCTCCGTCGCGTCGGCAAGACTTTGCACATCCGGGAATGATTTCATAAATCTACGATAGTAGCTTGTTCCCTGGTGTACTCTTGTCTGTTGCAGAATGATTTCACTTATCCATATTTTATATGGATCTTTCTCGCCTTTCCATGGCATTTCTCTTTTATTTTCATTCTTGTTCCATGAAAGTAGGATTTCAGTAAATAATTTTTTATTTTTCATTAAAAATCAGTCAACATTGCTTTTTATAGAAAGCAAAAGTGCAAAAGTGAAATGCAAATTATTCAGAATGAATTTAAAATAAAGATTATTAAATTTGTATAACCTGGTTAAACATCTTTTCATTTAGGTTTTTTATTTATCATCTCTTTCTAAAAATATTAAAATGAGAAAAGCAGATTTAATTAACCAGATTTCAGAAAAAACCGGGATTCCCAAAGTTGATGTTTTGGTAACATTAGAAACGCTGTTTAAAGAGGTTAAAGAATCTTTAGGCAAAGGGGAAAATATATATATCAGGGGTTTCGGTAGTTTTATCACAAAGAAAAGAGCCGCTAAAATTGGAAGGAACATTAAGAAAAATATTGCTGTTGAAATTCCGGAGCACTATATACCTGCGTTCAAGCCGGCTAAAGAATTTGTACAGGATATAAAAAGCAAGAACTTCGTTCCAAAACCTGAATAGTCTTACCTTCGCGTTCCAGGTGCAAAAAAGCCTGAACTACTATTGATAAAAAGAATTTTTTTAACGGCTGGTGGGCTTGTATTATTATTTTCCCTTTTAATCTTCGGGAAAATCGAAACGAAAAAAATTGATTCGCCCCAACCAGTTGCAGTCACCCACACTTTAAACATACAGGATATTATTGCAAAGGAAAAGCAGAAACTGCCTCCGTCAAAGATTATATCTGTTTCCAAACTTGAAAATAATATTACAAGGGGAGATCTTAAAAAGCAAGAAGTAAATCAATATACCGCACTTGCTGATTTTTGGAAAGATTCTGCGGGAATTTTTCTTCCTTACGCTTATTATTTAAGCGAAGCTGCTAAGTTGGATAATTCGGAAAAAAACCTCACCTTTGCTGCCCGATTGATTTTAGAGAACATGCGAAGGGAAGATAATGCGGAAATAAAATCGTGGGAAGCAGAAACTGCCGCATCTTTATTTCAAAAGGCTTTACAACTCGATCCTGGTAATGATGAGCTAAAAGTAGGGTTGGGAAGTTGCTACGTTTACGGGCAGGGAATGGCTGGTGACCCGCAACAAACAATGAAAGGAATTCAGCAATTGTTAGAGGTGGTTCGTAAAGATTCTAATAATATGCAGGCCCAGATGGTTTTGGGAATTGGTGCAGTTATTTCTGGACAAAATGAAAAAGCAGTTGAAAGATTGAATAAGGTGGTATCATTTGATCCTCATAATCTCGAAGCAGTATCATGGCTTGCAGATGCTTATGCAGCCACAGGTGATAAAGCAAATGCCATAAAGTGGTATGAACAAAGTAAACACCTGGTAAACAATCCCGAATTCAGCAAAGAAGTGGATGAAAGGATAAAAGCATTAAACAGCGCCCAATAGCAAAGGGCTCACAATATTGCAACATTAATGAATTGAAAGATTTATTTCAATTCATTTTTATTATAAACTAATTAAAATACTCAGTTATGCCTTGTGGTAAAAAGAGAAAGCGCCATAAAATCGCTACTCATAAGCGAAAGAAGCGTTTAAGAAAAAACCGACATAAAAAGAAGTAAGTTTTTGCTTTTACTTACCTGTGCCGTAATACCTCCCGATAGCCTGTCGGGAATATTTTTAATTCCTTCCGTGTAATTTGTAATTAAGAAATTAATTAAAAGATTTTGAGTTGAATAAGGAACTTATTATAAACGCTGCCCCACAGGCAGTGGAGATTGCCTTGCTTGAGGATAAAAAGCTTGTTGAATTGCATAATGAAAATGCAAACGCGAGCTTTGCAGTAGGTGATTTGTACCTGGGGAAGGTAAAAAAATTAATTCCTGGGCTCAATGCTGCATTTGTAGATGTGGGTTTTGAAAAGGATGCCTTTTTACATTACACCGATCTCAGCCCTTACGTTCGGTCTATTCTAAAGTTTACAAATATTGCTATACACGATAAATCAGAAAACGGCTTTGATTTTTCCACATCTCCTATTGAACCGGAAATTGTAAAGACTGGTAAGATAACGGAAGTGCTAAGCGGCAAACCGAATATTTTAGTACAGATATTAAAAGAACCGATTGCTGCAAAGGGGCCACGCTTGAGTTGTGAACTTTCCTTGCCCGGCAGGTTTGTGGTTCTTACTCCTTTTAATGATATTATAGCAGTGTCCCGCAAAATTCATTCTTCTGAAGAAAGAAAGCGGTTGCATAAAATTATTGAGGCTATTAAGCCGAAGAATTTTGGAGTAATTGTGCGTACTGCTGCAGAAGGTAAACACACAGCTGAACTTCACGAAGATCTTTTGTCGCTTATAAACACCTGGAGAAATATTCAAAAAAACTTGCAGGGCGCAGTGGCACCTTGTAAGATCATGAGCGAGGAGGGTAAAACCAATAGCATTCTTCGCGACTTACTTACCGAGGACTTCAATAAGATCGTGGTTAACGACAAGAATATTTTTAACGATACCAAAACTTATTTGCAAAGAATAGCTCCTGAAAAAAGCGATATACTTTCTTTTCACAGTAACGGCTCGCCTATTTTCGAAAGCTATGGAATTACCAGGCAGGTGAAAGCATCTTTTGGTAAAACCGTGAACCTGCCCAGCGGCGCCTACCTTATAATAGAACATACGGAAGCGCTTCATGTAATTGATGTGAACAGCGGGTATAAAAGCGTTGGTAACAACCAGGAACAAAACGCGCTGGAAACAAACCTGGAAGCAGCTATAGAGATATCGCGCCAGTTGCGTCTGAGAGATATTGGGGGTATAATAGTGGTCGATTTTATCGACATGAAGCTCCTGGAAAATAAGAAGCGTCTGGCTGAACAAATGGATCATTACATGCGTCCCGATAGAGCGAAGCATGCGGTGTTACCCATAAGTAAATTTGGCCTGATGCAAATAACCAGGCAACGCATGAAGCCTGAGATGAATATTAATACGCTGGAAGTTTGCCCCAGTTGTGAAGGCACCGGAAAGATATCATCAACACTTGTGCTTGAAGATGAGATTGAGAAAAACCTCAGCTATCTTATAATGCAAAAACATACCGGGCTTACTATTGAAGTACACCCTATTTTATTTGCCTACCTTAAAAAAGGCCTCCCATCAAAAAGAATGAAATGGAGCCTGAAATACAAACAAAAGATAAAAGTAAAATCCAACAGTAACTACCATCTCACCGAATTTCATTTTTATGATAAGAATGACGATGAGATAAAGTTATAAAGGGAAAATTTAAATCAAGGTAATTTTGAATACCATCTCTCCTAAGCATTACTCTTATTTAGTCTCTTCTTATAAAATCTCCCAATCATCCACATAAACACCGGGGTCAGTGGCGGAATGTATATCGCTAACTTTGGATTAAAGAGTGACACTATTATGATAATTGCGAAAATTACGGGGATTGCAATAGCTCTCATAGTATAGTACTCTGCTAAAACCGGGGCCAGGTTATCGGAAAGATTATTTTTTGGATTACTTACATATTTCCAGAGAGAAAAGCTCATGAAGCCAATGTAACAAAAGTTGGCAGAATAAATGATTATGGGTGTCTTGAGAAAAGTAAATATATATTCACTATAAAAGGCAGTAGTGAAAGGCAAAAATACAATACCCAAGAGAAACAGGAGATTAAGCCAAAGCAGTTTTTGAGTATAAGCAATCACAAATCCAAACAAGCGATGATGAATTGTCCAGTATAAGCCTATTAAAAAAAAGCTCAGCAAAAAGCCAATGATTTTGGGCAAGAGTATTAGCAAAGCATTTACAACCTGCAATTCCGTGACGTGTTCATCCAACTCCGGAATTTTTAACTCAATTACCAGTAATGTAATAGCAATGGCAAATACAGCGTCGCTGAACAGAATTAATCGCTCCAGTTGAAATTCTTTTTTATGCGGGCTAAAAACCGGAAGGCTCATAAAAAATCATTTAAGAAAAATAAAAGATAAACTATTCCCTTAAAATCTTATCGATTTCCAGGGGATAATGTTTATGTTCCAGCTGATGAATTTTTTTTGCCAGCGATTCCGCGGTATCATCTTCACTAATATCGCATGTTTTTTGGAAGATGATTTTCCCGTGATCATATTTTTCATCTACATAATGAATAGTAATACCACTCTGTTTTTCTTTTGCGTTGATCACAGCATTATGAACAGCACTGCCATACATTCCTTTTCCTCCATAAGCCGGCAATAAAGCCGGATGAATATTTATTATTTTTCCGGGAAAAGATTCAATAAGTACCTCGGGTACCTTCCATAGAAATCCGGCCAGCACAATAAATTCAATACCGTCGCTCTTCAATTCACTAACATATCCGGTAGTTTTAAATTTGATTCTTTCTAACAGTAATACCTGTATGTTTTCAGATGATGCTATTTTCAATACGCCTGCGAGTGGATTGTTGCAAGCAATTAGTTGAACCTTACCATTGGCATTTTTTTTAAAATGATCAATGATCCTTTGCGCATTTGATCCTGCTCCTGATGCAAAAATTGCAATGTTCTTCATACCAGATTTTAATTTGTCAATCATTATCAATGCGAAATAGAACCGCCGAAAATTACATTACTTCTAAATAAAAATGCCAGGCTATTTTAAAAATATACGTGTAGCTTTTTATTTTGTATTTCGCCATACTTTTAAAACGCGTATTTATAAAGCCTTTCAAATCCAGGAATTACAAGGCTAAAAAAAAATAAAAAATGTTAATAGTTTGTCAACATCCTATCTTATTTTTGCAACCATTGACATATATTTTTTCCATTATCTAAGACAGGAAATATAGAGTATGAACCAACTCAGCAGGCTTTTTTCAAAAACAATTTCAGTATTTTTTCTTCTATCTTTAATTTCAATTCCGGAATTTTTGTTTGCAGCAGATGGTGAGAATTTATTTAAAGCCAATTGCGCAAGTTGTCACAAACCCGATGCTGCTTATGTAGGTCCTGCGCTTAAAGGGGCGAGAGATAGAGAGCCTTCGAAAGACTGGGTATACAAGTGGGTTGCCAATACCACCACTATGGTGAACACGGACCCCTACGCTCAAAAGTTGAAGAGCGAAGCTGGTGGTACGGTGATGACTGCCTTCCCGGGGTTAACCAAAGAAGAGATCGATGCAATACTTGATTATGCCGATAAATATGCACCTCCCGTAACTGTTACACCTCAAGGCCAGCCTGGAGAAACAGGATCTGAAAATTCAATATGGTACGGTTTATTAACGTTGATATTGGCTGTTATTGGCTTAACTCTCTTACAGGTTAATAGCAATCTTAAAAAACTGACTGACGAAAAAGAGGGAATTAAATCACCTCAGCCGGTTCCTTTTTACCGCAACAAAACATACCTGTTGATGGTGGTGATTGTTTTGTTTATGGTGGGTGGTTATTTTCTTGTGGAAGGAGCGATGGGATTAGGAAGGCAACAAGGTTATCAGCCCGTTCAGCCAATCTATTATTCTCATAAAGTTCATGCGGGGACTAACCAGATAAGTTGCCTTTATTGCCATAGCGGCGCACAAGACAGTAAGCATTCAAATATTCCTTCCGTGAACGTGTGCATGAATTGTCACATGTCTATAAAAGAATATGCCGGAGATCCGCTTCTTCGTGAAGACGGAAGTCCCGTAGATGCTAATGCTGAGATACAAAAATTGTACAAGTATGCCGGTTGGAATCCTGATCTAAAGAAATATGATAAGCCCGGCACTCCTATAGAATGGACACGCATTCACAATCTTCCCGACTTTGTATATTTTAATCACTCCCAACACGTAAAGGTGGGCAGAGTTGCGTGCCAAACCTGTCACGGCGAAATTCAAAAAATGGGTGAAGTAAAACAATTTTCAGACCTGAGCATGGGATGGTGTGTTAATTGCCACCGTACTTCAAATGTTCAGTTCAATGATGATAAAGGCCATGGCAATAAGTTCTACAGCATATACGAAAAATTTCACGAGGATATAAAAAATAATAAATACGACAGTGTTACAGTTGAAAAAATCGGCGGAACTGAGTGTCAGAAATGCCATTATTAATTAATTGATTACCCAATTAGCTAATGGCGTAAAAAAGATGGTTTGAAATTATGAAAGGTAAGGAAGTCGTAATAATAATTTGATTTTAAAAGAATTCGCTAATTAGCATATTAGCCAATTATCACATTAACTCATTATGGAAAAAAAGTATTGGCAAAATTTTGAAGAGTTTCATCAAAGTGAATCTGAACAGAAAGCATTGAAAAATGAGTTCAAAGAGGAGTTGCCATTTGAAGACCTATCCAATGAAAATATTTTTAATGCAAAAACGCCGCGCCGGGATTTTTTAAAATATATGGGGTTCAGTACAGCCGCGGCAGCTATTGCGGCAGGTTGTGAAATGCCAGTTCGTAAAGCCATACCTTTTTTAAACAAGCCGGATGATATGCTTCCCGGTGTTGCAAACTATTATGCTTCCACTTATATAAACGACGGTGATGCCGTACCGGTAGTAGTAAAACAAAGAGAGGGGAGGCCCATCAAAATTGAGGGTAATGATCTTTCATCACTTACCAATGGCGGAACATCTGCTCAGTGCCAATCTTCTGTTTTGGATCTTTATGATACTACCCGCTTGCGTTTTCCGATGGCAAATGGTAAAGAAGCAACTTTTGAAGTAATTGATAAGATGGTTTCTGATGCTATCACTGCGAGCTCGGGGAAACCTGCAGTTCTGCTAACATCGTCAATTACGTCGCCCACAACTCGCCAGATCATTTCGGAATTTCTTGCAAAGTTTCCGGGTAGCCGTCACGTTCAGTATGATGCCGTTTCTTATAGCGGATTGATAATGGCAAACCAGGCTTCTTATGGTAAAAAGGCTATTCCTGCTTATCATTTTGAAAATGCAAAAGTCATCGTAAGCCTTGGAGCAGATTTTCTGGCAACATGGTTGAGTCCGGTTGTTTTTGCAAAACAATATGCTGAAACAAGGAGAATTAATGAAGAGAAACCGGCAATGAGCAGGCACTTTCAGTTTGAGAGTCGTTATAGTATAACCGGCGCCAATGCAGATGATCGCTACATACATAAGCCTTCCGAAACCGGCGCGGTGGCGCTGGCATTACTCGGAGCTTTGGGAGGTGGTACCTCATCAAATATTTCAGGAAAGGTTACAGAAGGAGTAAAAAAAGCTGCCGCGGAACTCTCAGCAAACAAAGGCGCTGCTCTCGTTGTGTGTGGCAGTAACGATCCAAATGTTCAAATTATAGTAAACGCAATAAATGAGTCCATCGGGGCAAACGGCAAAACTATTGACTGGAATACCCCCGTGAACTATCGCCAGGGAATAGACGCAGATATCGTGGCCCTTACAGATGATCTTAACTCAGGAAACGTAGGAGCTTTATTAGTGTATGGTGCAAATCCTGTATATAGTTTTTTTGCCGCTGATAAATTTGCGGCTGGAGTAAGAAAATGTCCCTTCACGGTTTCTTTCAGTGAAAAAATGGACGAAACGACAGAATTGTGTAAGTATGTGATTCCTTCTCACCATTGGCTTGAATGCTGGGGTGATAGCGAGCCACAGGCAGGTTATATAAGCGTAATTCAACCTGTAATTCATCCATTATTTAAAACCCGCCAGTTTGAAAGTTCTCTTTTAAAGATAACCGGTAATGCAAATGAATACCAAGAATATTTTAGAAATTATTGGATCACAAAACTGGGGAGCCTCGCAAATTTTGAGAAATTCCTTCAGGATGGTGTAATTGAAAATTCACAACTGAAAACACAGTCAACTTTTGTAAACGTAAATGATCTTACTTCTGCAACTGCCGGAGTGACTGAGTCAGAGGGAGCATCAGATTCAATTCCAAAAAATCCTGAAGCTGAATCTATGGCCCATGCAGTAACGCTCGGTGCAGCCGCTTTCACAGGTAATGTACCTAATGCCGCAACTAAAATAGGCAGCACCAAAGGAGGGGACGTAGAAGTAGTACTTTATGAAAAAGTATCAATAGGAACAGGCAACCGCGCTAATAATGCCTGGCTGCAAGAGGTGAGCGACCCTATTTCGAAAGCAACATGGGATAACTATGCAATGATATCCCCGCAAATGGGAAAATCATTATTCGGTATAGATATTTTCAACAGGCGCGATTCTGATAAATATGAGGTAAGTGTACAAAAGCCGATAGTTAAAATTACCACGAATGGTAAAACAATCGAATTACCCGCGTTAATCATACCCGGTACGCATCCTAATGTAATTGCGATAGCGGTGGGATATGGCAGACAAAGCAACAATAAAGAAAAAACTGCGGAATTTATTGGCCCTGCCGCAAACGGTGTAGGTATAAATGTTTATCCCCTTGCAGTTTTTAATGGAACTACCGTTTCCTATTCGGCACCAGCTACGATTGAAAAAACAGGAAATACTTTTCCCATTGCGCAAACACAGGTGCATAATGTTACGGAAGGCAGGCCAGTAGTGAGAGAAACAACACTGGCAGAATTTATTTCTCACCCCGGTGAAATGAATGAAGAAGAGCAGGAAGAGCTTAAAAGATATGGTGGTGATTTTGTAAGGGATGCGACCCTTTACCCTACTTATGACAGGCCGGGTATAAAATGGGGAATGAGTATTGATCTTAATACATGTATAGGATGTTCTGCGTGTACGGTGGCCTGTGTTGCTGAAAATAATATTTCAACTGTAGGAAAATACGAAGTGTCGCGATATCATGATATGCAATGGATTCGTATTGACAGGTATTTTACAGGAGATCCTGAAAACCCGGATGTTGTTTTTCAACCTATGCTTTGCCAGCATTGCGATAATGCACCTTGTGAAAATGTTTGCCCTGTGTCAGCTACAAACCATAGTAGTGAAGGGCTCAATCAAATGATCTATAACCGTTGCATCGGTACTAAATATTGTGCGAACAACTGTCCATATAAAGTACGCCGCTTTAACTGGGCCGATTATAACGGCGCAGATAGTTTTCCTGATAACCAGCGTGGGATTATTTCTGATGCAACAACAGAACTGAACGAGGATCTTAGCCGTATGGTGTTGAATCCTGATGTAACCGTTCGCTCGAGAGGCGTAATGGAGAAATGCAGCTTCTGTGTGCAGCGCCTGCAGGAAGGGAAGTTAAATGCCAAAAAGGAAGACCGTCCGCTTAAGGACCAGGAAGTAAAAACTGCTTGTATGCAGGCTTGTCCCACACATGCTATTATGTTTGGAAATGTGAATGATAAAGACAGTAAAATTGCGCAATTGAGAACACGTGAGCAAAAAGAAAGAAAATACTATGTACTCGAAGAACTGCACGTTCTTAGCAATGTAAATTATCTTGTTAAGGTGAGGAATACCGATCGTGAAGTAGGCAATTTAAAAAAGGAAGAGGAGCACGCTTAATTATTGCTCGAAAAAAATTGATAAAAACACAGATTTCATTTTTATAGCTAAAAGCTAAATAAAGTATGTCATTACTAAAATACGAGTCGCAACTGCGGGAGCCTTTGGTAGATGGGGATAAGAATTATCACCAGGTAACTGAAGACATTATTAGTCCCATAGAAGTAAAGCCGGGCATGCTTTGGTGGGTAGGCTTTTCAATTTCCATCTGTCTTTTAATATTTGGAGTTTATTCGGTTTATCGTGAGGTAACTTATGGTATTGGTCAGTGGAACCTTAATCATACTATTGGCTGGGGTTGGGATATCACCAACTTCGTATGGTGGATCGGTATAGGCCACGCAGGAACGTTGATATCTGCCATCCTTTTATTGTTCAGGCAAGGCTGGAGAACAGGGGTGAACAGGGCAGCAGAAGCTATGACTATTTTTGCGGTGATCTGCGCAGGACAATTTCCGATCTTCCACATGGGGCGTGTTTGGGTTGGTTTCTATGTAATGCCTTATCCTAACTCACGTGGACCTCTGTGGCCCAATTTTAATTCGGCGCTACTGTGGGATGTATTTGCAGTGTCAACCTATTTCACCGTTTCATTATTATTCTGGTATTCAGGATTGTTGCCTGACCTGGCGACAGTACGAGACAGGGCCAAGACAAAATTTCGGAAAATGTTTTATGGTCTTGCATCCTTTGGATGGACGGGTAGCACGAAACACTGGCAGCGCCATGAAAGTCTTTCATTGGTTCTGGCTGGATTGGCAACTCCACTTGTATTATCAGTTCACACGATTGTATCGTTTGACTTCGCTACATCGGTAGTACCAGGATGGCACACAACTATCTTCCCTCCTTACTTCGTAGCCGGAGCGATTTTTTCTGGTTTCGCGATGGTTCAATCTTTACTAATAATTACCCGAAAGGTTTTACATCTTGAAGACTATATAACGGTAGGGCATATTGAGGCAATGAATAAAGTTATTGTGCTTACAGGTTCGATAGTCGGCTGCGCTTACCTTACCGAGTTATTTATTGCGTGGTATGGACAAAACCAATACGAATGGTGGGCATTTCGTCAAAACCGCGTAAATCTTTTCAGCCCTTATGGTTGGGCATACTATGGAATGATGTTTTGTAATGTTGTATCACCGCAGATATTTTGGTCCAAAAAACTGAGACGTAATGTTACATTCACTTTCTTTATGTCGGTACTGATAAACGTCGGAATGTGGTTTGAGCGTTTCGTAATTATAGTTACCTCTGTTTATCGTGATTTTCTGCCTTCGTCATGGAGTACATACTACAGCCCATCTATTTGGGAAGTTGGATTTTACCTGGGCACATTCGGGCTGTTCTTTACGTGCTATTTTCTTTTTGCGAAATATTTCCCGGTAATTGCCCTTGCGGAAATTAAAGCGATATTAAAAACCAGTGGCGAAAATTATAAGCAAAAAATGACTGCCACAGAAAAACTGGATGCGGAGAAATTTTATATTGAAGAGGTGGAGCATGCACACTAAAACCTCCTGAATTAGCCATGATGGCGAGCTTAGGCGGTTTATTAAGATATTGAAGTATTATAATTTTTTAAAATCACCCTTTTCAAAGAAAGGGGCCAGGAGGGATTAAAATGAGAAAAAAATTTGTAGTAGGATGCTTTGATGATGAAAAGGTATTATTTCCGGCTATTAAAAATGTAAGACGAGCCGGGTATAAGATACATGACGTTTATACGCCATTTCCCATTCATGGTCTTGACCATGCCATGGGCTTGCGTGAAACGAGCCTGCACACAGCCGGATTTATTTTTGGAATTACAGGAACATCTATTGCTGTAGGCGGCATGGGCTGGATTTTCACATCCGACTGGCCATTAAATTTTGGTGGCAAGCCACACTTTTCATTGCCGGCATTTATTCCTATTACGTTTGAGCTTACGGTATTAATGTCTGCAGTAGGTATGGTTATGACTTTTTGCTGGCTTTGCAAAATGATGCCGGGGGTTAAAAAACATCATTTTCATTTGCGGGCTACCGATGATCTTATGGTAATGGTAATTGAATGTACCGCAAAAACAAATGAAGCAGAAGTACAAAGCTTTTTGCAAAATAACGGTGCCATGGAAATAAATGTTCAGGAAGCAGAAGATGGATGGTGGTTTGGCCGCTACGACAAAGAACAAAAATTATATCAAACTGAAGAGGTAGGTTATTAATTGAATGCTTAAATTATATGAATTGCAAATTTTGACGGAGATCATTACAGAGATATGAAAAAAATAAAAATTCTTTTCGCATTTGCTTTATCAATACTTGTAATCACGGTGATTGAAAGTTGCGACAGTAAGCGGGAACCAGGCAAAACTTTCATGCCCGATATGACTTATAGCCGCGCCTATGAAGCGTATGCTCCAAATAATTTAAAAGAAGATGGAATAAATTATGTTCCATATCCCGTGGAGGGAACTATAAGAAGAGGTGATCTTTTCCCTTATACATTGCCAAATGATTCCAATGGCTATAAAATGAGCGCCCAAGTTAAAGATCCTTTGCCAGCCCTGGATTCGGTTGATATGGCGGAAGCACAAAGACTTTTTAATATAAATTGTGCTATATGCCATGGCCCTAATATTGATGCACAAGGGCCTTTAGCTACTGGTGGTAAAGTGCCTGCAGTGGCGAATCTTACTTTACCTCAATATGTTGAAATGCCGGAAGGTACCATGTTCCATTCCATTACTTATGGAAAAAATAATATGGGCAGTTATGCATCTCAACTTACCCGCAGGCAAAGATGGATGGTAATTCAATATGTAAAATCAAGGCAGAACAATAAAGAAAGCAGCGGTTCCGATTCTACAAGCACTGCTACGGCTGCTAAGATGGATTCTGCAACAGCAAAAAAATAGAAGCTTAATATAAAATTTTTTTTAATGGACAATCAGTATGTAACACCGGGTGGATATAAAAAGTGGTCGGCTGGCCTTATGATTGTGGGTTTGCTTACATTAGTCTGCGGTGTCATTTTCTTAAACCCGGCAGCAGGCTCGCATGGAGAGAATGTAAATAGTACCCGGTTTTGGGCGGTGATGCTTCAAAACAGTCTTTTTTGGTTATTGCTTGTAAACGTGAGTACATTTTTTATTGGTATCACTACTCTGGCAATGGGTGGTTGGCAGGTTGCCATGCGCAGGGTGGCGGATGCTATCACTTCGGTAGTGCCCGTTATGGGGGTTCTTGCTTTAGTAATAATTCTTAGCATTGTTTTCGGACACCGTACTGATATTTATCCCTGGCTGGATAAAGAAATGGTGGCACATGATGAAGTACTTAAAGGCAAATCAGGATTTTTAAGTCCGGGTGTTTATGCCATTGCTTCTCTGTTGTGTATAGGGCTTTGGGTATTTGTAGGAAAAAAGCTAAGAGACCTTAGCCTGGAAAGTGATAAGATGGGTACAATGGACTACGAGACCGGTAAAACCTGGATGAAGAAAAATTTATTCTGGTCAGCTTTTTTTATTGTGCTGTATGGCCTTACGGTGGGATCAACAATTCCCTGGCTATGGCTTATGAGTATAGATGCACATTGGTTCAGCACCATGTATAGCTGGTACACATTTGCAAGCACTTTTGTTGCAGGAATGGCTCTTATTACTATTTTTGTTGTTTACTTCAAGAACAGGGGACAACTTGAATTTGTAACCGATGAACACCTTCAGGATCTTGGAAAATTCATGTTTGCATTTTCTATTTTTTGGACCTACCTGTGGTTTGACCAGTTTATGCTTATATGGTATGGAAATATTCCTGAGGAAACGATTTATTTTAAGATACGTTCCCAGGGGCCTTATCGCGGATTGTTTTTTCTAAATCTCGTTCTTAACTTTTTATGTCCTCTGTTAATTTTTATGAAGAAGGCGACAAAACGGAACTATACAATTGTGACTTTTATGTGCGTTCTCATAATTTTTGGACATTGGATTGATTTTTACCAGATGGTAATGCCTGGGACAGTTAAGTTTCATCCGCATTTAAGTTGGTTTGAGTTTGGTATTCCATTGGGTTTTGTTGGAATCATTATGTGGGGAGTTGGAAGATTTGCTTCAAAAGCACCTATGACAGCGATGAATCATCCGTTCCTTAAAGAGAGTATTATACATCATGTGTAGCACAAATAAGCGCAGTTTATAGAAAGTAAAATTCTTACTCCTAAACTATCATTATAAAAAAGATGATGGGGTAAAAAATTGAGAAGGTAAAAAATATTAAGCATTTCAAAAGTACCTTTGTATTCCTGCTTGAGTGAATTAAAAGGAAAATTTAAGAAACATGAATGACTTTTTTTTGATAGCGATTATTATACTCATTTTCCTGGTTATTTTCCAGATAGCAAAGGCAAGTGAATATGTAAGTGTTTTAAAAGGTGAAGAGAAAGCAAGAAGACAAAATAATAAAATTAACGGGTTTTTAATGATTGGCTTTCTTATTCTCGGTCTTATAGGCGTATGGTGGTGCAATAAGCTTTTTTATCATCAAACATTATTTCCACAAGGATCAGCATCAGAAGAAGGGAAAAGCATTGATACCATGCTGCTTATTACTATAGCGGTAACTGGGGTCGTGTTTTTCATTACCCAGATTTTGCTATTTTGGTTTTCTTTTAGATACCAGGAAAGCGACAAACGTAAAGCCTTATATCTTACACACGATAACAAGCTAGAGTTAATATGGACTGGTATCCCCGCAATTGTACTAACGGTGCTGGTAGTGTTTGGACTAAAATACTGGTTTAAGTTTACTTCAGATGCTCCTAAAGATGCTCAACTTGTTGAAATTACAGGTCACCAGTTTGGATGGGAGATACGCTATCCGGGAAGAGATGGTGTTTTAGGCCGAAAAAATTATAAGCTTACTGATCCTGCCAAAAATAATCCACTGGGGGTGGATTGGGCAGATGCAGCAAGCCATGATGATATACACGTACCGACGACAATGCACGTTGTTGTAGATAAGCCTGTAAAGCTTGTGATCAATTCCCAGGATGTAATTCACGATGTGGGGCTTTCGCATTTTCGTATGAAGATGGATGCCGTTCCGGGTACGCCCACTACACTTTGGTTTACTCCTATTTATACAACGGAACAAATGAAAGAAAGAACCGGTAACCCAAATTTTACCTATGAAATAAGTTGCGATCAGATGTGTGGCAAGGGGCATTTTGGAATGAGAGGAATTATCGTGGTGGAATCGCAGCAAGCCTTTGATCAATATATGGCGACTCAGAAACCTGAATATTACCTCGCATTTCCCGAGATGGATCCTAAAAGGCCACCAGTGCCAACGGATTCTACCAAGGCCGTAGCACAAAACATTAGTGCCGCTAAAAAATAGAAAATTGAACCTGCCCCGTGGGCAGGCTATTATAAAATAATAATACCATTATGAATCACGAAGAAGTTACGCACGAAGCACCCACGGTGGTCCACGATCTGGGGCATGAGGCGCACGTACACCATCACAAAGAATCCTTTATCACAAAATATGTTTTTAGCCAGGATCATAAAATGATCTCTAAGCAATTCCTTATTACAGGAATGATATGGGCTTTTATAGGAGGACTATTCTCAGTTATATTCCGCCTTCAGTTGGGTTATCCCGAGCAAACATTTCCTATACTGGAAGACTTTCTTGGTCACTGGGCAAAAGGAGGCAAACTTGATCCGGAGTTTTATTATTCTCTGGTAACTATGCACGGGACTATCCTTGTGTTTTTTGTTCTTACCGCAGGTCTTAGCGGAACGTTTGCAAACTTCCTTATTCCATTGCAGGTGGGTGCAAGAGATATGGCATCGCCATTTTTAAACATGCTTTCTTATTGGTTTTTCTTTACAGCATCCGTAGTTATGTTTTCATCCTTGTTTGTACAGACTGGCCCTGCAAGTGGCGGATGGACGATTTATCCTCCATTAAGCGCACTGGGAGAGGCTTCCGACGGATCTAAAATAGGTATGGACTTATGGCTTACTAGTATGGCACTATTTATAGTTTCCCAACTCCTGGCCGGCTTAAACTATATTTCAACAATATTAAATATGCGCACGAAAGGAATGAGTATGACAAGAATCCCACTTACAATTTGGGCGTTATTCTTTACTGCAGTTCTAGGCGTATTATCATTCCCTGTTTTACTATCCGGCGCGATATTATTACTGTTTGATCGTAATCTTGGCACTAGTTTTTTCCTGAGTGATATTTATATAGCAGGCAAAATATTGCCGAACGAAGGTGGAAGCCCCATCTTATTCCAGCATCTTTTTTGGTTTCTTGGCCACCCGGAAGTGTATATAATTTTGCTGCCGGCAATGGGTATAACGTCCGAGGTGATGGCAACCAATGCAAGAAAGCCAATCTTCGGCTACATGGCTATGGTAGGATCTTTATTTGCTATAGCTGCACTTTCATTCATGGTATGGGCACATCACATGTTTGTAACGGGACTAAATCCATTCCTTGGTTCATTCTTCGTGTTGCTTACCTTGCTAATTGCAGTGCCATCAGCTATTAAAGTATTCAACTGGCTTACTACACTTTGGCGAGGGAACATACGTTTTACCCCTGGGATGCTTTTTGCAATAGGTTTTGTAAGCTTATTTATTTCAGGAGGATTAACAGGTATTTTTCTTGGTAATTCCTCTCTCGATATACACTTGCACGATACCTATTTTGTAGTTGCGCATTTCCATATTGTAATGGGAGTAGCGTCAATGTTTGGAATGTTTGCAGGCATATATCATTGGTTTCCTAAAATGTACGGTAAGTATTTAAATAATACTTTGGGCTATATACATTTCTGGATAACTATTATTGGCGCTTACCTTATTTTCTGGCCTATGCATTATGAAGGTTTGGCAGGCATGCCCCGTCGTTACTATGATTTCAGCAACTGGGAATCCTTTAAAATGTTTGGCGGCCTTAATGAATTTATAAGCGTGGTTGCCCTGATTGTTTTTGCAACACAACTTTTGTTCATTCTCAACTTTGTTTACTCGATATTTAAAGGAAGAAAAGTTACTACGCCAAACCCGTGGGGTTCAAACACAATGGAATGGACAACACCAATAAGGCCCGGGCATGGCAATTGGCCTGGTGAAATTCCGGAAGTACATCGCTGGGCGTATGATTATGGTAAAGATGGAAGGGATTTTATTCCTCAAACGGAACCGATAGGTGAATCAGAAAGCAGGCACTGATAAAGGGTATCAATTTAGAATTGATTTAAATATATTAATTGAAAATGCCCTGAAATCTTCGGGGCTTTTTTTAAAAATTGTTTCTCATTAATGGATAAAGCGATTACAGGAATTCCTAATTCATCTTCTCTTGCATTGGCAAGTAAGGTGAAGGATTATTTCCAGTTGATTAAATTTACTTTAAGCTTTACTGTTGTATTTAGTTGTGTGGTGTGCTATCTGCTTGCACCAAATATTAATTTCGATTTTTTCTCAGTCCTTATTTTATTTATTGCCGGGCTGTTAATCACGGGTTCTGCAAATGCAATAAACCAGGCAGTAGAAAAAGATACTGATGCTTTAATGAAGCGTACTGCGTCGAGACCTGTTGCCTCCGGCAGAATGAAAGTAAATGAGGCGCTTACCTTTGCAATAATTGCAGGTATTGCGGGTATTATGATTATGTGGTTTTGGTTTAACTTTCTTAGCGCCTTTATTTCCTTATTGAGTTTGTTTTTATATGGCTTTGTTTATACTCCACTAAAAAAAATAAATTCGATTTCAGTTTTGGTGGGAGCATTGCCCGGCGCTTTACCTTGCCTGATTGGCTGGACTGCCGGTACAAATCAGCTTAACGAAGGTGGATGGGTATTATTTGCAATATTGTTTTTATGGCAATTCCCCCATTTTTGGGCAATAGCATGGGTTGCTCATAAAGATTACGAAAAGGCGGGATTTAAATTATTGCCAGGTGCCGGTGGCCCTACAAAATTCACCGCGCTCCAGACGGTAGTTTATTCAATGCTAATGATACCTGTGGGTATGCTGCCATATTATTTTCACATAAGTGGCATCTTATCTTTTTGGATTTTGTTGTGCTGTAATCTCGGGATGGTTTTTATGAGTGTATTATTGTTAATTACAATGAACGTAAACGCCGCAAGGAGAGTTATGTTCAGTTCCTATTTTTATTTGATGATAGTGTTTCTTTCATTATTATTTGATAAAGGATAAACTTACAAAAAGGCCTTTCTTGCAAAAACACGAATGACGCGAGGTACCTGAGCTTTTATTTGTGTACTTCGTGCCTTGACAGAAATAATAAAAAATAAGAATTAATAATTTTATGATAGCGTTGATGAAAGAAGAAAAAAACAAGATACACCCACACAAATTTACATTGTGGATTGCTCTTGCAAGTATAGTGATGATGTTTGCAGGCCTCACCAGCGCATATCTTATTAAACGTAATCTTTCTAACTGGATCACTTTCGACCTTCCGATCATATTTTGGTATTCAACTGCAGTAATTATACTTAGCAGTATAACTATCCTGGCGAGCCGCAGCGCGTTCAGGCAAAGAGAAATGAGAAGCTACAGGCGATGGCTGGCGATAACCCTGATATTAGGAATTGCATTTATTTTTATGCAATACGCAGGCTTTAATCAATTATGGCAGAAGGGGTTTACTCTGACAAGAAATGTATCGTTTTCCTTTTTGTACATAATTGTTGGGCTGCATGCACTTCATGTTTTAGGGGGCGTGATTGCACTAGTAGTAATATTGATAAAAGCCTATAGTATTAAAAGTAAAAATTATAATACAGTGCAAATAGATCTGATGAATACCTATTGGCACTTTGTAGATTTTTTATGGATTTATTTATTGATATTCCTTGTAATGATAAGATAAGACTGCCTAATTAAACAATTAATATATTTG
>JBBSBD010000036.1:0-34034 GCA_038251675.1 Chitinophagales bacterium | reverse complement strand
TCATTGGTACTTTGTGATTCTTCTTTGCCTGTTTCCAGTTCTTCATTAAGGCTTTGCAATTCTTCACTTCCACTAAGCAATTCCTCATTAGCACTCTGCAGTTCTTCGTTTGCAGCTTCCTGGTCTTCAGTAATGCTTCGCATATCTTCCCGCAAATTCACGAGGTCTTTTTCTAACTTCTTTATGCGAAGATTTTCATGCTGTTTTTCCCCTGCTACATTTTCCGGATCCTCGCTATTTCCCGTTATAGTTGATGCTAACGCGGCATCTTTAAAGAGAATTAAAAAATGAAGGTCAGCACTATTAAGTAATGGAATTACTTCCAGGCTTATTATTTTCTTTCCATTATTAATCAGGATACTTTCTTTACTAACGGAGGCCTTGGTTTTTTTTGCTTTTTGCAAAGCATTTCGTATTTCAAACGACAACCCTTCCCGCGCCATCTTTAGCACATTCAGGCTTGCCTTGCCGGGTGCAGCCTCCAGGAAATCACCTGTTGATCCACGGAATTGTTCAATGTCGTACTGGTCATTTACGATTACACCGGGGGGGTAAATTTTGCTAAAAGAATATCATCAGCATCTTTTTGAAAGTCATCCTTCTTTTTCTCATTGCTTCGTAACCCATAATCTGTATCTCTGAGAATTCCTTCGCTGTGTGTTGAGGCTGTATTTATAAATTTGCCCGGAAATGCTTTTCTCGAATAGATCTTTTCCTTTGGTCCTAATGGAACAAAATAATCCGAGGTGCCTCCCACCGATTCAGATTTTCCAAGCAATAAATATCCTTTTGGTTTAAGCGAATAATGGAACGTTGTAAATGCTTTTTTTTGTAAAAAAGGTTCCATGTAAATAAGCACGTTGCGGCAACTGATAAGATCAATTTTAGCAAAAGGCGGATCTTTTAAAAAGTTATGGCAGGCAAACACACACATATCCCTTATGATTTTTTTTACCTGGTAGCTTCCATTTATTTTGGTAAAAAATTGTTGAACCTGTCCGGCAGTTAAACCATCCATCTCGCCTTTATCATAAATACCGCTTCTTGCTTTTGCAATTGATTTTTCTGAAAGATCGGTTGCAAAAATTTGTATTTTAATTTCTGAAACTTTATCACTCAGGTATTCATGAAGGCTAATTGCTATTGAATAAACTTCCTTACCTGTGGAGCAGCCTGCTATCCAAATTCGTAATGGATCTATAGAAGATTTATTTTTTACAATTTCCGGCAATACCTCTTTGCATAAGCTCTCAAATATTTCAGGGTCGCGAAAAAAAGAGGTAACTGGTATCAGCAAATCATGGAACAGGATATCGACTTCATCATTATTCTTGTCAATGTAGTCGAGGTAGTCAACAATTTTTTCCCGCTTAAGTATTACCATGCGGCGAAGTATGCGCCTGCGTATAGTGGTTTGTTTATAATACGTAAAATCAACTCCATGCTTCAGGCGAAGAAGATTAAGTATTTTTTTAAATCCTTGTTCTTCTGAGAATTCTGCTGGCAGTGCATCTTCATCTGTGGATATAATATTTAAAGAATCGTTTAGCAGCAGTAGTTGCCTGGGCATATTTTCGGGAGCAAGTATAAAATCCACCACCCCGGCTTTTATAGCATTATGCGGCATTGAATCAAATGTTGCGCTCTCAAGATCCTGCGCAAAAGTTATTCCTCCCTGTTCTTTTATCTTTCCCAGGCCTATTGTTCCATCTACTCCATTGCCTGACAACACAATTCCTATAGCATGGCTCTGGTGCACTTCTGCAAGTGAAGAAAGAAAAAGATCAATGGGCATATTTTTCTGCTCCTTTGGCCTGGGGCTTAATAGCAGAACGCCGTCAGTGGCTACCAGCATTTTATTTGCCGGGATAATGTAAACTTCGTCAGGCTGCACTTTTACATTATCACTTATTTCATTCACTTTCATTCGGGTTTCCCTTTGCAGAATTTCCGGTAGAGAACTGGAATGATCAGGATGTAAATGCTGCACCAATATATAGGCCATTCCTGTTTTTTCAGGTATGGCTTTTATCAGTCTCTTAAACGCTTCGAGCCCACCTGCTGAAGCGCCGATACCAACGACCGGGAAAAGGTTTTTCGAAAGAACCCTGGGTTTATCTTTATTTAATTTGGACATAATGGCGGTTTCCTAAACACATTCTCGTTGTATTAAATAAAACTTAGTGATAAAGAAATAAGAAGTGGTGTATTAATTAGCCTGTTCCAGGAAGAAGATAAGTTCTTGTTACAACTTTTGTAAGGTAATCTATTAACATGGGACTGGCATATTTGTTAACGTAATACGGTGTACCTGATTAACTTTAGCCTGCATCTAAGCTCCTGTTAAACAAAAAATGACTAAACAGTCTATAGAATTTTTTAAAAGAAGAAAAAATAATTACAGTATATGTAAAGGAAATATTACCCGGTTTCTTTTAATTACCCGCAGGCGGAATGGAATTCTTTATGCCTGCCGTTATTGTTTGGATGTTTTCCAAATGCCATTTTTTAGATTCTATAACTTCCAGCAATAAAGTGCGCATTTGTTCGGCAGCTATTTTTGGCAGGTTACTGTTAATAGCAGCAAGTTCAACCTGCTTTTTACCATTGGCCTGAATTTGAGTAAGATCATCCCGGCTTAAAAGATTAAAAATGTTTTCATCAAAGTTGTAATATTTATACTCTGGTTCCACACTTAATATTTCTGGTTCAGGAAAAGAAATCAACCTGATCTTTTGATTAACTTCATCCGTTTCCCATACAAACTTTTCAAAATTATATCCTACCAAAACCTTTGCTTTTATAATAACAAGTGCCCGCCGGGTAGATGGTATAAAGCCGAATAATTTTTTGGTATCCTCAAAAGTATACAATTCATTAAAATGCCCTTCTACAAACACAATTTTAAAAACCTTTCGCATGCTCTCAATAATTGTATGGGAATTTTCTTTGGCAATTGACTGTTTACGTGGGCGCAGTAACCTTGAAATTAAAAACATTAATATGGCACCCAGCACCAGCCCTATAATCAATAAACCTGTTACATTGGTTGCTGCTGGCTGGCTGTAAGCAGGGGAACAACCAATAGCTGTCATCAAAAGAGATACAGTAACAATCGAATAAAGGTTTGCAGTTTTAAATTTCATTTAGTAGCGTGTAATTATTTGTTCGTTTACATAATATACAAATTCCATGCTTATAATAAACAAACAATCTTAGTCCTCAATATAAGTACCGGAGTGAGCCTTTGGATTTAAACACATAATCTCCTATCTCAAACCACAGGGCAAATGAAAATATAATTTATAAGGGCAAAGCACAATTTTCTTTCTCAGCGGGGTTTTCATTTCCCGTTCTTAAAGAAGCTAACAATAAAAAGGAACTCAGGAAATGAAACCCCGATGCCCGAACGGACTTCAAATTAAAGCCAAGTCATCTGCTTATCTTAGCATTATGTCTGTAAAATATAGACACTCCGGCGCTTACACAATTGATAACAAGCGCATTGCCAGGCATTTCATACTAAAGCATTATAAAGATTTATAGATTGGCTTTCCAATAATTCAATGTTTACTCATGGATCGGGGTTTCACGGAAGAGTATTATAGCCGCGAGATTATGCTGTGAAAACCCCACTGGGAAGTGAGCATTAGGATTTCATTTTCGAATGATTATTTATTATTCGTGAATGCTTTATGAAAATGAAAACCCCGCTGAGACAAAGAAAGTATCTTTAATGGATGCTTTTTTTTATTTCTAAGTAATTTAAAATCTGACTTCCCCATCGTTGGTCTCAAAAAAATCTTTTGCGAAAAAGTGATTTAACCTGGCGGGACCAGAAAATCCGGAACGCGGCTCGTTAATTGTTGTATGATCTCATATAGCCACCATCCCACAAGCTGGTCATGATGTTGCTACAACTGCACTGAATATTTAAAAACAATTATAAAAAATCAAATGAAAAAATTAAAATTTCTTTTACCCGCCATACTGTTTATTTTGGCTGGTTTACCTGTGTTGTCTCAAACTTATAAAACAGTTGCTGATACCGCAGCCCTCAATAAGGAATACATGAAAGTAAGTGCTGATATTGTCGGTCTTACTGCTGACCTTGATAAAGCTCAAAATGATTTGGCAGGATATACTAAGAAAGCTGATAATGCTACATCAGATGCGCAAAATACTGCTATGTCGACAGCAGATAAGGCATCAAATGCTACCAACGGCAGTGTGAAAGATGCCAGGAGAGCAAAGAGAGAAGCAAGAAGGTCAGTAAAAGATGCGAAGGATGCAAGAAAAGCAGGTAACAATCTTGATGATCAAAATAAAAAAATAAGTAAGCTTACCTCGAGCCTCGCAAAAAGCCAAAACAGGTTGAGCGAGCTGGATGCCATGCGTGCTTCTATAAACGCCTTGCCTCATTAACATAGTTGCACTTTATGCAGCTGTAGGTTTTCTTACAGTGAATACTCTTCGCGTAAAGCCATCCACTGCCGGTCTGGTGTTCGTGCGGAAGGTTTTACACCAAAGCAATCACCGACAACACATAGGAGAGGAATGAAATAACGATAGGCAAAACTCTCTTACTTTAGATAACCTATGGCTTTACCAAGAACTGTAATAGTTTTTTGATTCGTAGTCAGATGAATTGTTTCAGGTAATAATGTTGAAATGCCTTTATTTTTTTATCCAAAAAATTTATTTGAAAAGTTGTTTGAATTATTTATTTGCCAAAGATTACACAAATTTATCTGTGGCTAAAATATTTATTAGCATGTCTAATCATTTTATTTTAATTAGCTCAAACAGCTTCTATGTAACCTTTTGTTTTACAAACTGTATTCAATTCCATTGCTTATACTGTAGTTAAATTTTGGTGTATTTGCCGCAGGCTTACTGTCGTGTAGATAATACCATGTTACTTTGAAAGACAGTTTTTTTACAATCTTAAATTTTGCGCTAATCTCGTTTAATACCCTGTAATCCTGTGCATCTCTGAAAAGCGGCTGATAAAAAACAGTTCCATTGAAAGAGGTGTTTTCTGAAGGTTTATAATTAAGTGAAAGATAGCTGGTGCTTCTTATGTCGTTGTGATAAATTATGGGATTTGTTTTTTCTCTTTCATATTCGTACATCGCGGCAGTTGCTACATGCAGAGAAATCTTTTTACTGCCAACTAATCTGAAACGCGGTCCTGTACCCGCCAGCCTTCTTAATTTAATGCCTGTAATATCATTATGCTGCAATTGGGTAAATGCCTCCCATTGCATCCATTTATTTATTTTATAGTTATAGCGCACGTGATAGAATGTATTGTCGTATAAGGATTGGCCGTTGCCGCGGAGAAAATTATAGCTCCCCAAACCAATAAAAACACTTTTAGGAGTTTGATATTCCAGGTAAGCATCGGCATTGATATTAATTACTTCTAAAACATTTTTTTCAAACAAAAACCCGGTTCCAAAACTTCCAAACCATCCTGTTGTATCTGTTTGTATACGCCGGCTTTCAACATTCACAATTTGGGAAAATGATTTCGAATGAGAAGCTGCAATAATGAGACTGCACAATATATAACGCATGTGGTAATATACAAATTAACTGTAAATCAAAATAATGAGGCGGGGTAAATCAAAGTTATTTCTTTTAGATTTTTTTAGGAATTTTTTGTCGTCCATGCTTATATTTTAAATAGAAATTTTTAATTAATAAAGAGCAATGAATGCTACGTCCGAAAAATATATACATTATTTTTTAAATAGCGGCACCTCGTTAAAATTGAAAACGGCATTATTACACGGCGGCTTCTTTTATTTTTTTAAATATTTTTATGTTTAAAGAGGAAAACCAATAAAAGGCAAAAATAATGACTGCTCATATTTATTCATTTTGTTTTCATAGGCTTTATCGCGCTGTTTCCGGTTATCAATCCTCTCGGAACGGCTTTTATTGTTAGTTCGTATTTTTCTGATTTATCCAATAAGGAAAGGGTAGCAGCAGTAAAGCGAATTACTTTTTATGCATTTGGTATCTGTGCATTTACTTTACTGACCAGTCATTGGATTTCGGAACTATTTGGATTGTCTGTCCCGATTGTTCAATTCGCCGGAGGAATTATGATTTAGAAAATCGGATGGCATTTCTTGAACCCGGTTAAGCCTGGTACGGCATCAGGCACTACAATCGAAAAAAAAGATCCGGGCAAGGTGGCAGAAATTGATAGTAAATTATTTTATCCAATTTCATTTCCAATCACCACGGGAGCGGGCACTATATCCGTTCTTTTGACTTTAAGCGCACATAGAGCTGGTAAATATTCTTCTCAGTATCTACTTAATACCATTGCTTTGTTACTTTCTGTTATAGGAATGTGCATCTTAATATTCATTTGCTATGTGAATGCAAACCGGCTTATCAATTATATGGGCTCACACAGAAAAAATAGTAAATAACATAATGGCTTTTTTGATTTTTTGTATAGGCCTGCAAATAGCCGTTGAAGGAATTACCCAACTGTTCAAACAGTATCCGGCATAGCTTTGCGCCCGGCCAGCCTGTTTCCTTGCATTATTTCTAATTTCAGGAAAGTAATAAAACAAGTTATATTAGTACGCCGGAAAAGCATAATCATTTTTGGTAACAAAAAATATGAGATACTTATTTTTCTTTTTAATAATCTATATCGGCGGCACAGTTGGCCATAGCCAAACAAAGGAAACTGCTTATAAAGAGGCTCTTAGAATTGTAGACGCATGGCTCAGTGGCCAGCGCGATTTTGATAAGCTGCCCGGAATATCGGTGGCAATTGTAGACGATCAAAATATTATATTCAGTAAGGGCTATGGCTTTGCGGATGTAGAAAAGAAAATACCTATGCAGGCAGAAACTATTTGCAGTATTTGCTCCATATCAAAATTGTTTACTTCTGTTGCGGTCATGCAGCTTTGGGAAAATCGTGAGTTAAGGCTTGATGATTCTATCAGTGCCTTGTTACCAGGGTATAATTTAAAACAGCAATATTCAGAGACTGTCCCCATTACCATTCGTTCGCTGCTTACGCATTCGTCGGGGTTGCCGAGAGAAGCGGCTTATCCTTACTGGAGTGCACCCGATTTTAAGTTTCCTACTGAAAAAGAAATACGTGCGAAATTAGGAGGCCAACAAACTTTGTATCCCTCCTCAACTTACTTTCAATATTCAAATCTTGGAATGAGCCTTTTGGGAGAGGTGGTGGCAAATGTTTCAAAAACGAGTTACGAAAACTATGTAGAAAAAAATATTCTGCAGCCGCTGCAATTAACCAATACACATCCTTCACTTCCTCAAAACCTTTGGCGGGGAAAAATGGCCACCGGCTACAGCGCATTGTACAGGGATGGTACCCGCAAAATGATGCCTTTCTTCCAGGCAAACGGAATAGCTCCCGCTGCAGGTTATGCTTCCAATGCGATTGACCTGGCACATTTTGCTTCATGGCAATTTCGGTTGCTCAACAACGGTAGTAAGGAAGTGCTGCGGCCATCAACCCTGAAGGAGATGCAGAGAGTTCAATGGATGGACCCCGATGGCAAAATAACCTGGGGCCTTGGCTTCATTGTTTATAAAGAAAACGATGCCACGTATGTCGGGCATGATGGGTCTTGCCCCGGCTACAGAACTTCGTTAACCCTTTCTCCAAAAAACAAGATAGCAGTCGCCTGCATGATCAATGCGCAAGGCGTAGATCCGGAAAAGTATGCGTTTTCCATTTTTGAACTGCTGAATAAGGCTAAAGATGTTGCGGATACATCAGCAGGTAAAGCTGACCTGGAGGATTACGCGGGCAACTATGATAGTTATGCATGGGACGGAGAGGATGTAGTGTTGCCGTGGAAAGGACGGTTGGCGGTTTTTAGCCTGCCTTCTGAAAATCCTGCCAAAGAAATGCGACTCTTCAAATACATAAGCGATGATACATTTAGAAGAGTAAGAAAAGATGATGAGAGCCTTGGGGAAGAACTGCGTTTCGAAAGAGATGCCGGTGGAAAAGTGGTACGCATGTTCCATGGCGATAATTTTGCAAACAAGTTAAAATGAGCATTCCGGAATTTATTCCTTGTACTTTTTAACCAGGTATTCGCCGCAAAGAGTTTGATATTTTTAAATAATTATAATTGCATGAAATAAAATAAAACTGATCCATCGCGCTAAGCTGATGTTGGTGATGTCCGCCAAAAAACCTTTCGCACGAAATTAATGCCCCCCAATTTTATTTTGCTTCATCGTCTTCGTAAAAGTCTCACAATTAGTGCAAGGCTGGCAACTTTGGTCCACACAAACTGCCGGATATAACAGCAACCGCTACGCTGAATTTATTTTACTTCGTTACCCTCAGTATCAATATATTTAATCGGGCCAAGGTTGAGTTCCTTTATTCCCTTTTCAATTTTCGACCTGTCTCCAACGATAACCCACGTAAGATTTTTTGGCTTATCTACTTTCAAGGCAGCTTCGCGTATATCAGTTAATGTTAGGTGTTGCAGCATGGCCGGATAATCATTTAAATAATTTATTCCCCTGTCATATTCAATAGAAGATTGCAGCGCACTTAATACAGAACCATTCGTTTCCCAAACTCCGGGCAATTGCATTACTGCGTTTTTTTGTACTTTATCGAACTCTACTTCCGTTGGGGGTTTATCACCAATATATTGCGTTAGTTCTTTAAGCATTTCCTGCATAGATTCTTTTGTCTTATCAGTTTGAACAGGAGCATAAGCCACAAAAAAACCAGGCCCCTTTGCATCCATATTAAAAGAACCGGCACCGTAAGACCAATGCTTATCTTCACGCAAATTCATGTTGATGCGGGAGGTAAACTCCCCTCCTAAAATGCGGTTCATCATCTGAATTTTTTCATAGTCAGGATCCTGGGCAGACGGACTTATTTCTGCTGTAAGAATAATTGACTGTAAGGCGCCGGGTTTATCAATAATATAAACTGACGGTTGTGCGGCAATGGCAACATCTTTTAAATTCTTCTCGGGAACTGATTGCTTTTTCCACGAAGCAAAACTGCTTTCTAATTTTGTCTTTAATTCATCTGCTTTAATATCGCCTACCACGACAAGTGTGGCATTATTTGGAGCAAACCATGTGTCATGAAATTTCACCAGGTCGTTGCGTGTAATTGCTTTTACAGAAGCTTCGGTTCCTGATCCCGTGAAGGAATTACTATAAGCATGACCGGCACCATATAATAAACGCGGAAGAATTCGCAGGCCCATTCCAAAAGGTTGTGATTGTTCCTGCTTAATGGCAAGTAACTGTTCATTTTGCACCCTTTCAAAATTCTTTTCAGGAAAAGACGGGCGGTATAAAACATCGGTGAATAAATTGAGCGATTGATCAAGATTTGGCTTTAAGGCACTCATGTACAAATACGAATTATCAAGATCAGAATAGGTATAGAAACTTGCACCCGCATTTGCCAAATCATCACTTAACTGTAAAGCAGATTTTGTTTTTGTTCCTTCCTGCATCATGGTCATGGTTAATTTAGATAGCCCGGGTTTGCCAAACTGGTCGGCTGCATAACCGGCGTTAACCATCAAAGACATATCAACAACGGGAACCGAATTTCTTTCAACCAATGCCACCTTTAGTCCATTGCTTAATGTGAATTGTTTTACTGCAGGAAATTTCACAACTGCCGGTGCCCCTAAAGGCGGTTGTTGTTTTCTATCGGCAATAGAATCACCAACGGTATAAGTTCCATAAGGCTCAATATCCAAAACATATTCACCATCGCTCAGCCATGCAACAGCAGCTTTTTTTATATCAGCAGCCGTCGCATTTTTAATCCATGCCTGAATCTTTTTATAATAACCAGGCGTGCCCCCAAATGTTTCACTTTGTGCGAGGATATCTGATTTGCCCCCAAAGCCCCCAATGCGTTCCATGCCTTTTACAAAGTCGGCAAAGTAATTTGTTTTTGCTCTTTCTACTTCAGCAACCGTGGGCCCTTGTGTGAGTATTTTGTGTAGTTCTTCGTTGATGGTCGTATCTATTTTGCCTGCAGTGAACCCTGGTTTTACATAGCAGAAAATATTAAACTGGCTTGCGATTTCCCTGGCATCAACATAAGAATAAATATTGCTTGATAACTGATCATTATACACCAGTCTCTTATACAGGCGTGAAGTTTTGCCGTTAGTAAGAATATCACTTAATAAAGCCAGGTAAGTAGCATCCGCAGTTCCCCATTGTGGTACGTTCCAGGTTTTTTGTAAACGTGCCTGCGGTACCCGGTCCTGTGCTGTTTGATAATGAATGCCGGTCATTTTTGCAACCCATTCGCTTTGCCTTGCAATTGGCGGGCTTGCAGGAATTGCACCAAAATATTTTTTTACTTTTTGATAAACCGAATCTGTGTTTATATCACCTGCAATCACTACAGTTACATTATTAGGTCCATAATAAGATTTGAACCATTCTTTCACATCATCAAGCGATGCAGAATCTAAATCTTTTTTCTGGCCAATAACAGTCCACGAGTATGGATGCCCTGCAGGAAAAGTATTTTTTGCCATAAGTTCCTCTGCTATAGCATAAGGCTCATTTTCACCCTGGCGTTTTTCATTTTGAACAACTCCTCTTTGTTCCTCCAGGCGTGATGAATCAACAGATCCCAGCAGGTAACCCATCCTGTCACTTTCGGCCCACAGTATTTTATCGAAACCTGATTTCGGCACATCTTCAAAATAGTTTGTACGGTCACTATTGGTGGTGCCATTTACATCAGTGCCGCCAATAGCGTCAAGCAGCGTAAAATACTTATCACGGTTATTTTCACTGCCCGTAAACATTAAATGTTCAAATAAATGAGCAAAACCGTTTTTGCCAACAGGTTCATTTTTTGAGCCAACATGATACCATATATTGAAAGCGGCAATAGGCGCTTTATGATCTTCATGTACAATAAGTGTAAGTCCGTTATCCAATTCAAATTTTTTGTATGCGATATCTATTTCGGGATATTGTTTTTTAGTTGTTTGGGCAAATGCGGTTGCATAAAAAAATAATAAGCAGGACGCAGCGATAAATCCTTTCATAAAAAGCAGATTAGATGATTTGATGAGAAAAGAATATGGAAGTTATGATTTTTAAAAATAATATTAGTTATACTTCCTCCTTGCCGGAGGGCTCTTGCCCTATATTCGGAGCAAGGGCGTATAATGTCGGCTTTTTTTTTGTGCGTGGTATAGACATTTAAACTTTACACCTGGAGGATGCAAAGGATAATAAGAAATTCATCAGTGAACAAACAAACACAGTATTGATCATAAAAAAACACTCCTGTACAAACTAATTAAACTACATATAATAACAACGACTCCCACAAGAACAAACATTTTACGGGTGGGGAGTTTAGCAGTAAGCATTGCAGAAAAAGGTGCGGTGACTACACCACCGATAAGCAGTCCTGCAACAATATTCCAGTGATGGATGCCGATTGTGATTATAAAAGTGACAGCGCTTGCGACTGTTAAAATAAATTTAGCCACCGTTGAGCTGCCAATAACATATCGCGGCGTATGCCCGTTTTTTATAAACGTACCCGTTACTAACGGACCCCAGCCTCCTCCTCCAAATGAATCAATAAACCCTCCTACCAATCCAAGAACGGTAATATTTGTAGTTTCCTTCGTTGTATTTTTTTTCTTTTTAAAAGCATTTTGCAAAATCTTAATACCCAGGTACATGGTATAAAGGGCTAAAAAAGGCTTGGTCATTTTAGCATACCGCTCGCCTACGTATGTTAGCAGAACCGCTCCCAATACTGCTCCGAAGACTGCCGGGATTGCCAATGATTTTACTAATTTTTTATTGATATTCCCCAATTGCCAATGGCTGATAGAACCGGCGGCACTGGTGAAGGATTCAGCGGAATGTATGCTGGCACTTATTACCGGTGGAGACACATTAAGTATAAGCAAAATCGTAGTGCAAATAACGCCGTAGCCCATTCCCATAGAACCTGCAACTACTTCGGCGAAAAATCCTGCCAGCAGCATCCAGTAAAATAAATAATGGTCCTGGTGCAGTCCCGCTTTTAATGATAATATTTGTTCATCCGATAGAAAAAGAAGAATAAATAGCGCAATCAATGCAACAGCAGTAACCGCAATCATATATTTATTAAATATTTTTTTCCGCGAAGAACGCAGTTCCGCATCAGTTATTACAACATCGTGAGAATGAGTAATGCTTTCAATTATTTCATCGGGCGATTGAGCAGGCATAATTATTTAGTTCTTAAGTTTTTTTGAAAAGAAATGATTCAGGGGTAGGCCGGTAAAATGATGATGTAGCTTTTATGTTTTAGGTGATAATTAATGGCTCAATGTCATTGTATTTTCTTTTACCTTTTAATAAAAATTATTCGCAGGAAAAAACAAAAGTAAGGTATTCCCTACTAAATAAGTAGACTAATAGGGAAAAATATTTTTATATACGTGTTAAGATTCCTGGTGGTGTGATCTTGACGGGAGATTATAAGTATTCTTCTGCTGAATTCGCCGAAAATTTTTTTTCAGGCATTCCCTTACCATCGGTTTTCTTGCCCGTCCTGATAGTTCAGTCACGCATATTCGTTAGTTTGGCTGTTTAATTTTATATTTTTTCTGAACTGGTTATTCGAAGTTTTACCGGTTAATGCCGATTCTTAAATTACGGGCCGGGAGCTTGTGGGTGCATTTCAAATCGTCGCTGGTTGGTGTCACCAACCAGCGCAGTCCGCCGTGGGCGGTGTCTCCACCGCCCACATGCAGTTTAGCATAGCGACAATTTTAAATGCACCCGAGCTTGTTCACATATGAGGTTTGTTATTTTATTGTTTTATCTTTAGTGGTGATCCTATAAGAATACTTGTACAAAACTCATCCTATTTCTCAAAAACCTGTTAGTAGCTTTAACAAAGGATGCTTTTAAAATTTTGTTTGGGATTCTTATCACTCCACACTTATTTTAACATGCTCCGAAGATGAACCCAGACCAGTTAGAAGACTCCGATTCACAACCCCTTCTCATACATAATAACGGTGTTGAAAATATCAATACACCTGAAAAGACTGAAGAATACACCTTGCACCTCGCTGCCATTGTTGAATCTTCAGATGATGCAATTATTAGCCAGCTATTGGACGGAACTATAAAAACCTGGAATAAGGGCAGTGAAAAAATGTTCGGATACGGTGCCGGCGAGGCAGTGGGTAAAGATATTTCCTTAATAATTCCACCGGAATATAGCGACGAGGAGAAAAAAAATCTTCAGAGAATTTGCAATAACGAAATTGTTAACCATAGTGAAACAGTTCTTTTTAAAAAAGGTGGCGGAGAGATTTATGTCTCGCTTACTGTATTACCATGGACAGATAGTGCCGGCAATATTATAGGCGCTTCAAAAATCGCCCGTGATATTACTTCCCGCATAAAATTGGAAGAGGAGTTGAAGATGAACATAGACGAACTCAAGCTTCAAAACGAAGAAAAGGATAAAAGAGCAGCAGAATTAATCATAGCCAACAGAGAGCTTGAATTTCAACATGAAGAAAAAGAAAAACGGGCGGCAGAACTGATCATTGCCAACCAGGAACTTGTTGTTCAAAATAATGAAAAAGAAAAACGGGCGACGGAATTAGTTATAGCCAACAAAGAATTGATTTTTCAAAATGAAGAAAAAGAAAAACTGGCGCATGAACTGAAAAAGGAAGTACGCCAAACAGAGTTTGAAAAAATGGATAAGGAAGCATTAATCAACTGTACCGATGATTTGATGTGGACCGTAAGTAGTGATTTTAAACTTATAGCTTCCAATAAAGCTTTTATTCAAAGCCTGGAGGCTATGTCTCATATTACGCTCAAACCCGGCGATGACCTTTTGATGAAGGATATTTTTGATGCGGATTCCCTTGCCTTTTGGAAGAAAGCATATAGAAAAGCCTTATCAGGTAACTCTTTTAAAGAAGAAATATATACTCCCTCTTTTAATAATTGGGAAGAGTCATGGGCGGATATAAGCTTTAATCCGGTTTATAAAGACGATGCTGTTGTTGCCATTGCCTGCTATTCCAGAAATATTACAGAGAGAAAACTAGCAGACGAAAAGATCAGGCAAAGCGAAGCAAGCTTATCTATCGCCCAGGCAATGGCTCACGTGGGGAGCTGGGAAACCAACCTGTTAAATTTTGAAGTATCCTGGTCTGAGGAAACCTGCCGGATTTTTGGAGTTTCTAGGGGCTCTTCAAAAATTTCCCATCAAAATTTTTTAGGATTTGTGCATCCTGATGATAGGGGAAAAGTAGATGCTGCATTTATGGTATCGGTCAGTAATAACTCGGTTAACACAATTGAACACCGCATCATTTTAAGCGATGGCCATGTAAAAGATGTTGAAGAAAGATGGCACATAGTGACCGACAATACCGGCAGACCTTCCCGTGCCGTTGGAACGATCCAGGATATTACGGAAAGAAAACTATCAGAAGAAAAAATAAGAGATAGTGAATTGCGCTACCGTTCACTTATTGAGCAGGCAACTGACGCAATTGTTTTTACTGATGACTCTTTTAGATTTATTGATGCAAATGTTGCTGCCTGCCAAATGCTTGGCTATTCAAAACAGGAATTTTTAAAGTTATATCTGTATGATTTTTTATTTAAAGAGGACCTTTTAGTTAATGCGTTACAACTGGATGAGTTGAAACTTGGCAAACCGATAAGAAACGAACGAAAACTAAAGAGAAAGGACGGAAGCATATTAGAAATGGAAGTGAGTGGTACCCTGCTCGGAGATGGAAGCTATATGATATTTGGCCAGGATATTACAGAACGTAAACAAGCAGCGCGGCTGATCAGTGAAAGCGAAGCCAAATATCGTGCGTTTTTTGAGAACAGCATTGATGGGATTCTTCTCACGGTAGCTGATGGTGCAATACTCTCGGCAAATCCTGCTGCCTGTAAAATGTTCCAAATGACAGAAAAAGAAATATGTACTGCGGGAAGAAATGGCTTAATAGATTTAAAAGATCCCAGGGCAGAGGCCCTTATTAAAGAACGCCAACTCACTGGTATAGCAAAAGGTGAGCTAATGTATATGAGAAAAGATGGGAGCAAATTTCCGGGAGAAATCAGTTCTGTTTTATTTAAAGATGCTTACGGGCAGGAGCGAACATCAATGATCATCAGGGATATTTCGGAAAGGAAAAAGACGGAAGAAAAACTTGTTGCTGCTGCGAATGATCTTCAACACGCGGTGAACGATCTTAATAAAATAATGGATTCATCGCTGGATGTTATTTGTGCCGTTGATGCAAATGGAAATTTTATAAAAGTGAGTGCTGCAAGTGAAGCTGTCTGGGGATACAGGCCGGAAGAACTTATCGGGAAACCCCTTATTAATTTGGTTCACCATGAAGACAATGAGGAAACGTATAAAACAGCGGATCATGTAATGGCCGGAAACAATGTTAACCATTTCGAAAACAGGTACATCCACAAAGATGGTTCATTGGTGCCAATTGAATGGTCTGCCCGTTGGGATGAAAAAGACCAGATCAGGTATGGAATCGCAAGGGATGTAACGGCGAAAAAAAGACTTGAAAAAGAGCTTAAAGGCGAGCAACGGCGGTTAAAAAATTTATTCTCCCAGGCTCCAACATCAATGGGTGTTTTAAGGGGAGCAAACCATGTGTTTGAAGTAGCCAATCCTCTTTATTTAACTCTTATAGGCAAAAAAAATATAATTGGTAAAACAGTTGAAGAAATATTGCCGGAAGTGATTGAACAGGGATTCATAAAAATATTAAATCATGTGTACGAAACCGGCGACACTTTTACAGCCAATGAAATGCTTGTTAAAATTAATCAACCGGGTAATGAAGAACCCGTTGATAAATATTTGAATTTCATTTACCAGGCTTACAGGAATATTGAAAATCAAATTGAGGGTATCTTTTTCTTTATAATTGATGTAACGGAGCAGGTATTATCCCGCAGAAAAATTGAAAAAAGTGAAAGAAGGTTAAAAGAAGCACAGGCCATATCGCATGTTGGGAACTGGGAAATTAACCTGAAAAGTAATGTCCACTATTGGTCAGAAGAGGTTTACAACCTATTTGGAATAACCAAAGGAGATGTTGCTCCATCTGAAGATGCATTTATGTCGTTTTGCCATCCTGAAGACTTACAGGATACCTATGAAATTATAGAAAACGGCTTTAAGACATTTGAAAATATCTCATTTTATTTCAGATTTATACGTGCGGACGGGGACATAAGGTATAGTTATAATCAATGGAAATATAAATTTAATGAAGACGGTAACGCTGAACGGCTTTCAGGAATATTCCAGGACGTAACAGAAAGAAAACTGGCTGAAGAAGCCCTCAAACAAAGTGAGGCCAGACTTCGTGAATTTTTTGATAACGCCCCTGAAAGCATTGTTGTGGTGGACCTGGAATCTTCAAAGTTTTCAAAAACCAATTTGTATGCGTCAAAGCTGTTTAAGTTTTCTGCTGAAGAATTTAGCAGAAAAGGGCCTGCTGACATTAGTCCTGAATTTCAGCCCGATGGTCGCAACTCTGCGGAAAAATCGATGGAATATATCAAAAAGGCAATGGCGGGCGAAAGGGTGGTATTTGAATGGGTACATTGCGATGCTGATAGAAAGGAAATAATGTGTGAAGTGCACCTTGCTATATTACCTGACACCAGCCGGCCACAAATTTATGGAAGTATCGTTGATATTACCGAACGGAAAAGAGCGGAAGAGAAAATAAGAAACAGTGAGCAGCGTTACCGTACATTATTTGAGCAAAATCTTGCGGGCTTTTATCAATCCACACCTAATGGGAAATTAATAACCTGCAATGTTGCATTTGCAAACATGCTTAAATATGATTCTCCGGAACAACTGCTTAAAGTAAATACCCGCGAACTTTATTTTTCCGATGAGGAACGTAATACCTTTCTCCGGAATGTATTAGAGAAGAAAAAATTGTCTAACCATGAAGGTGTATTAAAGTGTAAAGACGGGAGTCCATTATATTTCCTGGAAAATATTTCTGAACAAAAAGATCCTGTAACCGGTATGGAATTTTTTGATGGAATATTAATAGATGTTACTGAAAAAAGGATTGCAGAATCTAAATTAAAAGAGATTAATGAAAGATTTATAAATTCTCTTGAAGAGAAAAACACTATTCTCGAAAGCATAGGCGATGCCTTTTTTGCCGTTGATGAAAACTGGACGGTTACGTACTGGAATAAAGAGGCGGAAAAAATGCTGGTGCGATCTAAAAAGGAAATAGTTGATCATAATTTTTGGGATGCATTTCCTGAATGGAGAAATTCAGAATTATACCAAAAGTTTCACCAGGCTGTTGGTACCAGGCAGGCAGTTGACTTTGAAGTGAATTATGCGCCTTTGGACAAATGGTATGAGGCAATTGCTTATCCCTCCACCGGTGGATTATCGGTATACTTTAAAGATGTTACCCAGCGTAAGCATTCTGAAATTCAGTTACACACACTTAACAGAAACCTGCAAAAGCAGGCAAGGGAACTCACGCAATCCAATGAAGAACTCGAACAGTTTGCCTATATTGCCTCGCATGATTTGCAGGAACCACTGCGAATGGTAAGTAGTTTCCTTACCCTGCTTGAAAAGAAATACGGAGATAAAATAGATGATAAAGGCAAAGAGTATATAGACTTCGCCGTTGATGGAGCTAAGCGAATGCGGCAGATCATTCTTGACTTACTCGAATTTTCCAGGGCAGGCAGGATAAATGATAAGAAGGAAGATGTTGATGTAAACAAGGTAATTGAAGGATTAAAAATACTGCTTCGAAAGCAAGTGGAAGATAAGGGGGCGGTTTTTATTTCAGATAAACTTCCTGTAATCATTTCACATGAAACGCCGGTCCGCCAGATTTTTCAAAACTTAATCAGCAATGCTTTAAAATATAGCCGCAAAGACGTCTCCTGTGAAATTCAAATTTCGGCTACGAAATTAAACACCCGGTGGCAGTTTGCAGTAAGGGATAACGGTATCGGTATCGCAGAAGAATATTTCGATAAGATATTCCTCATTTTTCAAAGGCTTCACGCTAAAGAAGAATTTTCAGGAACAGGTATGGGGCTGGCTGTTACGAAAAAACTTATAGAAAACCTCGGCGGAAAAATATGGGTAGAATCAGAAGAAGGAAAGGGAAGCACATTTTATTTTACGCTATCTAAAACTTAGAAAATGTTTACGGCAATAAGTTGTTTTGAAATTCAAAACGGGTTGCAGGATGATGTAAAGCAATCATTTAAAAATCGCCCCGGCCTTGTAGAAAATTATGAAGGCTTTGTTCGTTTGGATGTGCTCAGCCCCACCAGCAATCCGGCAGAGATATGGTTGCTTACTTACTGGTCTGACGAAGAGAGTTTCAAAAACTGGCATAAAAATCACCTGAAGGAATCGCACAAGGGCATTCCCAAAGGCTTAAAATTGGTTCCACATAGTTTTAAACTTCTTTTTTTTAATCACATCACTTCTTAATAATGAAATCACATCCAGTTACAACTACCGGGATGCGACTAATGGAACATAAGCTGTCGTTGGCAGAACTTATAACCAGCCTGCATTTTCAGCAGCACCCGGAATTAGAAATAAAATATGGCAAAGCAGGCAGAGAAAAATGCAAAGAGGATTCTCTTTTTCATTTAAGTTATCTCGCTGAAGCAATCGCTGCGGAGAGTAAAGAAATATTTAACCAATACCTTCAATGGGCAATGGTTATGCTTGAATCGCGTAATATACCCACCGAAGATTTGATTAATAATTTGGATTTCATGAATATTGCCTGTAAGCAATTGTTTCCCATTGACGATTATGAGGTTGTAAAAAATTTTATAACGGCAGGCTCCCGGCATTTAAAAGATAGAAAGCCTTTCCCGCTTACCAGTTTATCTGAAGATAATCCCCTGCTCGACCACGCAAAGCAATATCAATCGTTTCTCTTGAATGGGAATCGCGGGCAAGCGCAGGCGCTAATTAACGAACTGGTTGCAAACGGCGAAACCGTCACTTCTATTTACGAACATATTTTCCAGGCGAGCCAAAATGAAATCGGCTTGCTGTGGCAAATCAATAAAATTAGCGTAGCCCAGGAGCATTATTGCACGGCGGCTACGCAACAGATAACAGCAACTCTTTATCCCCGGATTTTTACGACTGCAAAAAAAGGAGTTAAGATGCTGGCTTGCGCCATTTCCGGCGACCTGCATGAAATGGGGATCCGAATGATATCCGATTTTTTTGAGTTGGATGGGTGGGATACATTTTATATGGGAGCCAACATGCCTGATGCAAGTATTATTGCTGCCATAAAAGAGCAGAAAGCCGATTTATTCGCATTATCATTTACGATGCCCTTTCATATAAGTAAGGCAGAGCGCCTGGTTAGAAAAATCAGAGGCGATGATGCTAATTCAAAATTAAAAATAATTGTGGGAGGATATCCTTTTACGCTGGCGCCAGATCTTTGGAAATACATTGGCGCAGATGGCTCGGCACATAATGCCAAAGAAGCCGTAAAAATGGGCAATCGCCTTATCTCTTAAAATAAAAAATTGCACGATGCCTGAGACTATTTTAAACGATATGACAACGCTGAATAATGAATTGGTAAATACCCAGCGAACATTAGCAAAGCAAAACGGGGAAATAACCAAGCTTAATGACCGGTTAAAGGAAGTAAACGCTGAACTGGAGCAATTCACTTATGTAGTGTCCCACGATCTAAAAGAGCCGTTGCGCATGATCACGAGCTTTATGGGTATGCTTAAAAGTAAATACAGTGCCCAACTCGACGCAAAGGCCGCAACCTATATTGACTTTGCTATAGACGGTGGAAAAAGAATGCAAAAGATGATTACCGATTTACTCGAGTTATCACGAACGGGCCGCCACAATGGGGTTAAAGAACTGGTTAACCTTAATGATATATTAAAAGATGTAAAGCAGAATATTTTTAAACTTATTGAAGAAACCCATGCCTCTATAACTATAGAGGAACCATTACCGGTTTTGGCTGTTTTCAAGAGCGATATAAGCAGGCTTTTTCAGAACCTTCTCAGCAATGCAATTAAGTTCGGGCCAGGCGAAAACGCAACAGTAGGGATTTATGCGCATGAAAAAGAGGATTCGTGGCTGTTTGGTATTCGCGATAATGGGATTGGTATTGAAGAAGAAAATTTTGAAAAAATATTTGAAATATTTGCACGGCTTCATTCAAAGGAAGCATACGAAGGCTCAGGAATTGGCCTCGCTGTTTGTAAAAAAATTGTTGAGTCCCACGGCGGTAAAATTTGGGTAACATCAGAGAAAGGGAAAGGAAGTACATTTCATTTTACATTATTAAAGAAATAGTAAATGAAGGTATGGGATGCCTATATAAAACTTGTGAAACGAAACTGCAGCACTCCGGGCGATATAAAGAACCTTGCCTATTGGCGGAATAATTTGTTCGCGTCTACCGTTATTTACCTGCTTCCCCTTGGCTTAATAGCTTTGCTTCCCGGTATTTATTTGTGTGTTATTTCCCGCAATTACGTACTGTTGATAGTCGACACACTAACGATTATTGGAATTGCAGCTATTGCCTTTTTGCCACATATAAGCCTCGGAATGCGAAAAGCAATCTTTATCGGGTGTTTATACTTATTGAGCTGTACTTTATTATTCTATCTTGGATTATTCGGCCCCGGTTTGCTATACCTTTTAACTGGCGTCTTGTTCACGCTGCTTATTTACGATGATGCGAATCCCTTTTGGGTAGCATGGGCTAATACCGTTATATGTATCCTTTTCGCAATCGCGATTTTTCTACATATAACTCCGTCGTCATACGGGGAAATCCATGGTTCAGTGCCACAATGGATTGGTGTAACTTCTAATCTTGTATTCCTAAGTTTTCTAATTGCAGCATTGATACCGGGGTTATTTAGCGGCTTGCAGGAATCCCTTAATAATGAGACTGCTCTAAAGGAAGAATTGCACAGTCAACGGCAATCTTTACAGCAAGCGCTGCAAATGGTGCAACAGAAAAATAATGAGCTGGAGCAGTTTGCATACGTAGCCTCGCATGATTTAAATGAGCCGCTGCGGATGGTAACATCTTTCATGGGTTTGCTAAAAAATAAATATGAGAATCAACTCGATGAAAAGGCCCATACCTACATAAACTTTGCCTTAGATGGAAGTGTACGAATGCAAAAAATGATTAGCGATCTGCTGGATCTGTCCCGAACCACAAATGAAGGTAGAGACAAAGAATTAGAAATGGTAGATTTGAATGAAATACTGGAAGAAGTAAAGCAAAATATTTATATACTTATCGAAGAAAGCAATGTTGAAATAATTGTAAAGACAAAGCTCCCTGTTTTACCTGTTTATCGTGCAGACATAAGCAGGCTGCTTCAAAATCTGTTTAGCAATGCAATCAAGTTCAGAAAAAAGGACATTCGGCAATGTATTATTCTTAATGCAACAGAACAGGAAAATGAATGGCTTTTTAATATTGAAGACAATGGCATTGGCATTGAAAAAGAAAAATTCGGAAAGATATTTGAGATATTTGGCCGCTTACATTCACAGGAGGCTTATGAAGGAACAGGAATAGGGCTGGCCATATGTAAAAAAATTGTTGAACAGAATGGCGGTGAGATATGGCTGGAGTCTGAAAAAGGTAAAGGGACCATTTTCTATTTCACGATTAAAAAATAAAATCCTCGCAAATTAATTACAAAAATATACAGCATGGAGCCCCCCCACATTTTATTGGTAGAAGACAACGATGGTGATATCCTTCTTACAAGAGAAGCACTGGAGGAAGCAAAAATAAGCATACAGCTAAGTGTAGTAAAGGACGGAAAAGAAGCCATTGATTTTGTAAGCAAATCAGGCGACCATAGTAATGCTTCTCCGCCTGACATCCTGTTGCTTGACATTAACCTGCCCAAAAAAAATGGCCATGAGGTATTGAAATATTTAAAGGGAAGTGAAAACTTAAAACACATCCCCGTAATAATGCTTACAACCTCCTCCTCACAACGAGATATTAATTTATCGTACGACAATTACGCCAACTGCTATATCACAAAGCCGACAGATGTAAGTGATTTTCTTTCCGTAGTTGCAGTTCTTGAAAGCTTTTGGCTTTCTACAGTGAAGCTGCCCACAAAAAAGTTATAAATGATAAAAGATGGAAAACATTACAGGATTTTGATTATTGAGGATAACCCCGGGGACTTTGCCATAGTGGAACATTTATTGGCAGAACAAATTTCAGTTCCGTCGTTAGTACATGCAGTCAATTTTAAAGAGGCTTCAGAAATTTTATCAGCCGCTGATAGCCTTTTCGATGTAATATTATTAGATCTTAGTTTAAATGATAAAAGCAGGCAGGATTTGATCACCGAAATGTTGCAGGTTGCTTCCTTGTGCCCGATTATAATTTTAACCGGGTACACCGATATAGAGTTCAGTATTAAATCCATTTCACTGGGCATTTTAGATTACCTGGTCAAAGACGATCTTAATGCGGCAATACTTTACAAAAGCATAATCTATTCCATAGAACGAAAGAAAGCTATCACCCAACTTACAAATTACATCGATACAATTGAAGATCAAAACAAGAAACTTCGCGAGATTGCGTGGATACAATCGCATGTTGTAAGGGCGCCTCTTGCCCGGATAATGATGCTGGTTGACCTAATACAGGACGACTCATCAGCCGCTGAAGAGAAGAATGAAATGCTCAATAATTTGCAGAGTTCTGCACTTGAATTAGATAATGTAATCAGGGATATTTCAGATAAAATTACTAATCAGCCATCGCCTCAAAAACTTTAAGAAATGAAATTCGAAGTTCTTATTGTAGATGATGATAAAATTATTGCGATGGTACATAAGAAGTTGATTTTGAAAAGTAATTTTCATACAGATCCGCTGTCATTTTCAAATGGAAAAGAAGCATTAGATCACATCCTGCATAATCATGAAAGTAATAAAACATATTGTATACTATTAGACATCAACATGCCATTGATGAATGGCTGGGAATTTTTGGATGCCATAAACCTGCATAAGATTGAGGGCCGTATTCTTGTATTTATGATTACATCTTCCATAGATAAACACGATAAGGAAAAAGCAAAAGAATATCCGGATGTAATAGATTTTTTGGAGAAACCCATTAGTGTAAGCAGGTTAGAAGAGCTTAAAAAAAATGAATCTTTAAAAATATTTTTCTATGAAAAATAATTTACAAATAACAAGCGATAAAAAGCCTTACAGGATTTTAGTGATAGAAGATAATCCCGGAGATTTTACTATTGTTGAAACTTTCTTAACTGAGCAAATTTTGCATCCCATTATTGTACAGGCAAATAATTTTAAGCAGGCAGCCACAATTATAACGGACGCGGACACACTGTTTGACGTAATATTATTAGATCTTAGTTTACCAGATAAAAGCGGGCAGGATTTGGTTATTGAAATGTTAGGGATAGCTTCTTTGAGCCCGATAATAATTTTAACCGGGTATGCCGACATTGATTTTAGCATTAAATCAATATCACTGGGTATCCTCGACTATTTACTCAAAGATGACCTGAATGCCACTACACTTTATAAAAGTATCGTGTATGCTATAGAACGGAAAAAAACCATTTCCGATCTTAAAGAATCAGAGAAGCGATATAGCGATCTGTTTCATTTAAGTCCGCAACCCATGTGGGTGGTTGATCCCGAAACTTACAGATTTGCCCAGGTGAATAAGGCCACGATAGAACTCTACGGGTATAGCGAAGAGGAATTTCTGAATATGACGCTCATGGATATCGAACAAAAAGAAGACATTCCGGATGCAAAAGAGCTCATAAAAAAAGAAAATCCTAAAGGTGGTATCTTGAAAAAAACGATCAGGCATCACAAAAAATCAGGTGAAGTTATTGAGGTTGAAATTTACAGTACTCCGATACTAATTAATGACAGAAATTTCAGGTCGGTAATAGCAATTGATGTTACGGAAAAAAACCTTGCAGAGCACAATATTATCAAAGCTATCATAAAAACACAGGAAGATGAACGCTACGAAATTGGCGGGGAGCTGCATGATAATGTGTGCCAGCTCCTGGCAGCGAGCCTGCTTAATCTTGGTGCGCTAAGGCACTCGTTAACACCATCACGCACCGATCTATTTAACCGGTGCCGGGAAAACATTACGCTTGCATCAGATGAGATAAGAAATCTTTCTCATCGGCTTGCGCCGGTGTTCTTTGATGATTCCACGATGGAAGAATCTTTTAAAAGACTAGTAGATACTTTCACCATTAGTGAAAACTTAGAGATTTTATTGAGCTTTGGCGATTCACTGGAAAAATATCCCATCAGCGTTGATCTCCAATTAAACCTTTATAGAATCTTACAAGAGCAATTAAGAAATATCCTTAAATATGCAAACGCCACCGTAATTGAAGTGGATGTGATTATTTATAAGAAGACGCTTAAAATGAAAATAACAGATAATGGTATCGGTTTTAATATGAATACCGTAAAAAGAGGTATTGGCCTGGCTAATATGAAAAGGCGTTCAGAATTATTTTCAGGCAAATTCGAAATAGATTCTTCCCCCGGCAATGGATGTACATTGCTGGTAGCTATTCCTGTTAAGGAAATTGAGCAGAATGTAGAAATTGATTAGGAGCATTTAGACCAATACAATCCCTTATTCGTTTCTATTTTACCGCCTGGTGCGTGAATTACAAGAGGAATTATAAATGTCCTTCTATTAAATTTATGTTGACGGAATAAATGAGTTTGATATTTTAAATAACTGATGAACTATATGACAGATCTCTGGCGCTAAACTAATATGGGTGAAGCCGGGCGCAAGATCGTCGCACGAACTCCAGGCATCAGCAGGTCTTTATTTACTTACCCTCGTTATAGACCAACTTGCACTTACAGGCAATTTGTCTAAAAACATTTTTATACATAATTGTCGCCGGTCTTTGACTTCAAGGAAGAGACGAGGCGTAGGAAAAGTATATTTGCCTCAATAGAAGAATGGCGCCATCTTGTATTATACCAAACTAAAAAATCCAACAATGAAATCATTTCAAATAAGAAAAGCAAAGGGTAAAAGAAAAATACTTGCTCTAAAAAAAATGTTCCTTTTGTTGTTCGTCTTATATGCGTTCATCATGCAAAGTGATGCACAAAAACTGAGGCGTTCCGAAAGTTTTGCCGGGCTACATTTTGATTTTCACGCGGACCCGCAGGATTCTGGTATAGGTAAAACTTTTACCTATGCAATGATTGATTCTTTATTACGAATCACCAAACCTGATTTTATACAGGTTGATTGCAAAGGTCATCCCGGCATTTCAAGTTATCCGACTAAAGCGGGTAATGCGGCACCGGCCTTAGATAAAGATATTATGCGCATGTGGCGCGAAGTAACCGACAAATACAATGTTGCACTCTTCGTTCATTACTCGGGCATTTGGGATTACGAGGCTATCAGGCAACACCCATGGTGGGCAAGGGTGAACGCTGATGGCATCTATGACGAAAGGGCCAATTCGATATTCGGCCCATACGTGGACAGTTTACTTATCCCGCAGCTAAAAGAACTTGCCCTGGATTATAAAGTGGATGGCGCATGGGTCGATGGTGATTGCTGGACATTAACGCCTGATTATTCTGCGAAAGCTTTAGCAGCATTTACAAAATCAACCGGCATAACAGCCGTTCCCAGAAAGCCTGCCGATACTAGTTATTTTGCGCTGACCGAATTCAACCGAAAAAAATTTCATGATTATGTTGCCCGTTATGTGAATGCGTTGCACGATGCCCGTAAAGATTTTCAAATCACCAGCAACTGGTCGTTTTCTTCTTTCATCCCTGAACCTGTTGATGTACCGGTTGATTTTTTATCCGGGGATGTAGCAGGCAAAAACAGCCTGTACAGTTCTGCATTTGAAAGCCGCTGTATGGCGTTACAGGAAAAGCCCTGGGACCTGATGTCGTGGTCTTTTGGTACAAGCAGCGGTTTCTCATTATCTGCGACAAAGCCTTTTGTGCAACTGGCGCAGGAAGCATCTGAAGTGATGGCAATGGGTGGTGGCTATCAAACTTACTGGACGCAAAATCGGGATGGCTCTATTAAACCCCACCTTATTCACCAGATGGCTGAGATCATTAAGTTCTGCCGGGAACGACAACCGTATTGTTTTAAAGGAAACATTGTTCCGCAAATTGGGTTATTATATTCTACCTATGCATGGAGAAGAATACCTTCCGGTGGATTGTATAACGGCTCACACTTAGATGGCCTGAAGGGCACATTATCAGCGCTCCTGGATAATCAGTTACCCGTGGAAATTTTAATGGATCACCAGGTCAAAGACAGGCTAAAAAATTATCCATTGATTGTGTTCCCTGAATGGCAAACAATTGATCCCGGCATAAAACAATCTTTATTGCAGTATGTAAAAGAAGGTGGCAATCTTTTAATAACAGGGCCGTCTGCCGCCAATATTTTTAAAGACGATTTAGGATTAACACTTTCGGGGGAAATTAAGAAAGACACAAATATTATTATTGGCATCGCTGGAAATACACAGGTTATTCGCACCAATTTTCGGCAGGCAGTTCCCGGAAAGAACGTAAAAAGAATAGGAGAACTGCTTTTAGAAAATGATATTCGTTTTCCCGGTGAAGCCCCACTGGCGACAGTGCAATCTTATGGTGAGGGAAAGATCGCGATCGTTTATGCAGACCTCGCAGGGACATATATTGCCCAGCAAAGCCCGGTTATAAGAAATCTCTTACGGCAAACGATAAATGAAATTTTTAGAGAACCCACGGTTACGGTTAAAGGTTCGTCACTAGTGCACCAGGTAATCAGTAAAAAAAACGGACACCTGTTTGTTCACCTCGTAAATACCGGTGGCCAACATAATGATCCCAATGTTTTAGTTTATGATGAGGTGCCGCCTGTAGGACCCCTGACTATAAATATTCGCCTCCCAAATAAGCCTGGATCTATTGTGCTTCAGCCGGACCATAGAAAATTATCTTTTACCTATCACAATAATATTGCTGAAGTTGTGGTGCCTGAATTAAAAATATATTCTATACTGGAAATTGAATGATTTAATGAAAAATGAAATTAAATCCTTTATCCAAAAAATTGAGAGCCGCCGTCTTGTCTCCTAAGCAACGGCAACAAATTAAAACCGGCGGAGTTATATTCTTTTATTTGTAAATACTTTTAGGCTGGGAGTGAATACCAACAAATGCAAAAAGAAAATCGCATCTTTTATTTTACATCTCCACTTATAATGTTTACTCAAGCCATGCAATTAAAATGTTGATATCTGATTGGGTAAATTTGCTAATTCATCAACTTACGGAAACAAGCTGGATTGAATGGCTGGCAGTTGCATTTGGCGCAGCGGAGGTTTTGTTTGCATCGGCTAATAAAGTAGCACTTTACCCGTTAGGCATTGCAGGCACGCTGCTATCCATTTACCTGTTTATCAGTTCCGGTTTATATGCAGAGTCGCTGTTGAATTTATATTATGTGTTTATGAGCATTTACGGATGGTGGTATTGGGTGAAAAAGAAAGACATGCCTCCGGTTCACATTGAATATGCCAATAAAAAAGAATGGCGCACGACGCTCTCAATTGTGGTGGGAGGCTTTATTATTTTATATGTGATTCTTAAAAACTTTACGCCTTCCACAGTTCCTTTCTGGGACGCATTTGTAAGTGCTACTGCATGGGCTGGAATGTGGCTTTTGGCCAAACGAAAAATAGAGAATTGGATATTATTGAATGTCTCTAATGCCGTTGCCATTCCATTATTATTTTATAAGCATTTGATGTTATATAGCGCACTTACCATTTTTCTTTTTATTGTTGCAATACAAGGATATTTGAAATGGAGGAAAATTGTAAAACAAGAAAATACTTTTATTGTTAACCCCTCTGAAAAATAATGAAACTGAAGAAAATATATCATCCATCTTTTTTTTCAGATGTGCAGGTTTGATGAAGAAAAAATATCTTAAAACATTTCTGAAATTAAAGTCAAATTACTAACGACATAGTGTGGCATCCCGTCTGCCTTAAAATGAACCCAATCTCCCGGCTATTGAAAAAGCTTTTAAAACTTTTTTTATTCTTTATTTTTTTCGAGTTAGTATAGAAGCAGTACTGTAATTAATTTATCAACGCATCTCTGAAACTTGTGTATGCCGGTTTTTTTTTATAATTATCATCAAACAATAAGGGCCAGTCTTTACGCAAAAGATAAGTGCGTATCCAGCTATCGCCGTCAGAAACATTCCATGTGGTAATTCCATACTGCTGTTTTGCAGGAACCAGTTGCTTGTATTGATGCACTATGAATGCATACCTCGCTGCCTGCTGTTGAGACAGAGCTGCTGTAAAAGTTGCCGATTGATCGTTTGCAGCATTCACACTTACATCTAATTCAGAAATATGAATGAGCAAACCCGTAGCGGTAAGCTTTTGAAATGCAATGGTAATACCATCTTCTGAAGCATTTATATCTGTATGCATTTGCAAGCCCAGCCCATGTATTGGAACAGCTCTTGCTTTAAGATCGTTTACCATTGCAATTATGGAATCTGTTTTTTGAACGCTCCATTCCTGGCCATAATCGTTATAAAACAACAAGGCTTCAGGATCCGCTTCATGAGCATATATAAAAGCGCGTGCAATGTAATCGCGTCCTAAATGCCTGGCCCAAATGCAACCATCATCAAAATTGTCACCGGCAGAAATATCGTTCACACGCAGGCTGCCATCTTCATCATGAAAAGCTTCATTAACTACATCCCAGCCTGTAGCTTTTCCTTTATAATGAGCGACTACCGTTTGTATATGTGTTTTAAAAAGATTTTCCCAGTCAGCAGAATCACCGGTAAAATTATTCAGCCAGTCAGGGTTGGATTGGTACCATACCAGGCAATGTCCATGCATGCGCTTGCCGTTATCTTTACAAAAGCTTTCTATATAATCACCTCCGGTAAAATCAAATTGATTTTGTGAAGGATGCACTGAAGGCCACTTTAGCGTATTTTCTGTAGTAATGCTGCTGTTCTGCTGCAGTAAAATGTTTCTGTAATAAATATTGTTTTGAAGAAGCGACACATCTATCGCCGCACCAATTTTAAATGGCGCAATATTTTTTAAGGTAGTTGTATCTATTGGTAGTGGAGGTGTTGTAGTATTTGATATTCCCTTTTTTGAACAGCTGCATGCGGTAAAAATTATAAGAGGCAGAAGTAAAGAATTGATTTTTTTCAAGTAAAATATTTATCCAAATGTAAGAGGTAAACTACAATCTTTATGGCAATGCAAACCTATCATCAGATTTTGTTCACCGCTCTAACGGTTACACGTTTATTTCCTTCCCGGTAGTCCGTGATTGTTACAGTAAGGCCGGTACTTATTCCATATCTGAGTCGAATTCATAAATGCAGAACTCATTCAATAAATTCATACATTTTTCCTTATCACTCAACATTATTCAAGATAGTTAAGCCAAACTAATCTCCCGGTTCATTTATTCTGCCCCTGCAGGAAGTACACCCAGGCTATCTAATTCCCTTATTGAAACCGATGGGGGTAAAATATTATTTTGAATTTTATATAATACAAGTTTTGCTGCTTTTTGTGCATTCGCGCCTGTGCTAAACCCCTGGTTGCCCGTCAACGCCGGTATGTTGGGCTGGTGAATATACAATACCTTATACTTATAAATGTCATATCCAAAACCTGTTGACGTTGTTTGTTCTTTCTCAGTTTCATTTCTAAATACCCTTATGGTTAGCGAGTCGTTATCCTGGGTTAATGATGCAGGCCAATAAAAAATATTTACTGGTACTGGTTTAATAATTGACGGTAAGGGTTTAAAAAAATTCGCAAAGAAAAAGAAAGTTAATAGAAGTAATTTGTTCATCGCTGTTTGAAATAATTTATCAGAATTCTTCCGTCACTATTGACAATATTCCCAAAAATCTTTTTTGTATGCACCATCTGTACCCATGCCTATATATGCCTTAGTGCCTATAGCAAAGCTGGTAGCAGCGTACCTAGCTGTACCGCCAAAATCCATTTTCTGAATCCAAGTATTTGCAACGGGGTCGTATTCCCAGAAATCTTTTTTCGGAACATTATTGGCCGTCCCGGTACCAATGTATCCTTTTGTGCTTAGGGGAAAACCGGTAGCTCCTGCCCGGCTGCTGCCACCGAAGTCCAACTTCTGGGTCCATATATTTCCTACGGGATCGTATTCCCAGAAATCTTTTTTATATGCACCGGTAGTGGACAACTGGCCAAGTCCGGCATATCCTTTATTTCCTATTGAAAGCCCAGTGCCACCACTGCGGCCAACCGCAGCAAAGTCAGCTTTTTGCGTCCAGCTATTGCCAGCCGGATCATATTCCCAAAAGTCAATTTTATCTGCGCCATCATACCCTGTACCGATGTAACCCTTTGCACTGACTACAAAACCGACGCCCCCACTACGTGGTGTACCTCCAAAGTCCGTTTTCTGAGTCCAACCATTACTCAATGGATCGTATTCCCAGAAATCTTTTTTATAGGCGCCATCGTAGCCGGTTCCAATATATCCTTTGGCTGCAATGGCAAGCCCAACTGCTCCAGACCTTGCCGTGCCGCCAAAATCAGCCTTTTGTGTCCAGGTATTAGTTACGGGATCGTATTCCCAAAAGTCTTTTTTATAAGTACCATCATAGCCCGTGCCTGTATAACCTTTGTTTCCAATCGAAAAACTTACTGCCTGGTTGCGTGCTAATCCACCAAGGTCAGCTTTCTGTGCCCAGAGTCCGTTACAGGTAGGGCCAACGGGAACCCCATTATTAAAAATACCCGAACCGCTGAATGAAATCCACCCGGTTGCGTTCCACATCTCAAGTGCATTATTATCAATATTAAAAATAAGCAGGCCTGTAGCCGGTGATCCAATGGCATCACGCTCTGCGGTAGTCATTCTTGGAAGCAACAGGCCACTGTTAGTAGAGCTTATATCAACCTTTGCAGAAGGAGCGGGACTTGTAGTGCCAATGCCTACATTTTGCGCTACGGCTGTAATACAAAAGAAAAGTAGCAATGAAGTAAAAAACGTTTTCATAAAACTGTTTTGAGAATTCTCTTTTTTGTTAATAACAAATAGTAAACGCTTCTTTTTCTTTTGGGGGCTATAAAAGATACTACAAATCGCCTTTGCAGATCGTTCTCAAATATAATTCAAATTAGAAGTGAATCTTATAAGCTGTAAAAATATTTAGCAGTAGGCTGGATTAATCTGGGGCCGGTAAAATTTTCGACTGATGTTTTGATGCTGTAAGGTTGGCTGTAAGATTTTTATTTTCTAAAAATTAATTAAGGCTTTTATTCTTCGTCTCAATTGAATGAAATTGAGGTATTTCAAATTCAGATATTCATAGTCATCAATAAGAAGCATAGTAATCGCTGCTTCTTTCCTGTCAACTGCATTATTAAAGCAGGCTAATGATTTCTCCCGGGCGCCTGCTTTTGCGTAAGCGACACCCATCCAAAATTCCGATATGAAATCTCCTGATTTTCTTAACACATTATAATGCTCATTTACTTCCCGCACCATTAATGTATTATCATCTTCGCGGTAAAATTTTATAAGGCCCTTGTGTTGTATTTTTTCTGCGGTTGCAATCGCGTTGTCTTTATAATCAAAGGACCAATATAACCTGGAAAGATCCACATACCTGGTTTTTTGAAGTACAGGGTCACCCTCGGCTTTTTTAATTAATTGGAGTTGCAGCCGGATGGCTTCTTCTTTATTATTGGTATTTGCCAAAGCCTTTATACGGTTGTCAATTAAATAATCCCATGCAGGGTTTATCTCACTTCCCTTATAATAGATTTCTGCCGCCGGCTCCTTATCGCCTTTTGCTTCGAGCAACAATGCCAGCCATAGGTAAACATTCGTTTGATTGGGATTTAGATGAATGGATTTCCGGTAATATTTTTCAGCCTCCTTCCAGTTAAATGCCTGGTGGTACCAATAACCCTTCGCTGCGTGTATTTCTCCTGAAGAAGGATCCAAGGCCATTGCCGCATCAATTTGCTTTTTTGCCATTGGCAACATTGCAGACTGGTTTTCATACCCACGAAATGAAGAAAGGAGATAAGTAATGGCAAGCCCTGAATACGCCAGCGCGAAATCAGTATCCTTATTTGCTGCTTGTTGAAAAAGTTCCCGGGCAATCAGCAGATCGGTTTTCTTTCTTTTATCTATTAAAAATAATCCACGCAGGTAAAGGTCGTATGCCTGCAAGTCTACAGTGGGCGTTGTTTCCAGCTTTTTTGCTTCCTTTTTGGAAAGCTTTGTGTTTAGTACGGAAGCTATAGACATCGCGACTTCCCTTTGAATGGAGAAAATATCCTTAACCGGCCGGTCATAAGATTCCGCCCACAAATGTTCATCTGATTCAGCATTGATGAGCTGTGCTGTAATGCGCACCTTGTCGCCATGTCGTTGCACGCTACCTTCTAAAATGACTGCCACGCCAAGTTCCTTACCTATCTCCCGGATGGGCTTTGGATTTTTTTTGTATTGCATTACAGACGTGCGGGAAATCACTTTCAACGCCTTAATCTTTGACAGTTGTGTTATGATGTCTTCTGTAAGGCCATCACTAAAATATTCCTGTTCCTGGTCGCTGCTCATATTTGAAAATGGAAGAACAGCAATACTGCTTTCGTCAATTGGCCTGGCGATTTGTTCTTTCACAACAGGTGGAATAAACGGATCGGTGAAGCCTGTAAGTACTTCATAAATACCAACAGGCTCTTTTACATTCTTCAGCTTTTCCTGCTTTATGAAAACTGATTCAAGCCCCTTCTTATTAAAGATATTCTGGAACACCATCTCGGAAATATAAATACCTCCCGGCGGTGCCTGCGCCTGCAGTCGCGACGCGATATTTACTACATCCCCGAAAATATTTCCGTTCTGCATCAGCACGTCACCCATGTGTATACCTATACGAACGGGTATTACGGGTGGCTCGTTAAGATCAATCTGTAATTGCTTTGCAAACTCTGCCGCGTTTACAGAGCTGTAAAAAAGTAATAATGCCCCGTCGCCGTAATACTGAATTACTTTCCCTTCAAGCTCATCGGCAATTTTTTCAAGCGTCTGCCGGAAACGATTGATTTTTTCGACTGCTGCATTTTCGTCTTCCTGCATCATCGATGTATATCCGACAACATCGGCAAATAAAATAGCAGCAAGCTTATGAGAATAATCAGGCATTTGGTTGAAGTTGGATCGCAAGTTAGCAAAAATGTGTTTCTTCAAAATGGTTCGTGGGTGCATTTCAACTTGTCGCATAGCTTTGCTGCTTGTGGGCGATGGGGACACCGACCACGGCTGTGAGATATGGAAATTATATTTCTGCCAAACTGATAGCTGCAGAATAACCCTGAAAGGGTATTATGATTATAGCCAAAGATAGAAACAGCATAAGAGCAAAACCCCGAAGGGGTGGCATAATGAATGATTTACTAATCGTACCATTCAGGCATACCATTTACAATTATGGACTTTTAGTCTTTCCCTTTAATAATACCTGCAATATATTTGTGTAATTCCTTGTTCCATTTATTGCTAATCAAATTTCCCCTGCCTTTAACAGCAAACACAACTTGAATATAAATTTGATGAAATGTTCCGGGCATGAGACTTAATTTGATGATGTTAAAAATATCACCCCTTCGCGGTTCTGAAAGTACAATTTAGTTTTATTCTATAATAATTTCAACCCTTCGGGTTTTTCTCCAGCACCTCAAAATATTAATTAGCCAAAATGGTTCGCTTAAGTGAAAAG
>JBBSBD010000035.1:0-34345 GCA_038251675.1 Chitinophagales bacterium | reverse complement strand
GTAATGTTGAAAGAGATAAACACCGGGAACTCCAACGCAGATTCATCGAACCCAAGAGAGTTTTATACTTTGAACAGTGTTGTTTTATTTGCCGCAACAGACGCGATACACGGAGAAGAAATCTGGAGAACAGATGGAACAACCGGAGGTACATCTATGCTAAAAGATATTGCTGCAGGTACCGATAGTTCTACTTATGGGAATATAATGATAGCGCCAGGAATATTCTTCCCATATTCTATCTTCCAGGGCTTTCATACTTTTAATAACCGCGCTTATTTTAATGCAGATGACGGTGCCGGCACGGGTGAAATCTGGAGTACAGACGGATCACCGGGCAATGCTGCCTTATTGAAGGATGTTGTGCCGGGTAGTTCACTCAATTCAGGTATTTCTCTTTTAGATGCAATAAACCTGCCCACTAAATTTATGTTTCCAATAAATAACACCACAACATCTGAACTTTGGGAATCAGATGGAAGTACGGTCAACACTAAAGTATTCAAATCATTTGCAACAAATGCCCCGGGTCAATTTGTTTACATCCTGCCGCCGTACAGTTTTAACTTTACAACGAATACAATTACTTATCCTTTATTCCAGGGTAATAAATTTTTCTTTGGCGCACCCACTTTGGCTGCGGGCCAGGAATTATGGATATCAGACGGAACCCTGGGTGGAACGTCGATGATAAAAGACATTAACCCCGGCACTGGCTCTGGCTTTAGTTTGAGCGGAGCTTATGTATATACTACTACTAACTTATTTTTTGCGGGAGACGATGGGAGTTTTGGAAACGAGCTATGGAAAAGTGATGGTACCGGTTCCCCGACGGGAACCTCCATCGTTGCAGACATTTACCCGGTTGCAAATGATGCAGATCCCCAACTCCCCATTTTTGTGTGTAATGGAAAGATAATTTTCAGCGCAACAAATGGTGACGATCCGGTTCTTAGGGATTTATTTGTTGTTAATGGAACTTTTACACCGCTACCTGTTCAACTTGCTGATTTTACCGTAAGCCTGATTGGGCCAGATGCGCTATTGCAATGGAATTCGCTCCAGGAAATCAATACAAAAGAATTTGGTATTCAGCGCAGCTACGATGCGCTGCATTTCGAAGACATAGGAACAATAGTGGCGGCAGGCACATCATCTAATAAACATTCCTATTCATTTACCGATCCGGGAGTTGCAAACAGTGCTAAGAGTGAAGTCTATTATCGGATAGTTACCTCTGATCAGGACGGAAAAAAAGAAAATTCAAAAGTGATACTTTTAAAACTTAAAAATAATAACGGATGGATTGTCAGGGTGCTTTCAAATCCCGTACCTGGAAGTGTGAATGTGCTTTTGCAGGATATCATTGGAAATGTACAGCTATCTATAAAAGATATATCAGGCAAAACGATTTTTACATCTAAGTACCAAAATATAAATGGGCTTGTAAAGCTCAATACGAATCTTTCTCCGGGAACTTATCTTTTAGTAGCAGAAAGCAATAATGAACGAAAAGTGGTAAGGTTTATAAAGTAATAGCAATCTAAATAAAAAGCGGTCCGCAATACGGGCTGCTTTTTTATTTCCATTTTAGAAACGCGGTTAACTAAATTGTTATGTTTGCAAACAACAGTCAGCTTAGTCTCATTAAATCTCTATGAAAAAAGCGCTCTTAAGATTTTTAGATATCAGGGAGAATACAGATTTTGAAAAAACGAGATCAGAGATCATCAACGGTATTACGGTACGTGGATATAATTTTTGGATATTAATCTGTTCAACGATTTTGACAACCATTGGGCTTGACACCAACTCCGCGGCGGTAATTATAGGAGGAATGCTTATCTCTCCCCTAATGTCTCCCATATTGGGTGTAGGATTGTCATTAGCAATACACGAAAGGTGGTTAATCAGCCATTCGTTCAGAAACCTTTTTACTGCCGTGCTGATAAGTTTAGGCACAGCGGTCATTTATTTTTATTTATCACCCCTCGGTGAGCCAACGCCGGAACTACAGGCCCGGACATTCCCAACTTTGCTTGACGTGCTGATTGCATTGTTTGGAGGTGTTGCTGGTATAGTATCTATCTCCAGGCATCAGCAGACAAATGCCATACCGGGAGTAGCCATCGCCACCGCCCTCATGCCACCTTTGTGTACCGCCGGCTTTGGGATTGCAACTTCACGGTGGAACTTTTTTTTCGGTGCGTTTTACCTGTTTTTTATAAATGCAGTTTTTATAAGTATGGCAACCTATCTTGTTTCAAGATACCTGCATTTTCCTGAAAAAGAATTTGCCGAAAAGAGGGTAGCCCGGCAATACAAGAGATGGTTTATTATAATAAGTATGGTCGCTTTAACGCCAAGCGTTTATTTTTTATACTCGGTGTATATTAAAGAATCAACAAAATCGGATATTGAACAGTATGTGATAACCCCGATCAAGTTGGATGGTAATGAGGTATTAAAATGGGAAGATGTAAAAAAAGATTCGCAGAATCTGATCAAGATTTACTATTCAGGAACGCAGCTAGGCGACAGTCTTAAAAATAGCATTTACAGTTCACTGCGCAAAAGTAAAATGACTAATTATTCTATTGTACCTATGCGGGTGAACCTTACTAAAGAAGAAGTGAATCAACTAAGCGCTGAAAAGACAAGGCAGATAATCGAAGAGCTGCATCTGCAGGAATTGAGGGACAACCAGGTTTTGAAACCTTCTGCCGATACACTGCCGTTCACGCAAATCTTTAAAGAAACTAAAACTGCCTTTCCTTTTATAGATACGCTGAGCAACGGGTGGTTACTTCAACCCGACAGTTCAAATCTTGTAGATACACTGCCCGTCGTTTTTTATAGAACGCTGAAACCTATTGACCAGGAAAAAACCGAACAGTTGTATAAATACTTTGTGCAAAGACTTGGGAGAGACACCGTCGTTTTGATAAATAAGTAGCCAAAGGGCAAAGAACATTTAAAAACCAGGATTGAGTAGTGAGTGAAAATGTCTTAAAGCCGCGTGCATTAAAGGAATCGCATGGCCGCATAATAAATTATTCCCGGTCTGTTATTCAATCACATGCATAAACCTCGTATATTTAAATTCCAATTATTGATTGCTTAATTACATCCGCTCATTATAAATAAATACCGCTTTGCAACAACGTAATCTTTCGCTCGATGTCTTCCGGGGCATGACGATTTGTTTCATGATCATCGTAAATACTCCCGGAAATGGCCTTACTTCTTTTTCGCCTTTGCAACATGCACACTGGAATGGCTTCACGCCTACCGATCTTGTTTTTCCATCCTTCTTATTTGCAGTGGGAAATGCCATGAGCTTTGGAACACATAAGTGGGAATCGAATTCACAATCCCAGGTAGTATGGAGAATACTAAAACGTACAGCCTTAATTTTTTTATTAGGTTACCTTATGTACTGGTTTCCTTTTTTCAAGCTCGATAAAAACAATCACATCGTTTCATTCCCCATAAGCGAAACAAGGATCATGGGTGTTTTACAAAGAATAGCATTGTGCTACGGAATCGCTTCGCTAATGCTCTATTACTTAAAAACAAGAACTACGATTATTATCAGTGTGGCGCTTTTATTTTTATACTGGATAATCCTTTATCTTTTTGGTGATCCCGCTGCTCCACTAAGCATGGAAGGCAATGCAGGAATGAAATTAGATATGTGGCTGCTTGGCGAGGCACACATGTATCATGGAGAGGGCGTGGCATTTGAGCCGGAAGGATGGCTAAGCACATTGCCTGCCATTGGCAATGTAGTGGGTGGTTTTGTTGTGGGCAAATGGATACAGCAAAAAGGAAACACGTATGAAGGATTGACAAAATTATTACTGGCAGGTTTTGCATTATTGGTTTGTGGCTATTTCTGGGATTTGCTGTTGCCAATTAATAAAAAATTATGGACCAGTAGTTTTGTCGTTTATACTGTTGGGTTAGATTGCATCATTTTAGCAACGCTTACTTACATAACGCAATTCGCAAAAAAAGTTTCATGGACTCATTTTTTCCAGGCCTTTGGTAAAAATCCATTATCTATTTATTTATTATCCGAGTTGCTTGTAACGGTACTATACATGATACCGGTTACGCCAAAGTATAACCTGTTTAGCTGGCTATATAACAATATATTTATCTATGCCGGAGATTACCTTGGATCGTTATTATTCGCCATCGCCTACATGTTGCTTTGCTGGAGTGTTGGTTATTGGATGGATAAAAGAAAGATTTATATAAGAGTGTAAAGTGGCAATGGGAAACATGAAAACATGGGTGAGCAATCGCAAATGATCAATGGGCACTGCATCTTACTACGATAGGTATTGCCGAAGGCAGGTTATTTATTGAACGTTCAGCCCGGAGCTACCAACTATTATATAATTTATAGATGAAGCTGCCAACAAAAGTTGATAAGAATTCCGTTAACCTGAACACATGATGACTAAAGAGCTAAAGACGAGGAAATGCACGTCAGACCTGCTATTGGCACCCGTGTAAGCGATAGTTCTTCATTTTACAGTCATTCCAAAAGCTGTCTGCCACATTGGATATATTAATAGTTGAATAAACGATGAATTAATGTCCTGATTCATAGAGATAAATCTTGTCTTAAATAAGTGGGTTAAACAAAATATTATAAAGCCTGATGCAAACCCTCCAATAATTGCAATTGTTACCGATTTTTTCAGGTTAGTCAATTTTTTTATAATACTATTAAAAATCAGAGTTATTAGAGGTAACGTAAGAGTGCTAAAAAAAATAAATGCCAATCCATTTGCAAAGCTGTCCAAATTAAAAGTCATTACTGCTGAGAAGACATAAATGATTGAACAGAGACATGTAAATATCACGTAATGTTTACGTGAAATTGTCTTATAATAAGTTGTCAAGACAAATGAAAATAAAACTGGCGGAATTAATAATGTACCTGTTAGAAAATACAAAAGGATACCTTGTCTTGCAAGTCCACCGGTTATTAGTGTTGTCAAGATTCCGGTTGACAAACAAATTAAAATGAGCTTTTTATCCATAATTTTATGGTCAACCGAAATTACCGTTTACTTGATACTTTCTACCTGCTAATTGCTTCTTCATAAACTCATTTCATTCAACGTAACCTTGCCTTTAAAAGTCCAGAATACAAAAGTGGTATAAATTCCAATCAGCGGTGTACCGATTAAGGCGATGATCAAAAGTGTCTTCATTGTTTTTGCAGACGATGCTCCGTTATCAACCGTAATGCTGTTTTTTACATCGTTAGTAGCGTACAGGAGATAAGGAAATACTTCCAGTGCAACCATAGCAAGCAACGCGGCTATCGTAACTGACGAACTTATAAATGCGTACCGGAATTTTGATTTATTCAATTGCCTTGGAATGTTAGCTATTGCAAGAAACATAATAAGAGGAAGGCTGAAATAAAGAGGGTTCGACCTTATCCTGTCGCTCAAATGAGGAATATAGATAAGTGTAAATAGTGTTGTAATGCTAAATGCGACTACAAAAAAAATAGTAAAATTTTTTGCAAGAATTCTAAGTTTTATATAAAGCCGGCTTTCGGTTTTCATAGCAAGGTATATGGCTCCATGCATCATAAACAAAGCCAATGTAGTTATGGAAACCATTATGCTGAATGGGTTAAAAAAAGACAACCAGTTACCTGCAAATTCATGTTCGGTATTTAATGGCAATCCCAGTGCTACATTTCCAAGCATTAACCCTAGCGATAAAGCGATAACGACCGATGCAAATGAATAGACAATATCCCACGTGAGTCGCCACATCTTTCCCGGTTCTTTACTGCGGAATTCTATGGCAACACCACGCCAGATGATACCAATCAAAAAAACCATAAAAGGAATGTAGAACGCTGAAAATATTGCCGCATAGGCAACAGGAAATCCGGCAAACAAAGCACCTCCACCTATTACGAGCCAAACTTCATTACCATCCCATACAGGCCCAATTGCATTTAAAGCTATACGCCTGCTTGTTTCTTTTTTTAAAAAAAGGTGTAATGCTCCTGCCCCTAAATCAAAGCCATCGAGAATAGCATAACCACTTATCACAGCTCCGAAAACAAGGAACCATAAAATGTTACAATCTGCTCCAAGGAAAGTTTGAGTTTCAACTGGCATTAATCATGAAGTATTATAGGGTTATCTCTTTTAGTGCCTTCATCAATTTTTGCTTTATCATCATATCCCACAGGGCCATGCTTAATTTTTTTATTCATTAAATAAAGGAACAGCACAAATAAGGTAGCGTAAACCAGCGTAAATAATATCAATGAGAAAATAACCTGGTGGGCCGTAACCCGCTTCGATAGTGCATCCGACGTTCTCAATAGTCCATAAACAACCCAGGGCTGCCTGCCCATTTCAGCGGCAAACCAACCTGCCTGGTTTGCAATTTGCGGTAACAACACTGACCACATAAACACCATCATCAACCATTTTTTTTCAAATAATTTCCCACGCCACCACGCCCACGAACCATACAAAGTGAGCACTATTAAAATTATGCCAATCGCAATCATCAGGTGATATACCTGGAAGATCGCATTCACCTGGGTCGGGCGTTCATCGATTCTAAAAGCATTAAGCCCGGTAACGGGAGTTTTGAAATTGTAGCTCACCAAAAAGCTCAACCCGCCCGGGATTTTTAAACCGCTTACTTTTTGTTCTTTGTTATTTACCCAGCCAAAAAGATACATATCTGCAACCGCGCTGCTATCGTAATGCCCTTCCAACGCTGCAAGTTTAGCCGGTTGATTTTTTGAAACACCATCGGCGCTTCTGCTGCCTACATATAGCTGTGCCAATGAAAAAACCGTTGCTACTGCAAGCGCAATTTTGAAGCCCGGCTTTGCAATGTTTACAAATCTATTTTTCAGGATATAATAGGCATTTACACTGAGTACTAAAAAAGCGCCGGCTAAAAAGGAACCGATCCACACATGATTGATGCGGTCTGTGCTTGATGGATTAAATACCATTGCCCAAAAATCAGTAATCTCAGCCCTTGCATTCATTCCTTCTCCCACTATGTGAAAGCCTGCAGGTGTTTGTTGCCAGCTATTTGCTACTACAATCCAGATGGCAGAAAATGCAGAGCCGAGGAAAACCATAATGGTTGACAGGAAATGAACCCGGGAACTTACGCGGTTCCAGCCAAATAATAGTATACCGAGGAAACCTGCCTCCAGTGCGAAAGCGAAGATGCCTTCTGCAGCAAGGGCACTGCCAAATATATCGCCAACATATTTAGAGTACGTGGCCCAGTTAGTTCCAAATTCAAACTCCATGATAATACCTGTCGCAACACCAATACCAAATATGAGGGCAAATATTTTAATCCAAAAGCGGGTCATGTCCTCGTAAATCTTCAAGCCGGTCTTGAGATACATTCCCTCCATGATTACAAGAATAAGTCCGAGGCCAATGCTTAAAGGCGGATAGATATAATGAAAACCAATAGTGAAAGCAAATTGAATGCGGGCTAAAATTTCTGTTTCCATTATTAGTATAAAACAGTTTAATTATGTAAGCAAGTTAATGTTTAATTTAAAGCGATTGTAAGCTGCAATCAAAGCAATTTCCTAATTCAACATTAGCCCTGTAAATTTCATCAAACGACTAAAATTTTACAAGCTTCCACAATTAACCCGAAAAATATTTCTATATTACTAATGCATTCCTGGAGATCCTAAATGCTTGTATACTTCAATTAATTATTTTGATATGAGTGAAATTATTAATTGCGCCACCTATCTCGATGGACGAAGGGTAGCAAATATCGAAATAGACCAGATAAATGAGGCACTAAAAAACCCTGAACAATTTATATGGGTGGGTTTGCATGAACCCGGCGAAGAGACTCTTGAAAAGTTTCAAAAAGAATTTCATCTTCATGATCTTGCTATAGAAGATGCGCACAACGCACACCAGCGGCCGAAGCTTGAAAATTATGGCGATACTATATTTATTGTTTTACGCACCGCGCAGATGAATGCCGACGGTTATACTATTGATTTTGGCGAAACCCATTTCTTTGTGGGCGCTAATTTTTTAGTAACAGTAAGGCATGGCTCCTCTATATCTTATGCAGACGTAAGAAGCCGGTGCGAAAGCACACCCCACCTCCTTAGGAAGGGCCAGGGCTTTGCGTTGTACGCTGTAATGGATTCAATAGTAGATCAATATTTTCCTGTAGTAGAGGCACTAGAAGAAGAGCTTCAGCGTATTGAAGAAAAAGTTTTTAAAGAAAAGCCAAGCAGGGAAACAACAGAAGATATCTACCAGCTTAAAAGACAATTACTCGATCTTAAACACACCGTATCTCCCTTCATTGATATTTGCAACCGGCTTATGAGGTTCGATATAAAACTGATCTCGGAAGAAACACAGCCTTATTTTCGCGATATATACGACCACACCACTAGAATTAATGAAATGGTTGACGGCACCCGGGAGTTGCTCAATACCGCCATGGAAGCTAACTTCTCACTAATTTCTATTGCGCAAAGTGAAACCTCAAAAAAATTTGCAGGATGGGCAGCGATACTTGCGGTGCCTACGATGGTGGCCGGTTTTTACGGAATGAACTTTACATTTATGCCGGAATTAAAAATGCACTATGCCTATCCTATTGTAATAGTTTGTACCATCAGTGCATGTATATTCATTTACTACCGGTTTAGAAAAGCAGGTTGGCTTTAAGTGAAAGCGCTGTTAGATCAAAAAAAAAGTTTCAACCTTACATTATTTTTCTATCAGCCCGAGCTTATCGAAGGCCGGCCTATTTATACTCTAAAGTATTATTGGTTTCGTTGGCATCCATATAAATACCACTCACAAGTTGCACTGATTGCAATGATTTTTTTGAACTAACAGTAACGATTGCCCCTTTTTGGTTTGTTTCCCATATCGCCGGGGATTTATGAACAGTCTGCGTGCTGCCATCGGTGAAATTTAATTGCAGGTCTACAGGAACAGGAAAGCCGCCAATGTTAGCAATGTCAATTTTATAATCAGTTCCCGTCTTATTTATTTTAGACAATGAAAGGTCAATGTAACTGTTGGTAAAAAACCACGCATTCCAAAACCAGTTAAGGTTTTGACCTGAAATATTATTAAATGAATAGAAAAAATCCCAGGGTATCGGGTGCTTGCCGTGCCAGCGATCCATAAAACCATGAAGGCATTTCCTGAACATATCATCTCCCAGCATATCTTTCAACGACAGGTAAGCAAGTGATGGTTTACCATATTCATTGTTCCCAAGTCCCCTCCCGGAAAGATTTTCTCCGGGCGTAATAATAGGCAGGTCCTCATCAGCACTCGGATCATTTATCCAGCCGTTTATCCGAAACTGTTTGTAAAAGCCTTCCGCAGAATCTTTTGACATAACAGACCTGTTGTATAGTAATTCAAATGTGGTGGCCCATCCTTCGTCCATAAATCCATAACGGGTTTCATTTATGCCCATATAAAAAGGAAACCATGTGTGCGATATTTCATGCTCCGCAACAAAACGGGCAAAATAAAAATCGCTATACGTTTCATCATTTGCCATCATGGGGTATTCCATTCCTGCATAACCCTGGAAAACGGTCATCTTAGGAAATGGATAGGCTACTCCCGGCCATTGGGTTGATAAATAACTCAATGAACTTTGCCCGATTTCAACCATGCGATGAAAATCTTTTGCCGTGTCATTATAGGCAGCCTGCATACTCGCCCTTCGATTCGTTTTGGGATCTACGATTACGCTAGATGCATCCCACACAAAATGATCGCTAAGGCCCAACGCAACATCGGTTATGTTATCGTAAGTAAAAGACCATGTATTGATATCATTTTGTTTGGTAATATTTTTTCCGGCAAGGTCTGCTGAAGTCGCAATTTCTATTTTACGGTCTGTCTTCATAGATTCATTCAGGCGTTGCAAATACGTTGGTTGTAATACCTCGGATGCATTTTGCAGATTACCGGTCGCCCATACGAGGTAATTTTTCGGCACTTTTACATTCAACACATAGTCGTTAAAGTCATTATAGAATTCGAGTGCATCGTTATGATCAAGGTCGTCCCAGCCATTGTAATCATCATATACGGCAACCCTTGGATAAAAATAGGCCAGGAAGTAAGTGGTGGAATCAATCATGCCCTCTCTCCCACTCTTTAGTGATATTTGAAAATGCCAGTCAAAGCTTAACTGCACAGAATCGTGCGGCAGCAAAGGTTTTGATAAACGGGCATACTGCACTGTAGGAGAATATTCCTGGTTATTCCATTTTGTTGATTCACCATTTATAGAGAATGCATCCACATGAACACCATCGGTAAGATAATCTTCAACGGCAGTACCTAATCGCGGCGCTCCTGGCTTGTGGATATTCTGGATGAATTTAAATACCAACACATGTAAAGTATCGGGACTGTTATTGGTGTAAGAAATTTGTTCGCTTCCTTTTATATTTCTGTCGGGTGGCATTGCAGTAACTGTAATATTATATCTTCCTGTATTCTGCCAGTATTTTATTCCGGGATATCCGTCGTTAGATCTTGTTTGATTTATATAAGCCTGCTTCACATCCCTTGGCCAATAAAGAGTTTGTGCATTTGTGTAAAATGCAGGGAAGGCTAATATCAATACAAGTAAAATCTTTTTCATTTTATTAATTTTAATTATCGAAAATAGAATGAATGATTTTACTGTAAAAGGTTTTTTTGATAGATGGCAGCTACAAAAGCTAAATGAAAGACAACACCTATTCATTTTTTGCAAAGAGCCTGTCAATTATTTGCTAAAATTAATTTCCATTCTAAACATCAGGGTATCTTTATTTTAAACAAAAAAGTTTTACAATGTCAAAATCCAATCTTGCTAAGACAGACTCAACAAAAAACTGGCAGAGACGGGAGTTTGTAACAACAATGATAAAAGCGATGGGCACAGCGCCACTCTTAACTATACCCGCCGCGGGATTTACATTGGAGCATTTTAATCCCGGAGCAGCATTCACGGTACAGCAAATAATTGATTTGATATTGAAATCAATTCCCGGCGCACCTTTTCCAAAAACAGTAGATACCATTAAATCAGGTGATCCATCCCAAACCGTAACAGGAATTGTGACCACCATGTTTGCCACCGATGCAGTAATTGAGAAAACAATTAAAGCGGGCGCAAATTTTATCATTGCCCATGAACCTACGTTTTACAATCATCTCGATGATGTTGCATGGCTTGATAATGATGACGTATATAAACATAAACGGGATTTACTCGAAAAAAATAAAATCGTTGTTTGGCGGTTCCATGATTACATTCATTCGCACAAGCCAGACGGTGTTCTAATGGGTGTGATAAATGCGCTGAGCTGGCAACAATATTACAATAGTGATAATCCGCACATTCTTACCATACCGGATACTACTTTAGGGAAATTAATTCCATACTTGAAACAGAAACTGGGCATATCACACTTAAAATTCATTGGCGATCTTTCACAAAAATGCAGTCGGGTTGCGCTTATGCCCGGGGCCTCGGGAGGAACATCGCAAATCGGAACAGTACGAAACGAAAAACCTGATGTACTAGTATGCGGAGAAATAAATGAATGGGAAACCGCGGAATACATTCGCGATATGCGGCAGATGGGTTCACAGACATCACTTATCCTGCTTGGTCATTCAGTAAGTGAAGAGCCCGGGCTGAAATGGCTCGTGAACTGGCTTCAGCCACAAGTACCCGGAATAAAGATTATACACATTCCTTCTAACGATCCGTTTGCATGGGCGTAAATAGTTTGCAACTACGGCTACATTCAAAATCCGGCTTTAATTTAAAAACGATAAGTCAGTGCAAATCCATTTGCCCCGTTACTGAAAAGCTGAGGCGTTAGTGAAACGTTCTTTAAACTTTTATTTTTATGAAACTGCGGAATTAATATTCCCGTTGCTGCCCCAATGATCGCCGACAAAGTACAGTCACTAAAAAAATGATAACCTGCCCTGATGCGGAAATAAGCCATAAGAGTAGTTAGCCCGCCGGAAGCAACATACAAATAAGGGGTGAGTTTGGAACCGGGATTAAAATCCTCGAAAACTTTGGCAACAAAAAAGGTAGATGCGGCCGTAGCTGCTACGTGCCCACCGTAAAAAGAACGTTGGCCACCTTTATCAAGCCTTTTATCAAGGGGTGCTTTATCACCGTAGACAAAGGGCCTGCTCCTGTAAACGAGGCCCGCAGCAAGGGTGTACATTGAGCCCGTGATCGCAATAGTTTCAATATAAAGCACAGCAACCTGGCCAAATTTTGCCCTTTCATTTTTATCAATCAGCCCTGCAATAAAGGGGAATGCATAAGCAGCGTCAAAAAGAATATAGCTATCCTTATCAGCCCTGTCAGAATACAATCCTGCACAAAATCGGTCAAAGAAAGGAAGTTTATCTTTTGTTTTGGTCGCTAGTTCTGCAGGCGTAAGATTATGCTTGTTTTCAACCAACTGGTAACCCACAAGGTTAAGGCCCACAGCACCAGTAATGACCAGGCCGTCTTTCAACAGACTTGTTTTGTAAGGCGACCCAGGTACAGCCTCTGATGAATTCTTATCATTCCGGGGAGTTTGCATTTGTTTATAAAACACGGTGTTTTCATTTGCATCGGCCTCTTTAACAGAAAAGCCCTTCAAGCTGGCTGGTTCCTTTCCATACAGGAGATTCTGGGTAAACGAAAGTTGAAAGTAAAAAATAGCAATGGAAAAAAAGGTCAGTTTTTTCATAACAAAAATTTAGAAATAGCTTATTGAAATATGAGATCAGAATTTCCCAATCTGCAAATATAGTTCCGCAATCTTGCTGCCAAAGTAGTTTTGCTAAACTGATATTTGATTTTTAGACTGGCTAAAATTCTCTAAGACTTTTTTAAATAAATTAATTGCTGCGTGGTCTTCGTTTTTCTAATTAATACATATTAATTTAGTCTTTTTGTATATAAAATATTTATTTAAAGACTCTAAATTAGAATTATGAAAACGACAATTTTGCTATTATTCACCATTATTTTTTCAGTTGGCGCATTTGCACAGAATCCGGCAACAGCAAAGGCGGGTAATACATCCGGCGTACAAATGCGGGATGGATTTGTAATGAAAAAAGGCAAAGTGATAGCTATAAAAAATGGCCAGTCAACCATACTGGAGAAAAATATTGCCTTAAATAACGGCACGCTGGTTATGGCAGATGGAAGTGTCAAGATGAAAAATGGCGAGACCCGGAAATTAGGCGAGGGAGACTATATTAGTGTAAGCGGGACAACCGGAAAAATGAAACACGGGAAAATGATTGAAGACAAGATGGCAACAGATACGCCGAAATAATAAACAATCTTATTTTTTGTGATGCCGGTTAATTTACCGGCATTTTTTATTTTAAGGGAGCTAAAGCATTCCAGTCTGATGTTGGATTATAGTATTTCCACAGAAATGCAGATATCTTCCTGGTGAGCACCCATGCTTCGTTAGTAGATTCCCAACTGGTGTCCTGGTTGTTTTTGGAAAAAATGGAAAAAATGTATGGGTGTTTGCCATTTACAAACATAATTTCGTTCCGGCTTTGATCGACAGCTCCGTTCTTATCTGCAACAAATACATTCGGAGGGATTTGCGAAATAGCTTCTTCATCCCAATATTGGCGGCTCATAAGGCGAAGCATCCTTTCACTTATTTGCGTACTGATTATTTTTTTATCAACAATCATTTTCATAAGCGTACCCATTTCACGTGGGGTAGTTTGGCCCCATCCGTACTGTTCCCAATTACCTTTTCTTCCTGGTGTCCTGCTATTCACTCTTGTATCCTTTAAGCCAAGGCTATTGAGATAAGTATTAATTAAAGTACCGCTGCCACTTAGCCCCTGCAGCCATAAACTTGCTGTATTATCGCTTGTGCTCAGCATCAGCATCAAAAGTTTGCTTACGGAAATTTTTTCACTATCCTTAAATGAGGCAAGAATGTCTTCTCCTTCAGAATAAAATAACGAATCGGTATAAATCATAACCTGGTGATACTGCAATTCACCATTATAAATTTTGTGCATAATACCTATAAGGATTGGAATTTTTACGATGCTTGCAGTTGGGTAAATGGTATCCGCATTTATTGAAGCAATTTTATTTTTGGCAAGGTCATATACATACACACCTGCATTGCCATGAAAGCCTTGTAACTGGTCAGCTAATTCTTTTTGTAATTTTTTATCGGTCTTTTGACCGTATAACATAAAGCATGCGATAGATAAAAAAAGGCACGTAGTAAATTTCTTCATATAGCTGGTTAAAAAATGATGACGCATGAATTTAAAATAATTTTTGAATCAGGGAGTGTAGTTATTTGCAAAGAACAAGCCTCAGGCCTTTTATCATAGAATTGATAACTTATCCTGTATTATAAATTCTTTATTTGAATTTACGGTAATTATTGCGTCGGAAGAAAGTGTGTATGGAATATTCAAAATGCATGTGCCTCCCATTACCGGATCTATTATGATTTCACTGCCTGCTGTAATAGAGGAAGGGGGTTCTGTATTATTGCTCCAGTTAGCAGGATCATCCCAATTCCCATTGCCATCGAAAGTGTAAGTCACTGCCGCAACAGGTGAGATGAAACTGCCGATGTTAAATGATCTTAATTTTTGATCGACTGTTATTACAAATGGGCCAATAGACCGTACAAATTTTTCATTGCTAATATAGCCGTAAGTACTGCTTCTAAAAGTGATACCTTCTCCCTGCCCCATAACTGTTGCATCGGGTAAATTAATTTTTCTTTTGTTCCCGTTGAAATAATTGCCATCATGATACCCCGTAAGCAGTTCCATGAAGTGGCTGCCTGTACCTGAATTTTGATAACCTAGTAAAGCGATCGTGCCTTGACCGGGAGCCTTATCAGCGGCTGTAACAAGAAACCCGGTAGCCAGCGTCTCTGCGGGATCAAGAATGTAGTCGCCGGGCAACGTCGTATTAATTATATAATGCGTAGTTGTAAGATCAATCCAATTTTTAGTAAAGAGATGGATCTTGCCGCCATCAACTATCATTGCTTCGCAATCGTATTTTGTGTTATTACTTCCGGAAGGAGATGGAGGTTGTGGCTGGTCGCTATAACTGAAATTAATAACTTCGATTTGTGCGGCCGGGATTACTGCATTTGAATTCACGTGATAATCAGGTATGGCACTAAATGGAAATTTATAAATTTTTAGATCAGTTCTTGCACCACTATCATTGTTGCCAAAATCGCCGATGTAAAAAAAAATACCATCGAATGAAATGTCTTCCCAGTCAACATTAGTTGCTCCTGAAAGAGTGACCGTTTGCAGTAAGGTATTCGTAACTGTATCTATGCGATAAATGGCCGGTGCACCTTGACTGTCGTTAAAGGTCCATAAATAATTCCCGGCCATTTGCAATCCGCTGCTTTCAACTAAAATATCATCGATAGGATCAACTTTTACCGGAGGCGTATAGTTTGTAGTATTGTAAGTACAACTTCCATCGTTCACTGTGGCACCGGCATTGTAATTATTTGCTAGCGGATCAGTGCAGCCATTTACCTGCGCGTGAGCAGCATTTGTAATTAAGAAAAAAAGAAGGGCTGTAGAAAATTTGTAGAAAGGAAACCAATTTTTATTCAAACACATTTTTTAAGAGTGATATTATACCGGTTAAAAATACCAATAAATTATTATGATAAATATTCTTGTGTAAATAACATAAAAAAAGAGGCTACTGATTTAGTAACCTCCTCTATAAATTCCTGGTCGCGATAATTTATTTAACGGCGAACTCAACTTTCCTGTCGCCCCACATAAGGTCCACTTTACCTGTAGGCGCAATTGCGAAAGTCATTTTTTCTGATGGTGAAGAAAGTTTACTTTCGGTAGCTTTTACGCGAAGTGCGTCATCTGCTTCTTTGTATTTAAAGGCGCCCCATTGTTTCCATGTTTTATTAAAAATTACGGTAACATCGCTGCCATTAAATAATGTGAAAAGGCCATATTTACCGGCGGGTAATTTTTTTCCCTGCACCATCACATCTTTATCAGTTTCAAATACCGTTGCTTCATTAGCCCCGGTACGCCAAACCTCCCCGTCCTTTGGCTCAATATCTTTCCCTATGGTCCGGCCTTTGACCGATGGCTGGCTGTAATCAATGGTAATTGTTGCGCCGCTTGTAATTTTTTCAGTTACCAGGGCCGGTGGACTTGGCCTCTTACTCTTATCTTCTGCAGCCTGCGCATTTGAAGACATTGACGAAAGTAAACCTGAAGCGATTAACGCGATACTTAATATTTTTTTCATTGTTTGTTTTTTGTAATGATGTGTAAATTTTTATGTAAGTATTCAAATATAAGACCAGTTTTTTAGCAGGGTATGTTTTTTAGGATGATTGGTATTTTTATATCCCGGGCGAAAATATTTTATAGCGTGAGTCAAAAAAGATAACACACATTACGAACTATTGTTCTATTTTACTCTTCAAAGTTTGAATAATGTTACAAACAAATTTTATTCCTTTTCCTGAAATAAAAACGGAAAGGCTTTATTTAAGAAAACTCTGTGAGAAAGATCTTCAGCAGATTTTGTTACTACGATCCGATGATGATGTAATGAGGTTTATCGATAAGAAAAAGGCAACAAGCCTTAAGGATGCACAAGACTTTTTAAAGATGATTGATGAAGCGCTGGATAACCATGCTGGAATAACATGGGCGATTGAATTAAAAGAAAATCCTGGTGTAATGATCGGCTATATTTGTTATTGGCGCCTGGTTAAGGAACATTACAGGGCAGAGGTGGGTTATGTGCTTTTACCACAGTTTTGGAACAAAGGTTTTATGAAGGAGGCACTGAGTGAGGTAATTATTTTTGGACACAATACGATGAAACTACACAGCATCGAGGCCCGTATTAATCCCGCAAACAAAGCTTCAGCCTCATTATTATTGTCTGCAGGGTTTGATAAGGAAGCATACTTTAAAGAAGATTTTTATTTTAACGGTGAATTTGGAGATACCGAAGTTTATTCAAGATTAGAAAAAAAGAATTCTTAATCTGCATATTCATCCCGTTCACGTGCCAATAAAATTTGAAAAATTATTTAGGAAATATTATAAACATAAAAACGCGAACACCTGTTCACGCTTTTATATTTTACTAAAATAATTTTGCAAAATTATTACCTGGGATTCAGCTTGATTTTACAGCAAGCAATTCTACTTTTTCAATCACCGGTGGTTTAGATAACAATTCATCAGCGTGCTCCATAAGAGCGGCTGCAATTTTACCTGCAAGGTGTGCTTCCCTTCCCGACTCATCATTAAAAGTGTCAAAAATTCCAAATGTAGAAGGGCCTATCTTAAGAGCAAACCATTCAATGGTATCTTTCTCATCTTCCGCCAGTGGCAATGCACTTTTAAGAAAATTTTCTACCGCTTCTTCTTTACCGGGTTTTGCTTCAACCCGGGCTAATAATGCATACTTCACCATAAAATTTTAAGTTTTATTTATAAAAAAATAAACCAACAAAATTTTTGAGGATTGTTTTAAGAGACAACAAAAGTAACAAGTATAATGTAAAAGATAACGGAGAATAAATCCAGGGACTTTTAAGAATCAATAACCCCTTAAATATTTTTTATAATTTTTTGCGCACGGCCTTCTAAAATCTTTATGGTAACATGCAACTGGCCTATATGTCTCATTGTATGTTCCGCCGCATGCACATACAAGCCTGTTAATGTTGTAGGAATTTTTTTGCGGCCAATTGTTCTTGCATCGGTCAGCGTTGATATATCTACGCCGCTTAATTCAAGAATGCAAAGATCAACCTGTGTGTTGAAAAACTGTACCAATTCTTTGAGGTTAGAAGAAGTTTGAGAACGGTCGCCTTCAATGGACAGTGAATAAAGTTGTTCTTCAGATAATACCTCGCTCCTGGCATAAGTAAACACCCGGTCAAGTACGCCCGTTAAATGTTGAACATGAAATGCAGGTGAAGCCACGCCGGCAGGTCGTTCCCATAAAAAGGATTCTGGAAAGTTATCGGTAAGCTCTTTTAACTCTTCGCGTGCTTGTAAAAGTGCGTGTGCAATGGGCTGTAATAGTCCGGGGATATTTTCAACGGGACCTCGCTGCCACACTTCTCTTTTCTCTTCCGGCATCTTTTTTTACAACTAAAAGTGATAGATCATCTTCGCTGCCAGGTATTTTTAGGGCCTTTAGAAGGAGCTCTTTCCTCTGCCTGTGTTACCACGAGAGGTTTTTTTCCAAGGGAAATATCTTTCAGGTGTTCAATCGCTGCTTTTCCGTCAGCATCGTTAAGCATTTCTACAAAAGCAAAGCCCTTACTTTTTCCGGTCTCCCTGTCTATTGCAACCCTGGCAGAAGACACTGTTCCAAATTTTTCAAAAATTTCCTCCAGCTCAGCATCATCAAGATCATAGGGTAAGCCGGCAACAAATAATTTCATAAAGTAGTTAGTTTTGGTAAATGTAAATAAGAAAAGTTAAAGTTGCTAATCTTCGAAACAATCAAAAGTGGTAAATAAGCAATCCGGCTTTTAAATGGTAAGTCTATGAGTTTGTTTGAATTGATATGCAGCTAATTCAGTGTGCCGATAAAGAAGAATTGTTATTCCATTTATTTTAAAGATTTCACTTTTAGGATAAATATAGCGCCGCTATTTTCCATAACTCCTGACCAGCGTTTTAGTACTCCTTAATTTCCAGGAATTGGTAACAAGCTCTTTTAATTCCGGACCCGAAACTTTTTTTAAATCGACCAGTAGTATCGGGTAATTTTTATAATGATCCGTAAAGAAAAAAATATCAGGGTTTTTTTCTATCCACTCTTCTCTTATATTATTGTAAAGCACCAATGTTTCGCCATCTTCTTTAAGCCTGCAAAAAAATTTTTTACCACTATAAAAAGCAGGTGTATCAAACATCAATTTTTCATACGCTTCCGGTAGTTCTGCCACTGCATCAACAATCCTGTTCCATAATTCAAATGACTTTACCTCCATAGTAATTAAAAGGAATTCATTATCATTTTAACTCCTGCATCTTAAAATCCTTCCACCTTACTTTTATCCCGCCGCCATCATGTATTTGAAGAGCTATAAATCCTTCCCCCTCCCCGATCTTTTCATCTTTTAAATAAACCATCTGGTGACCGTTGAGCCACGTGGTTACTTCATCGCCCACCACTTTTATTTTTAATGTATTCCATTCGCCTTCTTTCAAAATACTTTCATCTTCGGGTTTTGGTTTTATCAACCAGCCTCTCCCGTAAGATTCATAAATTCCCGCGGTAAAATGATCTTTAGGCGCAACCTCAACCTGCCAGCCGCTTATCTTAACGCCCTCAATTCCTGATCTGAAAAAGACACCGCTGTTGCCGTTTGCCTCCTGCTTAAATTTTAGTGTAAGGATAAAATTTTTATAATTTTTATCAGTGGATAAGTAACCATATTGTTTATCCGGGCCGCTTTCACACACAAGTTCTCCTTTATCGACATACCATTTTTCTGTACCATGAATTGTCCAGCCCGCGAGGTCTTTACCGTTAAAGATATTTTTACCGGATTGCGCAATAGTCACAGATGTTGAGAAACATAACAGAATGAAGAGAAGTTTTTTCATAACCATGTTTTAGTTTTTAATGGTAAGATAATACTGTTTGGCTAATTGGATATATATTAAAAACAAAAACCTCCATCTTATGACGGAGGTTTCGCAAATAACAATATGTAAACTTTCCTATTGTCCCAGTAGCTTATACATCTCATCAAGTTTGGGAGAAAGGATAATTTCTGTCCTCCTGTTCTGTGCCCGGCCCTGCGATGTTGAATTGGTATCAATAGGATCGTAATAACTATGTCCCGACGCGATAACCCTGGCAGGATCTACTTTATAGTTATTTACCAGCACACGCACAATAGAATTCGCCCGCGCTGTACTCAGGTCCCAATTGTCTTTAAAGCGTGCCCGAATAGGAATACTATCGGTGTGTCCTTCAATATTTACAGCCACATCAGAATTGAGATTGAGCACGGCTGCAAGCTTTGAAAGAGCATCTACTCCCTTCGGATTAACCACTGCGCTTCCTGAGGGAAATAACAGGTTTTCAGAAAGGCGAACATATACTTTGCCGTTTTTTTGATAAACAGAAAGATCGTTAGAATTAAAACCTTTAAGAGCTTCGGTCATCTTATTTTTCAACTCGTCTGATGCAGCCTTTTGCTGTGCAAGCAATGCCTGCAACTGCTGCAGTCTTTGCTGCTGCTGTGCCAATGTTTCTTTACTCTGGCTCAGTTGGTTTTGTTGCTCTGCTGTTTGTTGTCCAAGCTGGCTGTTCTGACTACTCAAATTTTTGATCTTTGTATTAAGATCTTTTATTTGGTTCTCGAGAGTGGCAATATTGGATTGCAGTGAAGTAATATTATTTGCCATTTCGGTGTTACTATTCGCAAGCCGCGTGCTGTCTTCTCTTAATGCTGCAGTTTGCATTTGAGATTGTGTGAGATATCTTTTAGCTACGCAACTACTAAACAATAACATAATTCCTACAATTGGAAAATACTTATTTATAAGCAGGTATTTTTTTACATTCATAATAATTAATTTTTTTAATTACTATATATGCTTAAAAAATGTGCCGGAAATTTTCCTACTTGCCAATGGTGCACAATTCCATGATGATGTGGAGAATTTTTCTGTTATTGGTAAATCAATCACCCTAAGTTGTTACACAAAATTGCTCATATAATAATTTAATCGAATTTCAAATCGAGAAGTTCTTCAGCGCAAGAAATATTTCAGGTCAAAGCGCCTAAAAAATAATTTATTTGGCTGATTGAATAACTTATATAACGGCTAGCGATGCGTGATTTTTGAATTCTTTCACATGCCTACCATACATGAACTCGCTCATCTTTAGACCTGTACATTTTATCTCCTTCCTTTACATTAAAAGCATCATACCACTTATCCATGTTAGCGACAATGGCATTTGTGCGGTACATGCCTGGCGAATGAGGGTCTGTTTTAATTAACTGGGCTTCGGTTTCCGGCAGCGTATTATTTCTCCAAACCTGTGCCCAACTTAAAAAGAAGCGTTGCGTTGGTGTAAAGCCGTCAATTTTTTTCCCTTCTTTAAACTGTTTTGTTTTAGTGAAAGCTTCGTAAGCAATATTCAAACCTCCCAGGTCAGCAAGGTTTTCTCCCAATGTTAATCTTCCGTTTATGTGAATGGTATCCAAAACGGTAAGGGCATCGTACTGTTTGGCTACGGCATCGGCTTTCGCCTTAAATTTATCACCATCTTCTTTTTGCCACCAGTCTTTTAGATTACCATTGGCATCGAACTGGCGTCCCTGGTCATCAAAGCCATGGGTCATTTCATGGCCGATTACTGCTGCAATACCTCCGTAGTTTACGGCGTCATCTGCCCCAAAATCGAAGAACGGGGATTGTAATATGCCAGCGGGAAAAGTAATATCATTGCTAGTGGGGCTATACTGCGCATTGATGGTCGGTGGTGTCATCCCCCACTCTGTTCTGTCAACCGGCTTGCCCATCCGGCTGGTCATATAATTATAAGCCCATACGCTCACATTATGAACGTTTCCTAAAAAATCATCTTTACTTATAATAAGGCCTTCATAATTTTTCCATTTATCTGGATAAGCTATTTTCTTAGTGAATGCCTCAAGTTTTTGCAAAGCTTTTGTCTTTGTTTCCTCGCTCATCCAGTCGAGTTTTTTTATGCGATCTGCAAATGTGTTCTGCATATTTGTAACCAAATCAACCATGTAGGCTTTTGCCTCCGGCTTAAAATATTTGTCTACATAAAGCTGTCCTATCATATCGCCTAGCGTACCGTCAATCAGTCCGCTCATGCGCTGCCAGCGGGGTGTTGGCTCTTTTTGGCCGGTCAACACTTTATTAAATTCAAAGTCGGCCTTTACGAAAAGACTGCTTAAATTTGGAGCAGCACTTCTTATAACAGCCCATCTTAAATAACTTTTCCAGTCATTAAGCGGAATCATTGTAAGCATACTGTCTAGTGTTTTCAAAAATGCAGGATTGTTTACTACTACGCTGTCAGCATCTTTTATTTGCATATCCTCCATTTGTTTGGCCCAGTCAATATTTGGCGTTGTTGCTGAAAGGCCTGCTAATGAAAATTTGTTGTACGTCTTATATGGATCACGCATTTCAACTCTGGGCATTTGAGCTTCTGCCAGCTTCGTTTCAATTTTCATTACAGCACCGGCATCGGCATTTGCAGCATCAGCATCTTCGCCCACCAGCCCAAACATTGTTTTTAAGTTTTGCACATAAGCCTCCCTGATCTTTACGCTACGGGCATCGTCCTTTAAATAATAATCCCTGTCAGGTAAGGTCGTACCGCCCTGGCCTATTGAAGGAATATTTACAAAAACATTCTTTCTATCGGCCCCCACAAATACACCAAAGGCTGCACCTCCGTCACCATTCACACGCATCGCCGCAATTTCACTTAGTATTCCGGATACACTATTAATTTTATCTATTTCTTTCAAAGTTGGTTTTATAGGATCGTAACCTTTTTGCTCTATAGCAACACTATCCATCCCGCTTGAATAAAAGTCTCCTATTATTTGTGTATTCCTGTCGCGGCCTGTATTTTTGGATGCCTCTTCCAACAACGAACTCAGGCGCTTTGAATTTTCTTCGCGTAATTCATCAAAGCTTCCCCACCTGGTCCTTGATGCAGGCACCGGGTTATTTTTTTTCCAATTCCCATTGGCATAAAGGAAAAAATTATCTCCGGGTTTCATGGACAGATCCATGTTCTTTCTGTTGATATAATTTGTTTTTACCGATAATATTTTACTAGTGCTGGTTTGTGAAAAGACTGAAGGATATATAAAAAGAAGGCAAGCAATAGCAAGGGCAGCGGAATACTTTTGATACATATTTTTTTGAGTTGATTTATAAGATAAAGTTAGGGACAAACAATCATTCAGGCTTAATTGTTTGTTGAATGGCTGTAAGTTTTAGTAAATACAATGAAAGCCCCCGGACCGTAAAACTAAAAAAAACCGGTTGTTGTTCTACACAAAAACATATCAATGGAAATGCAATACGGTCTTTTTGAAGAATTTTATGAAACTTACTTAATAGTAAGCCTGATGGTTGTGTATGTAGTAGTGTAGCCGGTAGCAGGCGTGTTGTCGTTCACATGGCTGCTGCTGCATCCACCGGTGCTGCCTCCTGAGTACACAATTACTTTGGAGCTTAAAACAACTTCGTCCTGGCCAGAGTAATCCTGGGCGGGAATATATTGATACACTAATTGGCCGTTTTTCTCATCAGTACCGGTTTTACTAACTTTAAAATGCGATGCCTGTTTTTCTATAGTTACATTCCCCGGACTGCTGATATTAAAAAGATAAGTTTGATTAGCAGCGATTGCCGCATTTATAACAGAAGGTGAAGCAGGTGGAATTACGGGGCTTTTTGATTCTTTGGAACATGATGGAAATAAAAACGCGAAGAAGATCAATATTGCAGGAGTAAGGTATAGCTTTTTCATAGAAAATATTTTATAGGGAAGTTAAGATAATTTGTCAGCATATAGCGAGAACCCTACCCATTTTTTTTAAAAAAAGTCTCATGAAATATTCTCAAATACGAAAGGAATTAATCTGATTACTGCTATCGCAACAGCCGGCTTTTTGGTTCTTATAAATTTTGGAGTATATTTTGATAACATAATAAAAATTACCTGATGAAAAAAATAACGCCTAAGGGTATATGGAAGGTCTTAAAAAATTGTTTTAAAGGATTTTCTGATAATAAAGTTCCAAAGCTGAGCGCCTCTCTCGCCTATTATACGGTATTTTCTTTAGGTCCATTGCTGATAGTGATTTTATATTTATGTGGGATCTTTTTCGGAAGAGACGCAGTCGAAGGCTCCATATATGGACAAATGAGTCATTTTGTTGGGTCGGAAGCAGCATTGCAAATTCAGGAAATTATCAAAAATGCAAGCTTAAGTGGGGATAGCACTTTTGCAGCCACCATAGGTGTAATCACGCTACTTATTGGCGCAACCACTGTATTTGCAGAAATACAGGATTCCATAAACATAATCTGGGGCTTGAAAAGAAAGCCCACAGCCGGGTGGAAAGTTTTAGTAAAAACGCGGCTTTTATCATTTGGAGTTATAGGGAGCCTTGGGTTTTTATTACTGGTGTCGCTCGGCGTAAACGCAATTGTAGAAAGTATAAGCGGCAGTCTCGTAAAACAATTTCCCGGTATCGCAGTTCCGGCATTTTATATCATTAATCTGCTTATAACTGTCGCTGTAGTCACAACCTTGTTTGCGGTTGTGTTTAAGGTATTACCCGACGCAAAGATAAAATGGAGAGATGTGTGGGCTGGCGCAATTGCAACGGCGATTCTATTTATGCTTGGGAAATTCGCTATCACATTTTATATAAGTAAAAGCAATATTGGAAGCACATACGGAGCAGCCGGATCTCTGGTGGTACTGCTTGTGTGGGTATATTACTCTTCTTTCATTTTATATTTCGGGGCCGAGTTCACCAAGGCATGGGCCGTTCAATACGGAAGCGAGATAAGGCCAAATCATTACACCGTATTTGCTAAAACTATACAAGTGCAAGAGGAAAATAAAAGCCTGCAGCATGTAGAAAAAGAAAAGGAAAAGGAGGATGCTGTAAAAGAAAAAGAAATTGAAAAAGCTCAGAGAGGAGCAGCCGTAAAAACATGAAACGATTATTTGTATAAATTTCCATGGATTATTTTCTACAGGTAACATTTAATAGATGAATGAAATAAATGTCGCGGTGAATTGAATACAGCCAGAAGACTTTTCGAACCAATCAATCAACGGCCAACCATTTTATTTTCTATCTGATTATATTTGCAGGATGAATGACTATGCCAAACAGGGCTTACGCATCGCAATTTTAGATATGTATGAAGGGGTTGCAAACCAGGGAATGCGGTGCTTACGTGAAATAATAAAGCAATTTGAAGAGGCCAACAATATTAAGGTAACCCTGGACGAATTTGACGTTCGTTTAAAAAACGCAGTGCCCGATTTGAGTTATGATGTTTACGTAAGTTCGGGTGGGCCCGGCAGTCCCCTTGAAAGCAAAGGATCTGAATGGGAAGAATATTATTTCAAATGGCTTGGGGAAGTTGAACAATGGAATGCAGATCCCTCTCAACAACAAAAAAAATATGTCTTCTTTATCTGTCACTCTTTTCAGCTTGTCTGCAGGCATTGGGAACTTGCCAATGTGTGCGCCAGGAATTCGACATCGTTTGGTGTTTTCCCAATTCACCTGTTGGAAGATGGCTTTGAAGAACCGGTGTTTAAGGGAATGAATGATCCGTTTTACGCAGTGGACAGCAGGGACTTCCAGGTAATAGAACCAAGGATGACTGTTTTATACAAGGGGTCGAAAATACTTTGCATTGAAAAAGAGAGGGCACATGTGCCGTATGAAAGAGCGATTATGGGAATCAGGTTTAGCGAATATTTTATAGGCACGCAATTTCATCCTGAAGCCGATCCTATAGGCATGAGCAAGCATTTACAAACAGAAGAAAGAAAGAAAACTGTGATAGAAAATCACGGAAAAGAAAAATGGGAATCGATGATCAGTCATTTGAACGACCCGGATAAAATCAGGTGGACACATGCCCATATACTTCCTAATTTCTTAAATATTGCGCTTGCAAGCCTGGTGGTTATGGTTTAAAATTTATGAGCATTTCATGTATCCGTTTTGATTTTTTCTGAATCTTACATAACCGATAAATATAGATTTTCAGTTCACATCCCATATTTCCTTATCTTACTCCTGACAAAAAAATGATACCATGATCCCTGAACTCAGGAAACAGTTCAACGAAAATTTTACCCCGGAAAAATATGAAGGTTTTTTAAAGGATCTTAATAGCAAACATCCCGGCAATATTTTATTTCGCGTAGCAGAAACACCCATTTTTATTCCTAAAGACTTTACCGGTAAAATGCTCGGGGCATGCGAAGAAATTGTAGACTTTATGGTAAGGCCCGATTTTAAAAAACTTACAGACCGTGCGATACCGTCAACAGAAAATGTTCCCGATGAAAACGAACACACGCATTTTATTTGTTTTGATTTCGGTGTATGTGAAAATGAAAATGGAGAGTTGGAGCCTCAGTTGATCGAGATGCAGGGATTTCCCACCCTATATGGTTTTCAAATAATGTATCCTCAATACGTTGAGAAACATTTTGAGATACCGGCGAATTTTAGCCATTATCTGAATGGATATAGGGCGGAATCTTATACGGAGCTGCTTAAAAAAATAATCTTAGGAAATCATAATGTAGAAAACGTTATCCTGCTGGAAATAAAACCGCATGAGCAGAAGACAAGAATTGATTTTTACTGCACGCAGGATTATCTCGGGATCCCTATAGTTTGCCTGACGGAACTTCAACAGGATGGAAAAAAGTTATTCTATCAAAAAGATGGGAAACGGATAGAAGTAAAAAGAATTTACAACCGCATTATTTTTGACGAGCTAATACACACAAAAAAAGATATCGGAAAAGTCGTAGACATAACCCAACCGCTGGATGTAGAATGGGTACCCCACCCAAATTGGTTTTATCGTATAAGCAAGTTTACCCTTCCTTTCATAAAACATCCTTATGTACCCGAAACATTTTTTTTAAACGAGGTAAAACAAATGCCAACTGATCTCGAAAATTTTGTGCTAAAGCCACTGTTTTCTTTTGCAGGACAGGGAGTAGTTATTGATGTCAAAAAAGAAGATATTGATGCAGTCACCGACCCGGAAAACTGGATCTTACAGAGAAAAGTAAAATATGCAGATGTAATAAAAACGCCTAATGTTCCGGCAAAGGCCGAAATAAGAATTTTCTATTTTTGGGACGAAGGAGAACCAAGGCCGGTGGCGGTGAATAATCTCGCCAGGTTAAGCAAAGGAAAAATGATTGGGGTAAGATACAACATGGATAAAGATTGGGTAGGCGGCAGCGTTTGTTACTTTGAAAAATAATTATCGTAGTTCTATAATGTACCCCGTCCAAAATAAATTCGGGGCAGATTTTTTTGTAATCTTGCGTATTATAATAACTTCAAATTCAAATATCGATAGTAAGACCTATCTTTAGTTTCTCTGATTCCCCCGATAAATTTTGTTGACTGTATAAACACTCATTTGGCTGAAATAAAAAAATATAGCGAAGAAGAATTGGTATTTCTACTGAAGAACAGGGATCAGTCTGCCTTTGCCTATTTATATGATAATTACTCTGCAGCGCTTTTTGGAACTATTTATAAAATGCTCGAACAGAAAGAACTTGCTGAAGATGTTCTCCAGGAAGCTTTTGTAAAAATCTGGAACAATTTCTCCAACTACGATAGTACAAAAGGACGTCTTTTTACATGGATGCTAAACATCACGCGGAACCTGGCAATTGATACAATACGAAGTAAGGGTTATAAGAAGCAGGCGAAAATCCAAAATAGCGAGAATGCCGTAGATAACATCAGCGAAAACACCAATACTGCTGCCAGCTTTGATGCATTAGGAATTCGCAAACATGTAACCTTCCTTAAGAACGACCAAAAAGAAATTATTGATCTTGCTTATTTTGGGGGATTTACCCAGGACGAGATATCCAAGCATTTGTCTATACCATTAGGAACGGTAAAAACAAGAATGAGGACAGCAATTATTGAATTAAGAAAAATATTGACGAATTAAAATTGAATATAAACGACATCATATCATCCGGTTTACTTGAGCTCTATGCCATGGGACTTTCTTCCCCCGAAGAGACAGCCCGGGTTGAGTCATGGATTGAAGAATATCCTGAAGTAAAAAAGGAATTGCTTGAGATAGAGATCTCGTTGGAATCTTATGCTCAGGCTAATGCAATAGAACCGTCTGTTTCTGTGAAAGATAAAATACTGGCTGAAATCAACCAGGAGAAAAAAGAGAATAATATATCTTTTACAAAAACCGGAACAGTAAAGGCCGAGGCTGTTGTATACAGGATACCATCTTACTTTAAGCTTATCGCAGCCGCAATGCTAGTACTGTTAATCGGAAGCGCTATACTTAATTATTCTTACTATAATAAATACCAGTCAACCAGTAATGACCTGCAGGTGGCTCAACAAAAGATTGCAGAAAAAGATTCTATGAATCTTGCTATGAATAAAGACATGGATGTTATTACTGATAAGAGCACACTTCCTGTTGTTTTAACAGGAACGGCCCATGCGCCCGAAGCATTGGCAAAGATATTCTGGATGAGAAATACCGGCGAAGTTTACGTAGACCCATCAAATTTACCTGCGGTGCCTTCCGGAAAGCAATACCAGTTATGGGCGATCGTTGATGGTAAGCCAGTAAGCGGCGGTATGATATCTACAGAAAAAGGAACGTATCATATTCAAAAAATGAAATCTTTTGGTAAGGCCGATGCCTTTGCCATTACCCTGGAAAAAGAAGGCGGCAGTGATACACCCACTATGGACGAAATGTTCGTGATATCCAAGATCTGATTTCCTTTCTTAAAATGCTGTTTTAGTTTTTTGCAATTCTCTCTTCTTCTATTACATATACAAATTCGCTTTTACTAAATTTTTTTAGCTGTTTTAAAAGGATCACAACCTTCAAGCCTTACATCTAAAAAGTTTAAACCATCTTAGCCTTTTCAACTTGTTGCTATCTTTTTTCGGCTACACTTACCAGTTACAGCAATATTTTTTTAGAAAATAGAAATCTATCTTATTTAATTATGCGTAAATGATGGCAAATAAAACCTAATTAAAAAAACTAAAAAATGAAACAGATTAAATTATTAGCGATATGCTCTATGGCAATGTTTGCTGCATGTACCTCATCAAATAAGATGAGTAAAATGGATGGAATGGATAGCATGAATAAAACGGTAATGGTAGGTGGCGCAGAAATGTACCCAACAAAAAATATTGTTGAAAATGCAGTTAATTCCAAAGATCATACAACGCTGGTTGCAGCAGTGAAAGCAGCAGGACTTGTAGAAACATTATCAGGCCCTGGCCCTTTTACAGTGTTTGCTCCCACAAACCAGGCGTTTGATGCATTGCCTTATGGTACAGTAGAAACGCTCCTCAAGCCTGAGAATAAAGCAAAGCTTACGGCTGTTTTAACCTATCATGTAGTGCCTGGCAGATTAAACTCATGGGATCTTGCTAAAATGCTAAAAGACGGCAATGGCTCAGCAACGCTTACAACCGTTCAAGGTGAAACGCTTACGGTTAAACCAAATGGTAAGGCAATAATGATTACAGATGAAAATGGCGGAACTGCCCGTGTAACTATTGCTGATGTGAATCAAAGCAATGGCGTAATTCACGTAGTGGATAAGGTTCTGTTACCAAAATAAACATAGGTTTCTTAATGGTAACGTGGCAAAATGCCGGCAGAAATGCCGGCATTTTTATTATAAGCTCCTTCCTAGTTCGTTAAATATTTTTTTCAAAAACTATATCCTTGCGGAAGAAAATAAAACATACATCAGGCAACAGCTTTGTTCACCAGTTCTGCAGCTTCACTTAATAGAATTGCCGATTCCACTTTGAGGCCACTTTTATCAATAAGGTCTTTGGCAACTTCTGCGTTTGTTCCCTGTAATCTTACAATAATGGGTATTTCGATAGTACCAATAGATTGATAGGCATCAATTACGCCCTGGGCTACCCGGTCGCATCTTACTATTCCACCAAATATATTTATTAGAATAGCTTTTACTTTTGGGTCTTTCAAAATAATTCTAAATCCTGCTTCTACAGTTTGCGCATTGGCTGTACCACCCACGTCAAGAAAGTTAGCTGGTTCACCGCCACTCAATTTTATCATATCCATTGTTGCCATGGCAAGGCCTGCCCCATTCACCATACAGCCAACATTGCCATCAAGCTTTACAAAATTGAGGTTGAATTTTGCTGCTTCTACTTCAGTAGGATCTTCCTCTGCAACATCACGCAAAGCGCTGATATCCGGATGACGCATCAATGCATTGTCGTCAATATTCATTTTACAATCAACCGCAATTATTTTATTATCGCTCGTTTTAAACAAGGGATTTATTTCAAGCATACTGCAATCGAGGCCCACATAAGCATTGTATAGATTTGTTACAAACTTTACGCAGTTCTTAAAGGCATCTCCCTTGAGCCCCAGGTTAAATCCGATTTTCCTGGCCTGGAAGCCCGCCAATCCGCCACCGGGATGAACCCATTCCTTAAAAATTTTCTCCGGTGTATCATGTGCAACATCTTCAATATTCACACCACCTTCAGTGCTATACATGATTACATTTTTCCCTTTTGACCTGTCTAATAAAATAGATAAATAAATTTCTTTCACTTTTTCAGGTCCGTCATAATATACATCCTGGGCCACTAATATTTTGTTAACCTGCTTACCTGCCTCACCCGTTTGAATGGTTACCAATGTTCCACCTAAAATATTTCCGGCGATCTTTTTCACCTCTTCCGCATTTTTTGCAACAGCCACACCCCTTTGATCAGTGCCCTTTATAGTCCCCTTACCTCTGCCACCTGCATGTATCTGTGCTTTAATAACGGCAAACTTGCTTCCATACTGGCTATTGATATAGCGATAGGCTTCCTCTGCTTCGGCTACCGTATTACATGCAATCCCCTCCTGAATGGGAACATTGTATTTTTTCAACAATTCTTTGGCCTGGTATTCATGTAAATTCATATAAAAAGCTTTTGCGGCGAAGATAAAGTCTAATTAATTAACAGCATAAAATTTCGATATCGGCCACGATATTTTGAAGTCACGGTTAGAATATACAAAGCTTAGTATTCGTTTTTGATGTGCCTCGAAGGATGCATACCTTTGCAGCCTTTGAAAATGGAGCCACTAAAATTTGGTGAGTTACATGGCAGAGAAAAGTAGTTGGGTATGCATTATTAAACTTGCAATACACCTGGAACAGGTAAACATAAATGGATTTATAAACAGCCAATGATCAATGATAAAAAAATAGTGATTGTTCTGCCTGCGTACAACGCCGCACTTACATTGAAAAAGACGTACCAGGAAATACCTTTTGATATGGTTGACGAGGTAATATTGGTAGATGATAACAGCAGCGACAAGACGATTGAGATCGCAAATGAATTAGGCATCTCCCATATCATAAAGCATGATAAAAACCGTGGGTATGGCGGAAACCAAAAAACATGTTACAATAAGGCACTTGAGTTGGGCGGGGATATCATTATCATGTTGCATCCTGACTACCAGTACACGCCCAAGCTTATTCCTTCCATGGCATACCTTATCGCAAATAATGTGTACCAGGTGGTGCTTGGCTCACGCACATTGGGCAAAGGTGCGTTACATGGCGGCATGCCATTGTATAAATATATTGCCAACCGGTTACTTACTTTTTTTGAGAACGTGATGCTAAACCAAAAGGTTGCTGAATACCATACCGGGTACCGGGCCTTCTCACGGGAAGTTCTGGAGCACATTAATTACGAAGTAAATTCAGAAGATTTTGTTTTCGATAACCAGATGCTTTCACAGATTATATATTTAGGTTACGAGATTGCGGAGATCACCTGCCCAACCCGCTATTTTGAAGAAGCTTCAAGCATCAACCTGCAACGAAGCATTACGTATGGATTGGGCGTATTGAAAGTTTCGGTAGTTCACCGGTTGTGTAAGTGGGGACTGCTGAAAAGAAAAATGTATGAGCCGCTGAAGAGTTCTTAGTTTGTAGTTTTTGGAATGGCTAATTAGTTTTATGTTAAGTATACATTGTCAATTCCCCACGGAGACACGAAGACCAATAAGTATTAACCTTTGTGTGCTTGGTGGCTTAGTGGGAAATAATTTCGGCGACATAATACAGTTAACTTAACACTAGCTGCAATATCGCAACACATAAATTATCAAACATCCTATAAAAAAATATGCAGTTAAGCAAATCCCAAATCATTGTTCTTATAACTATAGTTGCGGCTATTTTTTTTATCCCGTTCCTGGGAAGGGTTCATTTATTCGATTGGGATGAAGTCAATTTTGCTGAGTGCTCCCGTGAAATGATTAAGATGGATGACTACAGCAGGGTATATATTAATTTCAAACCTTTCTGGGAAAAGCCTCCCATGTTTTTCTGGATGCAGAGCACTGCCATGAAAATTTTTGGTGTCAATGAATTCGCGGCACGCTTCCCCAATGCCCTATGCGGCCTGGTAACTTTAGTTACTGTTTTTATTTGCGGCAGCAGGATTTATGATAAAAAATTTGGAATACTTTGGGCATTAGCTTTCGGCGGTTCTATTTTTCCCAATTTATATTTTAAATCCGGAATCATTGATCCATGGTTCAACCTCTTTACTTTTTTATCTTTTTATAATTTCATCTTATATCATTGGGCAAGGAACAGGTTTGATAAACCAGGCCTCAGTAAAAATCCAATTTATTATGTAGTATGGTCCGGGGTTTTTATGGGCCTCGCCGTTTTAACCAAAGGGCAGGTCTCATTGATGGTTTTTTTATTGGCGGCGGGGGTTTATTTTATTTACAATCGGTTTCGTTTCTATTTCAACTGGTGGCACGCACTTTTATTTTTGATTGTGGCAACAGCCGTAACGGCGACATGGTATGGATATGAAACTATCAAGAACGGCCCTTCTTTTATCACGGAATTTTTTAAATATCAATACCGGCTTTTTACTACCCACGATGCGGGACAAAAGGGATTTTTTGGTTATCATTTTATAGTGCTACTTGTCGGTTGTTTCCCCGCGTCACTCCTTGCCATACCTTCTTTTTTCAAAACAAGTTATACGGGCAGGTTCGATAAGGATTTTAAAAAATGGATGCAAATATTATTTTGGGTAGTGACCATTTTATTTACGGTTGTTCAATCCCGTATTATTCATTATTCCTCGTTGGCATGGTTCCCCCTTACTTTCCTGGGAGCATATTCAGTGTATAAATGGGATTTGAAGCAAGTGACTTATAAAAAATATATAAGTGTATTCATTGCAATACTTGGCGGCATTATCGCATTATTTTTATTGGCATTCCCCTACCTGGCCATGAATCTAAAAAAACTTTCCATACACGTTGATGGCAAATTTGAAAAGTCCATGATGCAGGCTGATGTTCACTGGAGCGGCGTAGAGGGAATTGTAGGCTTACTGCTGGTTGTTTCAATTATTGCAGGAATAATATACCTCAATAAAAATAAATTTCAAAAAGCCGCCTGGATATTATTTGGAGGAACAGCCATCGTGATTTTTTTGGCATCTGCGATTATTGTTCCCAAAGTAGAGCGGTATACACAAGGTGCCGCGATCGATTTTTTTATACAGCGGCAGGGAGAAGATTGCTATGTAAATACGTTAGGTTATTTCAGCTATGCGCAACTGTTTTATGTAAAGAAAGAAAAACCAACCAATCCCAATTCGTATGACCAGCAATGGTTGCTTACCGGCGATATTGACAAGCCGGCTTATTTTGTATCCAGGGAAGACAGGATAGCCCAATATAAAGAATACACAGAGTTAAAAGAATTATATAGAAAAAACGGGTTTGTATTTTTAAAAAGAGAGCCGAAGAAATAAATGTAATGGCGCCTTGCTTGCATCTTGAATCCTGGAAACTTCGCTAAAGTATTCTATCGCAAGAGCTGTTATTTGTCAACCTTCCTTCATTTCTTTTTCCCTGAAAAAAACCGGAGAATTTTGCTGATGATTTTATCATTCGCGCCAAGCCGGCCTTTGATTTCTGTATAAGCAGCAACCATGGCATTATCTATCTTTACTAAAATTTTTTTGTTGCCCTCCCCCGGCCTTGCCTGGTAATAAGTCGCCCGGCGAAACGGTTTATCTTCTAAAGAATAATAATACAAGGCGATTGATCTTCTGAAAACATTTTCAGGGCAGGTCATTGCTTCAGGATGGCCATGATAAGAATCTGCATCGGTATTAAAAATTACACAACGATTAAAAACGGGCAACACTTTTACCTCGCATGCTTTCATTTTTTTATCCCATAATTCCAACTTGCCTCCCCATTCTTCCTTCCAGTCGCGATTTAGATAAACGAGCACATTTACCCTGCGCTGCCAGTTACGGTGATGAGGATGCACCGTG
>JBBSBD010000034.1:0-34552 GCA_038251675.1 Chitinophagales bacterium | reverse complement strand
GAAGAGGCTTATTAGCATGTCCTGATATTTATTAGAAAAAAAAGATTTTACATTGCGATTTTTATTTTGACAAGCAAGTATTAATAAAAACCAATGCTTTACAATTGATTGTATTCAAAAAACATTTCTTTATTCAGCGCCATCTTCCATAGCTCGTTGTACCGCATAGTTACCTACTTTCTTTCCTACTCTTAATCCTTCATCACAATCCAGTTGATTATGAATACCCGAGATAAATCTAGACAGGGCTGCCTCTGCTGACATTGCTTCATATTTCGCTGCATTAGCCGGTATAATATGGCTTAATGTGGTAGCCGCTGCTTCGCTAAAAGTGGAATGGCCGGATATATATGAAGGGAAATTGGGAATGCCGGTAAGGGTTTTTATTTCCGGGATCATTTGCGTAGGCCGAGGATTAAAGTAGAAGAATTTAGTATCCCAGCAAACAATAGCTGCATCCATTTCGGCCATATTAAGCAAAGCCATATTTCTTGCCCACCTTACTTCACTATAATTTTGTTTAATAAAATCTTCAGCAGCAATTACATTCCAATGACCCGGTGGTGTAAAGGTGCCTATACCGTCAGCCCAGAATTGCACTATGCGGTTTTGCTCTCTCGTTGGTGTCTTAATCTCATCGTATGCAGCTTCATTCAATGTTTTGAATTCTTCGCTCGAAGTTGACGGAGGAGGCCCTGGCCGCAAAGCAATCACACCAAGAGAATCAATTAAAAATCCCTTTACTTTTCCAAAGAAAGGAAGCATCGGCGGACGATGAGGAGCTTCAAGACTATACCAGGGCAACTGTCCAATGGAAATAGTATTAGTTTCAAATTGCGTCCACTGTGCCTGGTTACCTGCTGCTGCACCTGCCCTGTCGCCTCTTGCACGTGCCACATACTTTTGCGCTACTGCCCTGCCCAATGCTTCACCGGCCTCAATATCACTTCTCACATTGGCTCCGGAAATAAGCCTTGCTCTTTTGTGCTCTTCTGCTTTTTGCTGAATAAAATCCTGGTCTGCAGGAAACATCAGTTTCAGAATCTCAACTGCTGCGCCAGCCACTACAGCATCTTCAGACGGATAAGAGGGAAGATCAGATTTCGGAATTAGCGCATTTATGGTGGCATCTACTGCGTAGGGAGCTGCCCGGTTGTATAGCTTTTTGTAATACCATGCGGCAACCAATGCGTCATATTGAGCTGCGCTTACATAAGCGTAAGCCCTTGCCGCAAAAGGTGGATTAGAAAATGGAAATTGTGGGTAGGCCAGTGGGTTATTAGCGCTTGGAAAGGGGTAGGTGCCATCATCATTTTGATATGGAGCGAGGTTATGTTTCGCTACAAGTTGACGAAGTATTTCATTCCAGCGAAGTACCGCACCGGCACTCCAGTATTTTACTATTTGTTTATCTGCAGATGACAAATTAGCCTGCCAGGATTTTACTTCATTGATCTGCGCAATATAATCCGGAGTGGTAATACCTGTGGGAACTGCAACAGGAAACTCTGTTGGATCTGTGATTAGAATTGGTTTCCACGTCCCTGCATTAATATCCAAATCAGAAGGAGTAAGGCCTGCAATATTATCTGTGCGCCCCTCAATGCCTTTTCTGCAGCTAAGAATCAATATAGTGCCGGCAATTACCGATAAGAAAAAATATTTTTTCATCTTTATATTTTTATTATGTAAAATTTATTTAATAATCTGACCAGATGCCTTATGACTATTTTTTAATGATTTATTTGGTTTTGCTTTTAAAATAGAAAGCATAAAAAGCGCCTGCATTGAATGCCATGCTTTCTCCGACATTTCTTCCGGCAATTGTGTAATTGCCCCCGGCCAATAAGGACAGCTTATTAAATTTTTTCAAGGTGTATTTCAGATTTACACCCGCAGTTGTAGCATTCATTTTGTTGCTTGGAAAAGGCATATTATTCCTTGTAATATCAAAACCACCAAGTGTAGTCCATTGAGTCAATAACGCTTCCGCTATCAGGTACCTTCCACGATACCCGGTGCGCAACTGGAATTGTGTTGCATCGGGCATGTTCACTTCATTTGAGAGATGTGCCTGCGTGTCGTAATAAGAATCTCTGTCAATTTTAATATTGCTTCTGAAAATATAGGTTGCAGATCCTGTGATGGTAAACCGGTTATGGTTGTAATCTATCATTCCCCTGGTAATTAAATTTGTCGATCCTAAACCAATTGATAAAGGCAGGTAATCTATAAGATAATTAGATAAAGGAGTGGAGAAACCGCCAATAGCGTATAGCGATAATTTGTCTTTTCCAAACGAAAAGATCACCGGTTTCCATTTTACAAACAGCGATACATCCTGGATGCCTTTTGATCCATGGAGCGTTCCGGCTGAGGCTTTAGTCCAGATATAAGGCGCATTAATCATTACATTGAGTTTTCCGGTAATACCATAATTAGCGCCATACATTACTGATTGAGTAGATACTGTACCGAGGTTGAGATTGTTTCGTTTTAGCGTTCCCTCCCAATAATTATCCCAGGAGGAATAATTATACATCAACCCGTTACAGAATTGATTTTTGTTCATCATAATCGCGTCAACATCTGTTTGTGCGTGCGATTGATTAAAAATAAAAGCGAAAACTATGAGCAGGAATTTTCCCTTTATAGCATACATATTTTTTTGATTCATAAAATAAGTTTTGGTAAAGCTTACAATTGAAAATTATTTTTATTTTATCAGAACCTCGCAGTCAAGCCAATATTTATTGTATAATCAGCAAACGCAGCGTCACCTTGTGAATACACCCCGGTTAAGTTTGTTTTTACTTTATCCGGAACACTTTGTGTACGGTCGCGTTGCAATGCAATTGGAACAAAAGCATATACATTTACTTTTTTGAAATTGTAATTAATGCCCGGCTCCGCAGATATTATATATCCGGGCCTTCTAAATCCACCGCTTTTTCCAATAAGGTCATGAACTGGTAAACATTCGTCACGAGCGCCTAAAGACAACGTGAGATTTTTTGCCGAGAAATTTACACCCCCTCTTAACATGTACTGATCAGGCACACTCATAGTGCTGCTGCTATACAAGAGGCTACTCTGAGAAGGAGCGCTTCCACGTGCTGTTGACACACCGTTTTGTTCCCGTGGGTTAGCCAAATAATACAGGTTGCCGTACGCACTTACGTGCCTGGAAAAATTATAATATGCATTTATTTCCGCAGCAAAGCCGGTACCTCCATCGCCTAATTGTATTGACTGATCAACCGGCCCCAGCAAGTTTGTCGAATCATTTTTATGGAAGAAATCCTGGTACTTATAATCGCCTGTCGGCAATTTAATACCAAGCCCGAACTGAACATTTCCTTTATGCGATTTCCCCGGATCGAGCATCCACCTGTAAGCAGTGAAGCGAATATCACCAAGTCCAAATGAATTCGTGCTAAACCGGTTTTTACCGTCATGCTCATATAAGGAAGAACGTGTATTGGAAAGGATGGGCGCATCAAAAGAAATTGACCACCATTTATTAATATTATACGTTAAGGAAATATCCATTGTATAAGAATGATTGATAACTTCCGTACCGCCTTCAACACGTTGCTTTTGCTCTTTCGTTCCAACAAAATGCCTAAAAGACTTAAAGTAACGATTGTTTACATTTAACGACCATTTGGAAAGCGTATCCATTTGTTCTGCATGATCCATAGTGCAAACACCGCCTGTACTTCGTATTGCAACGCATCCCTGCGCATTTATCCTGGTTGAACAACAGAGCACAAAAAATGCACATAATAAGATTGATAATATTGATTTCATAACAGTTTTTTTGAGTGTAATTTTTTAGAATTATTTTTATTGTTTTGATAGTTTTTGCATTACTAAAGTCCCGATCTTTTTTCCTTGCTCATAAGCATCCGTTACAGATTGCCTGTAGTGAATACCGCCATAAAATCTGCTGAAAGAAACTTCCACCGCGGCCTCATCAGTTGTTTTAAAACTCCTGTCTGGCCAGCCCCACACTCTTTCTGATGAATCTTTAAAGGCGGTATTTTTGTACATGGTGGCAAGCACCGTAGCAGCAGCGGCTGAAATGGTAGAATGTGCGCTATTATATTCAGGGAAAGGCGGCGTTTGCAAATAAGGCATCCATTCCTGGTCGATGTAGCGATTAATATAGGTCTCCGGCCTGATAATATCAGTACGGAATTTAGTACACCATGAGGAAAGGAATGCATCAAATATTCCCAAACTAACGCCAGTGTAGGCATACACAGTTTGGTAAAAATCGGCGTTGTTATTTTTTGATACAGTTCCTACAACTTCCATCCAATGGCCTACAGGTGTCATCGCTTTGGTTGCAAACATTGCATGCCCCTGCACATGCATCTTAAAACTGTTGCAATCCCAGAAATTAGCAATCCATTTTTGATTTGAATCAAGACCTGTTCCTGTTGACATTACATCAACGGCCATTTTATAGAAGGCACTTGTAGAATCCTTACTAAAGGCTGGCAATCCCGGCGGAGGAAACATATTAGCAGAATCCATGACTACCGGCCGCATCGTTTTCCACATAGGCTCAACTGCATCAAAGTAACCCGGAGGTGTAGGCGACCAATGTCCCTCTTCACCGGATAACGTAAAACGCGAACCACGTGTTTGCGCATAGTTGTCTTTCTTACTCCATGATATTACGGAGTCTGCAACCTGCTCACCGTATTTAACAGAATTATCAAAAAGATCATCAGGCATACCGGAATCCTGAGCAAGCGACTTTACAGAATCTATAATGTTCTTAACTGTATCATCGGAAAAAGTAAACTGTTTGCCCACTTTTGTCATTGCAATAATTGATGCAAACGGGTAATCTATCTTTGTGTCTTTTGGTGGTTCCGGAATATTATTCAACCCATTTACTTTTCCCTGCAGAGATTTGAAATGGCTGCCTTCATGCGCCAGCACTTCGAAAGCTGCAAGGTTCGAATAAGCAAAAATTCTTGACGCAACCGGAGGAGTGAAAATATCATAGATGATAACATAATTGAGTTTATGCATTACTTCCGCGTACAAATACGGATCATGCATCACTTTCACATAGTCCTTATTTTTTTGCTTACAGGAAGAAAAAATTGCGACAAAGCAAAGCACCATTAACAAGACATAAAAGGCCGGATTTTTTTTCATCTTTTTAAAATTTTTATACAACATTTTTAAGTATTAAGATCAACCAAATTTTGTTTAAAAGGGCCAATAAGAAATTTTATCATTTTCGAAATCATATTTTAACTTGATACTGTCGAGCACTACATTGCCTCTTTGGTACCGCGTTCTATAGCCTACATTCACTGTAACACTCAGTATTGAATCAGGGTTAGTGGAAACTCTTATCATTGAGTCCAGGTTTCTTTTATTTTGCACAGAATCGAAATGATTAAATGAAAAATGATCGTACACAAACCTGTATTCATCTATATGATCCGCCACTCTTTTCACAACCACTTTTGCATCTGCCACCTCGTAAGGCTTCGGATCGCTCATCTTCGGTATCACTGTGGTGTTCATAAAATCTTTCGCCAGGTTTTCGACATGAGCGTTATCAATTTCAATAGCTTTTTTATTGCTGCATGAACACAAAAACAAAAAAACAACCAATAACTTCTTCATTTTGTGTAATCGCTTTTATGGTTAGTCAAAGATTTTCTTACACTTGCCCTGCTACCTTTTAACAAGAATGGATTAAGTATAGAGTACGCATTTTTTCCTTTTGATTCCGGAACCAGCTCAAGCGAAAACCACAATGCAAGTAACGACCCGTAGCTTCCTCCACGCTCTATCCATTCAAAGAAACCATAGTGAGGATAGAATAATTCACTCGCAACTTTCCAAAAGAAAACTACTAAAACGAGCGACCGAAAAGGACGAATTAATATGGCGAAGGCTGCAAGAATTTCGAAGAGGCCAATGGCCTGCGCAGTACTGGCCGGGTTTACAAAACCAAATGAACGATAGATACTCACGAATGCCTCTTTTTCAATCAGATTCAACCATCCATGGCCTAAAATAAGCAGGAACGCGACTATCCTCAAACAGGCTGTAAGCCGATCCAAAGTTTTTGCATCAAGTTTAATATTACTATTTATTGGAGTAAACAACTTGCTTAAGGAATTAACCCTTACACCGGAAAAGATGAGGAAGGCAAGTGGTGCTCCAAAATTTCCTGCACGTTCAATGAATTCCGCAAACGGCTCGCCTGACAGAGGGCGTAGCAACGCAGTAGTTGTTCCCCAAATCACCAGCCACACGAACACCGCCCTTACCGGGTAAAACAAAATAGCTAACCCTAATAAAATATCGATTGTTCCAACCCATGGCATTAATTGCCAGGCATGATCGTGGCTTATATCAAAGACGCCAAAATAATTAACCCAAACAGGCTTTGTAATAATACCAAATGCGCCATGGCCTATAAAGCACATTGCTGATGCAATGCGCAACGTAAAATATATTTTTTGTTCAGTTAGAAGTTTCAATTTTAAACTTTTTACATATAAATAAAAGTGTAAAAATTATGTGTTCGCTAATTCACTTATTAAAGTATGCAATTCACCAAATGCTTAATAACATTTTTTGATTGTGCCGGAAACCAGAATGTAAACAGAAATGATTCTTTGAAAAATCCTGTAATCAGTTCACAAATATTTGTTACCGAACTTAATCTTGTTGACTAAGCAAGAATCCGTGAATGAATTGATACGTGGAATTATACGGCGAGTACATCAGGAGGTTGCTCCGGGGAAACATGGGGGGAAGAAAGTAAATCCTGCTCCACATACATACCAAATAATCTAACCTGGTTTCTGATTATGGAAGCAGCATATAAGAAATGAGGTTCATCAAAATCGCTGACTACCTTTTTTAAAACAATAGTTTTTGAGTTCCCTGATTTTTGCGAGTTGTTGTTTTGAGCAAGGTCGTTTGTATTTTTAAAATAATCATCTTTTGCAGTTTCAAGATGCATTTTTTTAGTATTCGGAAGACACCTGAGGTAGAGCGTATCATTCGATACTTTGCGCTCAACATACTTATATAAGGTGCCGTTCAAAGTGATTTCACCATCGTAGCGCTCATACGCAGCCCAATTATTTTGATACGGAAGATGTATGGGAACCTTTAATTCAATCAGTTGAGATTCGTCGTATTGGTTTTTATCGAGACGTGCTTCCAATTGCATATCAGATTTATGTTGCAGGTAATCAACAACAAACCGGTAACCAATCCAGTTAAAAATGAGGATTGCAAGAAGGAGTATAGCAGCTAATTTCTTCAATTATTTTACACCAAACGTTTTTTTATTCACGCCAATTTGCGTTAAAGTTAAGGATTTCCATTGTTTGGGCAAAGAAGTTTTTAACTGAATATTAAAACTTCTAATCCTATGGAAAGAAACGATAAATCTCTTTCCTGTGCAAAATTCTAATCAGATGAACTTCTTTTTTCTCAATCACCAAACCGATCCGGTAATCCCCTATTCGAATTCTAAAATGGACATCGGAACCTTTCAGGTCTTTAATATTCTTTATTTCTAAAATATTCTTTGAATCGATTATGTTTTCAATACAAGCTGCAACTTTTTTCTCCAAGTGTTTGTCACGCATTTTCTTCAGATCCTTTTCAAAAGTTTTTTCGATTCGGACGATCATTTACCCTTAAGTTTTTTTAGGAATATTTCGGTATCAATGTAATCACTTTTTCTTCCTTTATTAATAGCATTGATCATAGCAATATCTTCCTTGTTAGTTGTTGATAGAGTTGATACACTTTCTATCCCATCCATTTCCTTTAACAACTTTTTTAAATATTTAGAAGTAGTTTTATTTGTTGATTGTATTACTATTGTTTCCATAATTAAAATTATTTCATTTTTTTATAAAGTCTTTCTTTTTCCTTTATCACTCTTGCACCAATAAATCTAACCGCGGGTTCGTGATGTTCATTTATTTCACTTCACCACATACGTTTTTTTATCCTTTCCAACATTAGTAAGCGTCAATGATTTCCATTGTTTGGGCAAAGAAGTTTTTAATTGAATAATTCCGGAGGGAGTTATGTCGAGCCCACCGAAACCAAAGAGTACACTTTGCAAAAATCCACCAGCACCTGTTGAAAAATATGGATTGGTTCCGCCCGCTGTTTCTGCAAGTACTCCAAAGGGATTTTTTTATTAGGACTGTGTGCTTCCTGGAGTGCATCGAACGTTTTCGCAGGTTCATCAAATCTTGCATGTAAAATGGCAAAAATTGCATGGATCATTGCAGGCGAGCCCTCTGCAATCTCGCTTTCGTAGTATTCAATATTTTTTCCATTCTTTCTAATCTTTATCAGGTTGCTAATAAAAATGCAATCGATGATCAAGGCATATTGCAGGTTTGCTAATAAAATTCTTTTTAGTCATAATGCCCTCGGAGAGAATGTATCCTTATAATATTTCCTGAGATAGAATAGATAATTCTGTGTTCGCCATTAATACGTCTTGACCATTTACCTGCAAGGCTATATTTCAGAGCTTCCGGTTTTCCAACTCCTGAGTAAGGAGTTTCCTGGATGGTCAGCAAAAGCCTTTGAATTTTCTTTTGAATAGCTACGTTTCCGGACTTTTTCCAATATTGAATATCCTGCTGTGCAATTTCATCGAAGGCTATTTCCACAAGTCTGAAGGTTTGATGAATTTATAGTTTCCTTCATCAAAGTTTTTTTCCGACGCTTCAATCTTTTCCACAAATTTTTTTCCGTAGGCTTTAACAGCTTCTGCTCTTTCTAAATTCTTTTCCTTTGTTTCAAAAGGTGCCTTAAGCCTTGTGGCTAATTGTTTGAAAAGATTCAAGTCTTCTTTTGATTTCGGATGTATCATAATTATTTCCATAATTCCATATTCAGTGATTGTAAATATAATTAATTGTTCAAAAAAAAATTGTCTTAGAAAATCGCGTTTTCTAAAGTAGAACATATCACTTTTCTACTCACTTTACCAAATAGGTTTTATTTTCCATACCTATTCCAGTTAATGTTAGTGATTTCCATTGTTTGGGCAAAGAAGTTTTTAATTGAATAATTCCGGAGGGAGTTATATCAAGCCCACCGAAACCAAAAAGTATACTTTGCAAAAATCCGCCTGCTCCTGTTGAAAAATATGGATTAGTTCCGCCCGCAGTTTCTGCAAGTACTCCAAAGGGATTTTTTTTATTAGGATTGTGTGCTTCCAGGAATGCATCGAATGCCTTCGCGGGTTCATTTAACCTTGCATACAATATCGCAAATATGGCATGCGTCATCGCCGGCGATCCTTCCCCTATCCTGCTTTCATAATATTCAAGGTCCTTTCTTACCTGCGCGGGAGCTGTTACCTCCTTTAGCGGGTAAGCCAAAAGATTTACATCTGCCTGCTTAATTTTTTCTCCATTATAGCTCGCGTGTTCTGCTGTAACTCCATTGCTTAATTTTAATATAGGAATATTTTTTTCAACATCAGTCCATTCAGGGTCAACTTTTTCATGTAAAATATTTGCACATAACACGGCATACTCAAGATTCGCTTTTGCCGCAGCATTCGTAAAAGCATTGTTATCCACGTTCTCAGCCCATTCGTCTGCAGCTACCACATTTTTAATATCGTAGTGGCCCGGTCCATTTCTTTCGACACGGCTTACCCAGAAATCTGCACAAGCTCTTATTACAGGAAATCCTTTTTCCCTCAACCAACTTGTATCCTGTGTTACCGCAAAATAATTCCATGCAGCTATGGCAACATCGGCGGTAATATGATGCTCAAAAGGCCCGCTTAAAGCCCACACTGGCGTTTCTTCATTGCCGGTAGCAGCACTTTCCCAGGGATACATGGCGCCCTTGTAACCATGGGCAAATGCATTATGTTTCGCTTCCTTCAATCTTTCATACCGATACTCCACCATGCTCCTTGCCATTTCCGGGTGAAGCACAAGTATGGCAGGAAACATCCACAATTCTGTATCCCAGAAAACATGCCCGTTATAGCCAAGTCCACTAAGGCCCATCGGCGACGGACTGTACGAAGTACCTTCCCTCACGAAAGAATAGAGATGATACATGGCAGCATGAATATCCTGTTGGCTTTGGGGGTCGCCATCAACAACGATATCGCTTTTCCATAATTCGTCCCATGCCGCATTGTGAAATTTTAATAAGCGCTCTGTTCCCTGCAGTTTTGCATAAATAACATAACGTTCCGCTTCGTTCAGCGGATCATCATGTTGGGCTGTTGTAATAGATGCGCCAGCAATTGAAAAATGGTAGGTAGTTCCTGCCTTTAGATTTTTTTTGAATTTGGAAAGATGCATGTTGTTGTCCCACATTTCATGAATAAGGCGGGGTTCACTACCGTGGGGCTCGTCGAATAAAAAAGTGGTTGAGGATGCGAAAGTCAATTTACCCGTAGGGCTTTTTGCTATAGAAGAAAGTAAACTCAGTGTTACATGTGGCCGGTCAATTTCATTGTAATAATTCTGAACATCTTTTAGCGCATCAGGTGCTTCCATTACACTTGCAGGAATTATTTCAATGTCCTTTTTCGCATTAATAGTTACATCTACCAACACAGTGTAAGGCAAGTTGCGCAATGCATAATAAGTATAAGATACAGTGGCTTTGTCCTGGTAATCAAAAGTTGTTTTGAGGCTGCCGTGTTTCATATCAAGCACTTGTTTCATATTTGATGCATCTGTGTTACCAATTCTCCGGCCATCAATATCAATGTTCATATTCACCAGGTTGAAGCTTTGCAAAAAATTGCTCACCCGTCCACGTCCATATTGATCATAAGCACCATTCAGCACCACATCTTTGCAACGCAACACATTGGGTGAAGACACAATACCAATCATACCATTGGCTACGGTTTCACCATAATAATCGGAAGGGTTTATTTTATCGGCGGTGATGAGCCAGGGATCTGGTTTTTGGGAAAAGGATTTCTGAGTTGCAGAAAACAAAATTAAAAGGGACAGGGTTTGCAGAAGCAAGGAAGCTATTTTTTTCATTACAAGCATTTTTTTAGACGTCGCTAAATTTAAAGTAAATTGTTTTAACGAAATGTATCACTGCAACAAAATGATTTTCCCTCCAAAGGAATTAATTTGATTAGGCGTGACAGACCAATGCATTGGGGATTTCAAAAAGAACATTACGTTTAACAGATCGGGGCAAAATAAAACAAAAAGGAAATTATAGTATAGACCGTTATTTCTTTATTGGTAAATAAAATGATGTAAAATCAAGTTTATAAACTCCTTTTTTTAGATTACTTATTTGTTCATTTAAATCGAGGCAGCATATCCATAAATCATTTAAACTGTATAGCGAATTGCCCCGCAAAAATTGCTTTTTGTGTTCCGTCTTTTAATGTAACGTTCCCTTTAAAAGTTCCTTTAGCAATACCGGTTGCATGCCTGTAGGTTTCAATAGTAAACAAAATTGAAGGTCGCCTGGATACGAAAATATCATCTGACGTTGTATTGTCGTAGTATTCAAGAGCGGCATGATTTATTGTAATATTATTTCTATCCCTGTTTAAGCTGTCAGAGTCTAAAAAAACAGTAATTATCAAGCCGGTATCGGATGAACAGGCTGATGGGCCAAAAAAAGTAAAGCCATCTCGTGCAGGAGTTATTACTGCATTGGTAACACTACCGCATAAGAACAAACTGTCATACCTGAAATTCCAGAACAAACCACTTGGATTATTATCGATACAACCGGCGCAGAAAGGGAGACCAGCCGCGGGTTTAATAATTGTATCATTTGCGGGTGTCAATATTGTATCGGCTGGAACTCCTCCTTCATAACTATATTCCTTTTTGCAGCCAGTCAGGCCATATAACTGTATAAGTAAATTAAAAATTATACCTGCCGCATAAACAAGTTTTCGGAGCATTGCTGAAATGTGAAATGAAATTGTAACGGTATTTAAAGGTACAAAAATGGAAAGAAGAAAACTGCGCTAAACAGTGTTTAAAAAATAATCCTGGGAATATACCTCCGGCTTCTTAATTTTTCGGATTAAATCGCTTGATCATACCAATTGCAAAAATTTATTACCAGGAGAAATTTATTTCATTAACATCAGGAGCAATAGCTTACCTGTTTATCATAAACTTTACAACCCCGGTTCCCACCAGGCCGCTCCCAGAAATTCCCTGAACCACCAGCAAATAACTTCCAGGTACATCAGAAGTATAGAACGAAATATCCTGCTTGCCATCAACTGTTTTAAGGTGTGGTGACCAGTACAAAACATTTCTCATATCAGGTATGCGCGAAGAGAATTGTTCTGGAGTTTCATATTGTGGAGAATAGAATTCCCTTTCAAGTTGCAGCCCATCATATTCAACGACCAAAGATCCTGGCGATAAGTCATAACCATGAAGGTCGCCATCGTATGTTGAATAACTTACAATGCCTTCGTATTCTCTGGCGCCAAGAAAAAATCTAGTGGTAGTTATGTCAATCTTTTTGATTTTTAACGGATCTATTTCCATTATTTTATTGATGTTAAAAACAGGAACGCCATCTATAAGTACAAGGGGATCTTCACTAAAATAAAGTTTTTGAAGCTCATTATATACTTCATAATGAAAAGTGTTCTGCCTGTTTTTAACATGAACTTCATTAACATATTCCCGCATAACCTCTTCCATTGTATGAAAGCGGGTATAGTTGTCAAGATAGTATGTCTTAGAAGGAAAGCCAAAGAAGGCGATACTATCAAAAGTCTGCGGCAAAACATAGTGGTCAATATTGCCAGGCTGATAAGTATTGTTTGATTGTGCACCTATGCTCCGCGTTAAAATTTCATTCTTAAGATCAGGTACTAACAGTATAGGCTTAATGTTATATTCAGAAAAGTTTTCAGAAAAAGGATTATCTATAGCTATTCGATAATTACTATCAACTAGGCCGGCCTGGGTAATTAATTCATGGCCGCCATAGAATTTTTCAATATTAAATTTTACCAATCCTGAAGCAGAGGTAGCGGTCGCAAATTTGAAATTAGTTCCCGGAACGGAAAGATAAGTGGTAATACCTGTGTCAGGTATAGCGGCATTGCCGGGTATTAGTTTTCCGGTAATAAGATGGCCTTCTACTTCAGGTAAAAAAGCGAATGAAGGCTTCGCATTTTTAAGAACGTCTTCCCACTTGAATCTTCGCCAGCCTTGTGTAAGCATTAGATTATCCATTGCCCTATCAACTTCCGGACCTGTGTTATCAAAATAATATTGTGGGGACTCAATATTTCCTCTTATGTCTGAGGAGAGCCATAAGTAGTTTACTATATTTAATTCCTGTGCAGGCTGTAGTGAATCCAGTAGATAAACAGAAACAGACATGTCTGCTTTTACAGGTTGGCCGCCAGGACCACTACTTGCAACGTGTAATTCGATTTTTTTTCGCTTTTGAAAATCAGCACCAGCATTATCAATCTTTATTTGCAGGAACTGCGCGGGCCTTTTAAAATATAGTCTTTCACACACAGGTTGCTTATTTTCATTAAATAAAGTGAATTGAGAAATACCTTCCCCTAAATCAGATTTATTAATAACAAAATCGGCTGCTCCTTTTTTCAGGAATTGTGTTTTAGACAATTTGAACACTCCTCTTGTTTGAACAAAAAGGTATGCACTATGTTCGGTTTCAATGTTACTCGCAACGGCAACATGTAGCCTGGACCCTTCATCTTTTACCTGGAAGGCCCAACCTCTATCATAGATTTTCGGAAGATCATTAATAAATGTTTTATCGCCAACCTTAGTAACAGCTTTATACGTATGCCCTTCTACCGGGGTAAATTCAAAAGTTCCCATTCCAAATCGTTCCGACTCGAAATGTATAATGGTATCATTTTTTTCATCAGTAATAATTCCATTTGCAGAAACGCCCTTACCATTTCTGTCCGCAATTTTGAAAGCCGTCTTGCTACTTAATCCATACAAAAGATTACCGCCTTCCGGGAAAAACTGAATCGAATAATTTTTTACGCTATCGCTCTTAACAACATCCGACTTTTTACCAGGATTTATGATACTAACCGACTGTTCAAAGTAAAAAGCCGGATCAAAATTCTTCATCCAGTTGGTATATGCTCTTATCAAATAGTTGCCTGTACGGATGGAAGAAGGTATTGTGAAGGAGCCATTGCCGGTTCCCGAATCAATAGATATTTTAGCCTGCAATAATTTTCTTTTATCATTGCCGATAACTTCTACGTAGCATATTTTACTTAACGCAGTAAGTTTATTATTGGCAGCATCGGTTATATAGCACTTGAACCACAAAATTTCTCCGGTTACATAAACTGTTTTATCCGTATGAAGAAAAACTTTTTCCTGGTAGTTGTATGCATTAAAAGTTTCAAACCCGGTAGTAATTGCAGATGAGTCTTGCGAAAAAATATTACCGGCAAAAAGAAGACAGGAAATTATACAAACCAAATTGCCATACTTTCTAATTCCTATGATTGTTTTAATTTTTTCTTTCACTAAAATATTTTTACCAGTAAGAAGGTTTAATGCTAGTTCCACCTTGTACCCGGCAATCTACACATGGTATTTTAGCAAGTACAAGTATGGATCCCATCCCCGTAAAATACCAGGGCACATAAGCAGGATCAGGATAGGTGTAAATTAAATAGTTAACAGGATTTGTCGGCACCTGAACAGCCACACACAAGCCCATTGGATCAAGATGCATCCAGTTAGCGAGTTGGTCGTTCCTTATAAAAATTCTTTTCCGCGTTACATTGCTTGCAGTAATAAAGCCTATAACGGTTTCTTCGGTATTATTTACCGAATGAATATTGCCTCTCAATTGTGAAGGTTGCACATCGAAAATAGAACCTTGCTGCTCGGTGTTCTTTTTAAGTATCTGGTAGTATAAATAAGCCGACTGCGTAATAGCGTATTGTTTTACTTCAATGCTATAGCGAAGCCCAACTTTTTCTGAATTTTGAGGAACCGTAGTAACAGGAAACTGGTTTACTACATCTTCAGCAAGCGCTTCGGTGGATCCTAACAGAATCTCGGTCGAATTTGTAATATGCCAGCAATTATATATTTGATTGGTTGAATCTCTAAAATACATCAGGCCATTGCTGACACCGATTTCACTTTGGCCCTCTGCCTGGTATATCGCGGTTTCCACATAATCCCAACGATAGTATTTGGTTGAATTGGTGGGATCGTGCGTATTGACGTAAATGGTAAGATCATCAGGCTGAGCATAATTTAAACTGTCTATTGGTGGCGTTTGCTTTACTTCAACAAAATCAGAAAGATATTGCCCACCGGAAGCGGTAGAAATTTTTAGCCTGTATGTCGCTGACGTATTTAGTGAAAGATGATTTATTGTATAATTTCCAGGTAACGATTCGGATAACTGAAAATTTTCACCTCCGCTTCCTTCAATACTTACACTGGCATTTCTTTCAGGAATGTTTAAAACTGTATCTGATAATTTTCTTGTTCGGCTTAATGTAAAAGTTGTGGGAGAATCAACGCTGTTTATCATAACTCCTTCGACTACCAGATAATTATAATCGACTGTTAATTCCGGTGGCTCAAACTCACGCCTGCACGCTGTAAAAGTTGTAAGGCAAATGAAACAAAAAAATAAAATATTGTTTTTCATTTTTAGAATCTGAAATTATAAGTTAGGTATGGAATAATGGTTCCGAATATAGATAGCTGGTATCCTTTGATAATACCGTTTTGCTGAACAAAATATACTGAATACGCATTCTTCCTTGCAGAAAGATTATAAACCCCCAGTGACCATGAATTATGCAGCGCCTGTTTTACTTTATGATTACCGTCAAGGTTTATTGAAAGATCGCTCCTGAAATAATCTGGTATCCTGAATTCATTCCTGTCAGAATACAACACGCGTTGAGAACCATTGGAATTGAAAACAGCAATCGGCAATGTAATGGGCCTGCCGGTGCTATAAACAACATTGAGAGAAACACTGATGCGGTGAGAAAATTTATAGTTACTGATGAAGTTCACATTATGCGGCTTATCATAGCTCGCGGGATAATAGTCCCCTTTGTTGATCGTTTCACCGGCGAAAGCATCATCCTGTTTCAATAAAGTACGCGAATAAGTATAGCTAAGCCATCCATTTAATTTACCAGTCAATTTTTTTACTAAAAACTCAACACCATAAGCCTTGCCCTTTGAGTTGATGAGATCCGTTTCTATATGATGATTGAGCAAAAGGGAAGCGCCGCTTTTGTAATCAATGATGTTTTTAAATTCTTTATAATAAACTTCAAGAGAGGTTTCGATATTATTTGAATTGAAGTTTTTGTAAAAGCCAAGTGAGATTTGTTGCCCTGTTTGCGGTTTTATATTTCCATCGCTTAGTTTCCAGATATCGACAGGCGAAATCGAAATAGTGTTAGAAAGCTGGTGGATATATTGTCGTAAAGTATTGTATCCAATTTTTACTGATGCATCACCCGGTAAGGCATACCTTATTGAAACACGATATTCAGGACCCTGGTAGGTTTTAATAATTTTCCCCGATCCATACGAAGTCGTGTCGGTGATGGTGGTCACATCCTTAGGCATGCCTGTGAGATATGTGTATGTGTCATGCGGGCCTAAATAATTAAACATTGAATACCGTAGTCCTGCATTTATTGACAAATTGGAAGTCGCGTTATATTCATAACCCAAATATGCAGCACTTTCCAACCCCTGCTCATCCTGCAAAACATCACGCTTAACCAGCGACTGATTGCCATAGGGCAGGAAACTTCCTGGACTAAGCCTATAATAAATCGAATTGAGCCCGAAGCTAAATGATTGCTTATTATCCGGTTTGTAAGTAAAATCTGCTTTGAAATTATTTTGATTGATGCTATACGAAAGCTTATAGCTATTTACTGGATTTGAATTACTGGTAACATTGTATTCATAATTATCCAGGCCAGTTGATATAAGTGCAAACAATTTATTGTTGAATATATGTTTCCATTTCAGAATAATATTTTTATTACCATACCTGTACGTGGTGTCGCGGTTAAACCTGAATTCATCGTTGCTTAAATAACCCGTGAGGTATAAATTATTTTTGGAATTAACGGTATGGCTTATGTGAAGATTTGCATCGTAGAATGATGCCCTGCTGTTGCTGTAAGCAGAGTTAGGAACTGTTTTAAGCAACCAGTTAGAATAAGTAGTACGACCGCCTAAGATGAAAGATGTTTTATCTTTCTTCAAAGGTCCTTCAATTGTGAACTTACTTGTAAGCAATCCAATTCCTCCGTTGCCTGATATTTTTTTATCGTTGCCATCTTTTGTAGAAACATCAAGCACCGAGGAAAGGCGACCGCCATATTTTACAGGAACGACACTTTTGTAAAGTTCTACGCCTTTCACTACATCAGGATTAAAGGCGGAGAAAAATCCAAACAAGTGAGAAGGATTATATATAGTGGCATCGTCAAATAAAATGAGATTCTGATCTGCAGATCCACCACGAACATTAAATCCTGTACTTGCCTCTCCTACTGAAGTCACGCCAGGCAATGTGAGCACCACTCTTAAAATATCTGTCTCGCCAAAAATAACAGGAACTTCTTTAATCGCTTTAACGGAAAGTCTTTCTATTCCCATTTGCGTGCTTCTTACATTTGAACGTCTTTCAGAAGTAACAACTACATTTTTCAACGTTGGTATTTCATCCTGCATTTCTATATTCAATTTACCATCTCCGTATATCAGAAGTCGTCGCCTTGTTTCTTTCATTCCAAGACTGGTAACTTCCAATACATGGTTACCCGGTGGAACAGTAAGAGAGTAGTACCCGAATTGATCAGTAACTATTCCTGTGTATGTGCTGTCAATGTATAATGAAGCTCCGGGTAACGCTTCGCCGTTCTTCATATCTTTCACAAAACCCGTGAGAATTATACTACCTTTTTTAGGAGTAGATCTGGAACCTATTTCAAATAATTTATATTCTGTAAAAGACGGCTTTGGTTTTTCTTTCGCTAAGTTTTCAGTTTGATCTACATCTGGTTCTTTAGAAACTGTTGTATTATCAGGGCTAAAAAAGTCATCAGAAAGCGTTGTTTGAATTGTGCCGTTTTTCGTAATAAATACATGGTTGAAGGCATCAATAGAATAATGGAACAGGGTATTATTAAAGACTTGATTTAATGCATCCGGAAGCGACTTGTCAGTTATTCTGGCATTGACAATAAAAGAATCAAGCGACGTTTCATCATAATAAAAATGCCATCCTGAACCCTTCTCCACCTGCTTTACAAAATCAGGGAATGTTATATTATTGAATTCACCGTCCACACGAGTTTGCTGTCCATTTGCAGAACATGCATACAATAAATACAACAATCCGGCTATAAGAGTACGGGCGAAAAAACGCATAATTACTTTATTAACGTTTCATAATAAGCAGCCACTTTTACAATTTCTGCCTCCGCGTTATTTTTAAATTTGAATTTATTTTTCCTGATAAAAGCTTTTACCTGGTCCTTTTTATCACTAAGTGCTTTTGCTATTGATTTCGTATTTTCTGCCGGATAAATATTGTTATTATTTTGTATAAAAAATTGATCTCTTTCGGTAAACTTTGGTGGATCTTCCGGATTCAAAGTCATCTCAATTTTTTTAATACGGTTAACCAATACATCCACCCTGCCGCTAAAAATAACATCAAAAAAATCATTGCCTACTTGCTCACTATTCACTTCCCTAAATGTAAGATTTTCAAACCTGTGCCCTGAGATAATAAAATATTTTATTTTTTCATTGAGCAACTTTATCCGCGTATTGCTCTCGTAGCGATTAATAACAACATCGTGGCGAACGAGATCAAACAACATCGGCACATCCTCGAATAATACGCCATCATAAAATAGAGTACTGTACTGCATTTGCGGAGAAATAAAAAACTGTGTTCCCTGTATGCCGGCTTTATATGGTGGATATTCTTTTCCTGTGTAGAGATGCGACCTATCTCCTATTTCGTTTTGATAATAAGCTTTGATATTATTGTAATCAGAAGATTGATCAGCGGAAGATGTTTGGCAGCTAGCTCTATTAAGGTTAAAAAGAAAGATCAAAGAGATAAGATAATACAAGCAATTCATTTTGGTTCGGTTAAAAATTCTATTCTACTAAAATACAGGAATTTTCCCCGGTATATATGGCAACTTTACCCACATTTTCGGATACACAGGTTCTCTCAATATTGCTGATCGCAAAATTATCTTCAGTGCAAAAACTTTCACAAAATAATATTTCTATGGTGACCCATTGTTTGAGTAAATTGCACCCCTTATATTTTTTATGAAAAGATTACTGTTAAGCTTGTTTGTCCTCGTTTGCCTGGCTTTGATTGTTGTTTATATTTTTATTCCTGCAAATATTAAAATTGGAAACGTAGTTTTCATAAAAACCAAACCAGCAGTGGTAAACAGGCTTTTAATGGGTGAGACTAAATGGGTGAAATGGCTGTCACCTGACTCAGTTTATTCGGGTAATTCTTTTAGGTTTCAAGATTATGATTATTACTTTGATAATACAATAATGAATACCACACGGGTTTCTATATCAAATAACAGAGAATCCGTAAATAGTTTGATAAACGTGATCTCTATAAATGAGGATTCTGTCGCCGTGGAATGGAAAGCTGAAATGAATGCGGGATCGAGTCCGATCACCAGGATCAATTCTTATAGTGAAGCAAAAAAAATAAAAGAAAATATAGGGGACATACTAGACCATTTGCAAATATTTTTAGATAAAAAAGAAAACGCTTACGGTCTTGACATTACTGAACACAAGGTAGCAGACACCATACTAGTCTCAACAAAATATTTTTCAGATACTTTTCCAACCACTGAAAAAATATATGCGCTTATAAGTGATCTTCGGGGTTATATTTCCAAAGAAAGCGCCAGGGAAACTAATCCTCCTATGTTGAACATAAGTAATGATTCCGGCAATTACCGAACAATGGTCGCTATACCAGTTGATAGAATACTCCCGGAGAAAGGCAACTATGCTTTTAAAAGAATGGTGCCGGGGAAAATTTTGGTAGCAGAAGTAAGAGGCGGCTACTATACAGCCGGGCAGGCATTAAAACAAATGGATTTATATATAAGCGATCACCACCTTTCTTCGCCGGCGATTCCCTTCGAATCTTTAATTACCGAACGATCGCAGGAACCTGATACAACAAAATGGGTTACTAAAATTTATTACCCTATTTATTGAGCTTTTTACTGTGGTCGAATTTTATGATAATAGCGCTGTCATTATTTCTCGCAAGAATATAAGCTTCCTCTTTGCCTAAGTTAATTTTTTTGACATGGCGCACCTGGCCTTTTACCTGCAGGCCATTTATACCTTCCGCGAGAAATTGCCCTTTTCCTTTATTGATCAAAATAGTTCCAAACCCGGCATCATACCTTCCCATTTCAATATTGTTTTCATAATAATTTCCCATCAATAAAATATCTGGTAAACTATCATTGTTTGCATTTACTATAACTGCATCTTTAAGGGAGGTAAGCTGCGCCTGCCAGGGTAATGCCCTCGTTTCAAATTGAAGGTTTCCATTATTCATTAATACAGCGTTTGAAAAATAATCAGCCGATAATACTTTAGAGTTGTTTAATTTATCCGCGCCAAAAAGTTCTTTCAAGTTTGCTTTGGCAAAATCTTCAGCATACAAAAATTTCTTTTTAAGAAGAGGCATTTGCTTTTCCAATTCTGCTTTGCTGGCAAAAGGTATTTCTTTTCCTCCGAGGTAATACGTGAGCAACTGTTCTTTCTTGCCATTGTCATCGAAATCATTGTAATACATTTTTACCGGCTCTTTCGCAGATGCTTTCAGGCGGCTGTTCAACCCGAGATTGCCAGCGATCAAATCAATGTCGCCATCATTATCTATGTCGCAGGGAAGTATGAAATTCCACCAACCTTTTTCATCAGACAATATTTTTTTTGTAAACTTTCCCTGCCCGACTTTGTCATTCAGGCGGGCCTTATCATTTATGAAGGCAACAATGCCACCCCATTCTAATGAAAGTAAAAGATCTTTGTCTCCATCTTTATCAATGTCGTACCATAAAGCCTGTGTTACAAAACCAACGTTTGATAAATCCTTTGCATATTGTGCAGTTACATCTTTAAATTTTCCTGAACCATCATTTTGCAAAAGATATGATTGTGGAATTTCCCCATATTCCCACGGGACTGTTCTTGCGCCAATAAATAAATCTACAAATCCATCGCCATTAAAATCATAAGGAACCACGCAGGATGCAGTGAGGTATAGATTATTAAATGCATTCGGAAGTTTTGTAAAATTTGCTTTGCCGTCATTTAAGTAAACCCTGGGAGAATTGTGACTTTCCTCTCCGTAAAATTCATTGCCGCCACTTGCAATTACGAGGTCAATATTTCCATCGTTATTGACATCAGTAAAACAAGCATCCACGTTTTCATAAATACTATCTGCATCCAATATGGGCTGATTACTTTTTAAAAATTTTCCGGAGGGTTGCTGTAAAAAGATTACACTTTTTTTGTTTCTTGCCGAACCGATAAAAACATCTTCAAGGCCATCATGATTAATATCCGCAATTGCTAATGCCGGACCTTCTGTAGACAGGAAATGCGGTATCAAAGGCTCCCGGTCAAATTCTGCAAAGCGGTTTTCTTCATGTTTATAGTTAAAGGTTACATCTTTAGTGACATCAACCATAGGCAACGTACTGTTTTTATGATACCCAATAATTGTATTGTAATTAAAAGGATTACTTTTTTTATAAGTAAGAAGGATTGATGAATCAGTTGAAGAAAGATAAATCTGCCGATAAGAATTGTCAGGCCATATCACAAAAGCGGAATCAACGCTTGTATTTTTTAATCCGATAGTAACAGGGATTTGCATACTCGACATGAAACCCTTCACAGGATAATTCTCATAGGTTCTTATTTCTTTATTGGCAAATAATACAATTTTTGCACCTATTGCATTTATGTTTTTGGGAGACCCTTTATATTTTATCTGTACTGAAGTTCTCCTACCCGGTTTACTTGTTTTATTTTCATAAATAAGCGCCGATGCATCAATATTATTTACGACAATATCTATATCACCGTCGTTATCCAGGTCTGCATAAATTGCTCCATTCGAAAACGTGGGAATACTTTGGTCGATGAAATTACTTTCATCACTAAAAGAAGCATTGCCATTATTTTTAAAAAACTTATCAGGCAATTTTATTACAGGGAATTTATCAATCAACGAAAGGTCTTTGTCCCGAAAATTATTTTCCTGTATCTTCTGTTGAACGTTACCGTTAGAAACAAAATTTATATAATCAATATCATTTAGTCGTTTCGGAATTCCATTAGAGACAAACAGGTCTTTGAGTCCATCATTATCAAAATCAACAAACAAAGGTGACCAGCTCCAATCAGTTGCAGCAACCCCGCTGTATAATCCAATTTCACTGAACATACCATCTCGGGTATTTAATTGTAGATTATTCCTGGTGTATTGATAGTTGTACCCAATGCCTATTTTATAATTAAAAATATCATAGGCGCCTTCACTTAAAGATCTCTTTAAGATATAAGGATCTGCCGATAGCATATCATTAGACATTATTTCCGGATAACCGTCGTTTGTTATGTCTGCTATGTCAACCCCCATAGTAAACTGACTTGTGTGCATCAGTTTTCGTCCGGCTTCATCTTTGAAGGTTCCATTCTTTTGATTGATATAGAGATAATCATTCTCATGAAAGTCATTGCCTACATACATATCCGGATAACCATCAAGATCAACATCAGCAATTGCCACACCCAATCCATATCCGATAGCAGAGCTGTTGATGCCTGATTCCCTGGTGACATCAGTAAATACAGTGTCTGCGGTAACGGGGCTAGAATTGTTCCGGTACAAACGATCACCTGATAATGGATGATATGTGCCGAGAAATTTATTGCGCGGTTGAAAGGTTCCGTTTTCATGAACCGAATGATCTAGAAGAAACATGTCGAGGTCGCCATCCATATCATAATCGAAGAACACAGCTTGCGTGCTGAACCCGGAAAAATCCAAACCGTATTCATGTGCCTTATCAATAAAAACCGGTACTCTATTTTTATCCAGTCCCTGATTTATCAGTAGTTGGTTTTTGCTATGCAATGTTTCATAGTTACCAACCCTGCAAACGTAGATATCCATTAATCCATCATTATTAATATCAACGACAGAGATACCTGTTGTCCATCCGCCATCTCCAGGAACTTTGGCTTCACTGGTTACATCTTCGAATTTTAAATTTCCGTTATTTAGGTATAATTTATTTTGACCCTGGTTGGATCCAAAAAATAAATCAATCAGGCCATCATCATTAAAATCAGCAGCGCCGAGGCCACTGCCATTGTAAAAATATATGTATTTAAAAAGATTGAATTGAGGAGTATATTTCAGGTCATTGCTAAAGCTGAGTCCTGTACGCTGGCTATTTAAAACTTCGAATAAGGGGTCTTCCAGTTTCTTGCGTGTCTTGCAACCGTTGATAACTGAAGCTAATAGTATCAGGGTAAAGGCAATAAAGTTTAAAGACTTTTTTGAAATCATTGCAATATACTGTCAGCCTTTTTTATTTTATACAATACAGGAAATTCATCATTAATTGTCATAAGAATAAATCGCTTGTCATTCGCTTTGATTTCTTTAATGTCCTTTACTTCACCTGAAAGATTCAACCCTGATTTACTATGCTCCATGACTGAAAAGTTATTGTTGCCGAGATTGATAAGCACATCTCCGAAGCCTGCATCAAGCCGCCCGAATTGCGGCGGAAATCCAAACTTATTTTCTCCGAATAAAAGATCTATTTTTTTATCATCATTTATGTCTATCGGGTAGATTGTATTTATGCATGACACCTGAAGCATAGCAGGTAATTTTTGAATAGTAAACTTTCCATTCCCATTATTAATGGCAATTATAGAACTGCAGTAATTGAAAAGATTCACGGTGGAATTATCTACTAATTGCTTACTAAACAATTGTTGAATGGTCTTAGTGGCAAAATCAGTGTAGTTAAAGTTCAATTTTCTTAAGCCAGGAAATTGGTCGGTTACATCTTTTTTTAAAAACACCGGCATATCCTTTCCCTTAATGGTTCTCGTGAGAAATGGATCAGGTGTGCCGTTCTGATCGAAATCATTTATCCATAGTTTTGCCGGATTATTTGCATCAGGCTTCAGATAGAAATTCTCCCCAATGTTTCCTAAAATTAAGTCTTGCTTTCCATCACCATTTATGTCTGCAGTTGACACTGTCTGCCACATTCCATACAGATTATTAAGGTTCGTATTTTTCAACTCATCAAACGTTCTGCCGTTATAAGAAAATATCCTTGTTGCCATCCACTCCCCTGTCACTACTAATTCTTTTTTATTATCGCCGTTTATATCAGTCCACAGAGCGCCAGTGACCATACCAAGGCTTGCCATTTGTTCATTTACACTTTTCGCAACATCACTAAAGTTGCCACTGCCATCATTAGAGTACAGATAACTTTCAGGAGTCATTCCATATAGGAATGGTACGCTTTTGCTTCCAACAAATAAATCAATATCGCCATCACCATCAAAGTCATTAGCCGCAACAACGGATATGTTCATATTATTTTTAGGAAAAGCATCCGGCTTATTTTTGAAATTCCCCTTTCCATCATTAACGTATAATCTATTTTGTAGCTGAGGACTATTAAAAGGAAAATTATTTCCTCCCGGGCCAACAAATAAATCAAGATCTCCGTCCTTATCTGCATCGAAAAATAATACAGCGACATCTTCAAAATCTGCAAATTCTTTAAACACTGCTTCCTCTTTCTTTGCAAAACCATTTGTTGACTGTAAATAAAGCTGGCCCGGTTGTCCCTTTGCTCCCCCGATGTAAAAATCTTCAAGGCCGTCTCCATTTACATCGCCCTTCGCGATCTTCGGGCCTTCCCGTGAAAGCATCTCGGGTAAGTTTCTCTGTTGGTAAAAATCAACGTAATCATCTTCAATGTGTTTTTCAAAAGACGTTCTTATTGGTTGCAATAGTGGCTCCGATATCACTTCATCTTCGAAATAATTTTTCCCTTTTGCAGCAGGTTGCTGTACAACCAGGCTCTTGTTTAATGCAGGATGATCAAATTTACTGTAGGTTCTATCAGGCCATATTATTATCATCGAGTCAACCTGGTTTTCTTTACCTACTCCTATTACCTGCTTATAATCGACTGAAGATTGAAAACCACGCCCCGGCATAACTTCACGTGAATATACCTGGCCTGCCTTGTATATCTGGATTTTACTGCCGATGGCAAAAGTATTCTTGCCTATACCTTTCAATAAAATCTCCACATAATTATTACCGTCTTTTTTTGCAGCATTATTTTTATAGATAAATGCTTTTTCATTAAGATTATTTACTACAAGGTCGAGATCGCCATCATTATCCAGGTCTCCGTATGCAGCCCCATTGGAAAATGATGGCTGTGTAAAACCGAGAGCTACCCCTGTGTCGGCAAATTTCAAATTGCCCTGGTTCATGAACGCCTTATTTAGTAAAGGATAAGAAGGCATTTTCTTAATAATTCCATCAATATCCTGTTTCTCCCCTGTAAGCACCATTTTCTGAATTACATCATTAGCAAAAAAATCTATAAAGTCCTGATTCGTCACATCATGATTTATGCCATTACAGACATATAAATCATTTAAGCCATCATTATTCATATCAAACATAAGCGCGCCCCAGCTCCAGTCAGATGCTGAAATACCACTGTAATGAGCTATGTCCATGAACTTACCATCCCTATTATTTATCTGCAATGTGTTCTGCATAAACTGGTTAGAAAACCCTTGTTTCTGTTTCAGCCGGTACACATCAATATTGTCAAATAAGGAAGTGGTTTTTAATCTATAATCATCATCGGGAAGCATATCTGTTGTAAAAATATCGGGATAGCCATCGTTATTGATATCGCCCATATCGGCTCCCATAGATGCAAGGCTCGTATGTTGCATGTATTGCTCCAGTTCATCTTTGTAAGTGCCATTTTTTTGATTAATATAAAGATAGTCTCTCTCAAAAAAATCGTTGGACACATAGACGTCAGGATAGCCATCGCCATTCACATCACCGACATTCACACCTAAGCCAAAACTTATTAAGCTGTTGTGTATTCCGGTTTTTATAGTTACATCAACAAATTTCCCATTATCATTTCGTAAAAGGCGATTGCCTCCACCTTTAAGAAAATCTTTAACAGGCCAATCTTTTGATGGGAGGTCTCGTTTGTTTGCATAATTCAAGGTGTTTACGGGAATGAAGCTATTGTTAATGATAAAGCAGTCTAAGTCCCCATCCATATCATAATCAAAGAATGCAGCGTGAGTTGTATAGCCCGAATCGTTTAAGCCGTAAGCTTTAGCCGATTCTGTAAAAGTTACCTCACCCCGACCCTCTCCAGAAGGAGAGGGAGAAATGCCGTTGTTTATATAAAGTTCATTCTCCTGGTCAATTCCTTTTTGATAGCCAGCGTAGCAAACGTAAATGTCAAGGAAGCCATCGCCATTAACGTCGGCCATTAACACTCCTGTTGCCCACTTGCCTTTGTTAATAAAACCTGCTTTTTCAGTAATGTCCATAAACTGAAAACCTGCCTGTCCCGCAGACAGGTTTCCTTCATTTAAGTAAAGTTTATTCGATCCCATATTAGAGGTAAGAAAAATATCGGCCAGTCCATCATTATTGATATCCCCAATGCCTACGCCGGCACCGTTATAAAAATTGCGGTAAGTAAGAACATTGAAGTCTTTAGAGTCAGTTACATTATTAGAGAAAGTTATACCTGTATTTTCCTGAAGGGAAAATAAAGAATTAATTTTTTGTTTTGTATTGCATGAAAACAAGAGAAATGAGAAAACAAGGTAGAAATACGGCGGAAATTTCGAACACATGACAAAAGCAAAAAAAGGCCATTTTTTTAAAATGACCTTTTAATTTTATTTAAAATTTTAATAATTAATATCCTGGATTTTGAGTTAAGTTAGGGTTAACCGCTAACTGACTACTGGGAATTGGAAACAGCAATGCAGTTGCATCGCTTGCAGGTTTTTCCTGCCATGCTTGTAACCATTTGCCGAAACGGATTTGGTCATTACGCCTCCATCCTTCCCAATACATTTCTCTTCCTCTTTCATCAAATAATCCATTTAGATCAAGGATCGCTATCGGTAATATACCGCGCTTAACACGCAAGGTATTAACAATGACTAAAGCTCCTGGAGCATCACCCATGCGTAGCAATGCTTCTGCTTTCATTAACATAACATCAGCAAACCTAAAAATAGCCCAGTCGTTATCTTTTTGATCGCCTGAAGTTGCATAATCAAAGGGATATTTAATTACCCTAATACCGGTAGCCTCTAAAGTATTCACATCCGTCTCTCTCAATTTCACAGTCGCTGTAAACTTTAAGGGATTACCTTTTCGATCTTGCAAGGCAGCATCTGTAGTTAAATTATATTGCTGGCCTAAAAGAAATCCTACATTCTGCCTATTACCCGGATTCGGAAGAGCACCTGGATAAATATAATTCAATCCTCTTCTTTGGTCAGTAGCATCAAACTTATCATAAAAGTCTGACAAAGTTGCCCAGCCATTCCAGCCTCCCGGATTCATGTTGTAATGTGATACAGCAAATACATTACCACGAACATTACCACCTCTGACATTAGGTTGGTTCAATAAAGTGTAGATATTTTCTGTCGACTTTGAATCATTGTTTGGGGCAAAATTATCAAAATAGTTAGTATTTAGAGAATAACTGCTGGCCGCTATTTGGTCTGATAGGGTCACAACCTGAGCCATGTCACCTGCATCAAAAGAAGGTGAAGCCCTGTTAGCATAAACTCCTTTATTCAAATAAAGTTTCATGAGCAATGCCTTCGCACCATTTCTATTCGCCACATAGGCTGGCCCTGTGGCCGGAAGATCATTCATAATTGCGTTCAATTCGCTTATGATAAAATCTGCTGCTTCGGTTCCTTTTAAGGTTTTTGGAACAATCTTATAATTACTAAGATCATCACGGTAAGGAACTTGGTCCCAACCATCTAAAACAGAGAACATTGAAAGTGCTCTAAGAAATCTTGCCTCAGCCGCTTCCTGGGCTGTTGGATTGAATGTAAGAACTAGCGATGCTGCAAATTGGGCCCCTAATAACCCATTAAAAGCGCCTCTTAATTGCCCTTGATCTGCATTCCATGAATGAGCCTGGAGTGCCCTCCATTGACCATTATCATCCCAGTCAGGCCCCCTGGTTGGAGCAATAGCTTCATCGGAAGTTATTTCACTGGCATTCCAAAGATCCCCTGTTTGAAAAGGCCCATTCAATTCATTATAGGCCGTTTTCAGCAAATCCGATGCTTTTATATTTGCTGTATTTACTGTTTCCAACTCACCTCTAAATCGTTCTTGTAACTTCGAACAAGAAAACAAACTGACGATTAGAAATGAACAAAATAAAATTTTAATAGATTTCATAAAACAAAATTAATTATAATGAGAAATTAATACCTACTTGAAAAGTTCTGGCTGATGGATAAGGAATATATTCAACTCCCAATGATGGAATTCCTTCAAAGCCGGCATCTGTATTTACTTCAGGGTCAAAACCCGTGTACTTAGTTATGACAAATAAATTTTGACCGGTAACAGAAATATATAAATTTTTGATACTCTTTCCAATATCACCTACCCTGTAACCTAGGCTCGCATTTTGCATTTTTATATAATTACCTTTTTCAAGATTCCTTGTAGATGGAGCCGGAGCATTAGAAATAGCTTCCTGAACCGATCCGCCTAACAAAGACTTAGCGATATTCCTTGTGCCAAGATTACCTATCCCTAACACTGAGGCTGACGTATTGTTGAATAAATAGTGGCCAAAAGTTCCATTCATACTAACAGAGGCTGAAAATTTCTTATAGCTAAAATCTGATGATAGGCCCAACAGCATTGTAGGATTAGGACTACCTGAATAGTATAAGGTATTTCCACCATCGCTATATATACTTTGCCCGGTTGCCTTATCAATACCTTCAAATCTTCTGAGGTACCATACATTTAATGGCTGCCCACTCACCACTCTCTGAGCTCTTACATCTGAGAATCCTTGCCCTCTAAGTTCGCCTGTTTCATAAGTTCCCTTTACTTCGGTAACATTATTCTTAAGGAACGAAGCATTTCCGCTTATGTTCCAATTGACATTCTCATTTCTGATAACTGCTCCAGTCAACATAACTTCTACGCCTTTATTTATAACGTTCCCTGGAATATTCAACCAAATTTTTCCTGAAGGGGCAGGCTGTACGATAGTTTGTTCAAATAAAACATCACTCGTTTTCTTGTAGAAATAATCAACTGAGCCACTTAAACGATTATTGAAAATGCTAAAATCAATTCCAACGTTTGTCGTAGCGGATGTTTCCCATTTTAAATCTGCATTTGCGAAATTAGCACGACGCACTCTTTGTTGCTCAAGTACGTATCTATCTAATGCTGCTCCAGCGGGAAACTCCTGATTTCCAGTTTCACCCCAACCTAAACGAAACTTAAGATTATTGATTGTACGGTTATTTGCTAAGAAATCTTCTTGCGATACATTCCAGGCAAGCGCCACGGACGGGAAATATCCATATTTATTATTTTTGCCAAACTTAGTTGAACCATCTGCTCTGTAAGTCCCTGTAAAAAAATACTTGTCTTTATAATTCAAAATTGCCCGGGCAAAGAATGATTGAAGTTCAGATATTGGCGATATAAATGCAAAAGTACTCCTGTCGGCAGATGTTGAATATTGGAGATAGTTATAATAGTCCAACCCAAAATTATTAAAATCGCGTGCATTTTGACCATTTCCTCTCGAATCGAAAGTCAGGAACTCATGACCCGCCAAAGCATTTAAGCTTAACGCTGAACTTATCTGTTTATTATAATTAAGAGTATTTGTTATTTGGGTATTAGTTTGTTCCTGACTACCAACAAATGCTAAGCCTCTTCCCTCAACCCCCTGTACATTTAATATTCTGTTTACTTCACCGTGTCTTCCTCCTACCTGCCTGTTAACACTATATAAAAATTTATATTCTAATTCATTTGTAATTTTATAAGAAGGAGATATACTGGCAATAATAGTATTTACTACAGCCTTATCGTTGTAATAAGCCAATTGGGCAACCGGATTTATAGTAGATGCACCTTTATCTACCACAGCTGAATCCGTATTGGGATCTTTCAAAAGTCGGGTAGGGTTCCATTGCAGAGCCTGCGAAATCAAGTTACCTTCAAACCCAACAAATTGGGAAATTGGGGCAATATTTTCATCTGTTTGACTGACTAATATACTAATATCAAGGCCTAATTTTTTATTTTCCAAGAATTTGAAATTAGTTGTGAGACTGGCTGTAATTTTCTTCAACTCTGAAGACTTGATGATTCCCTGCTGGTCAAGATATCCGGCAGAAATACGGTAACGTCCATTTTCAGTACCACCACCTACAGCAACATTATAGTTTTGAGTAAGAGCAGTACGGGTAATAGCATCAAAAGCATTTGAGCTTTGCCCAAAATCACCTTTTAATCTTCCGGTAGCACTGTCGGTACCAACATTATAGTCTCCTAAAGTTTTCCTATATTCATCAGCATTTAATACTTCAAGCTTTTTCAAAACATTCGATATTCCGGTTGAAGCACTGAAGTCAATTTGAGGGACTCCTGATTTACCACGCTTGGTAGTTACTATAACGACACCATTTGCTCCCCTCGAACCATAAATGGCAGTTGCAGAAGCATCCTTTAAAATTTCAATACTTGCAATGTCGTTTGGATTTATAAAATTAAGAGGATTGCCGCCATCGCTTCCAAAAGATGCACCATTGCCACCAGGACGGGCTGAACCACCTGATAATGGCACGCCATCTATAACAAATAAAGGCTGATTACCACCCCTGATTGAAGAAGTGCCCCGAATTCTCACCGTTGTCGCTCCACCCGGCTGCCCGGTATTATTAATTACTAAAACACCAGCTGCCTTACCCTGAATTAACTGATCAGGAGCAGTATAAGTACCCTTATTGAAGTCTTTCGCCTGCACAGATGCAACAGCACCTGTTAAATCTTTTTTGCGAACACTACCATAACCAATGACCACTACATTCTCCAAGGCCTGGGAGTTTGTTTCTAACACTACTGCAACCTTCGAGGCATTCACTATGGTAATATTCTGGGTCTCTGACCCAACATAACTAATGGTTAGTTGCTTTGCTGTAGCAGGAACATTAATTGAAAAAGTTCCGTCCGACCCCGTTCTGACGCCTGTTTTTTGACCAACGACGGTTACAGAAGCGTCAGACAGAGGAGTACCCTCTTTTGACATAACCGTTCCGGTAATGGTTTTTTGTTGCGCATTGGATTGGAGAAAACAAAAGCACATTAGTGTAATAATGAGCAGTAATTTTTGTCTCATAAGCTTCGTAAATTTTTGTGTTGTTAATAATCTTTAACGTGTAAATTACACACTATTGTTAAATAAATACCAAATTGTCAAAAAAATATTAATAAAAATTTATTGTTTAAGAAGAACTTCATAAAGTGCTTTAAGAATGTAAACACTTCAGGTTTTTATTTGAAATATAGTATCGATTATTTAGAAGAGTGCAAGCATTACTAAAATGCTGCATCATAAAAAAATAATTAAACCTGGTTCAAAGCCGGGCGCTTTAGGAATTAATACTTAAATGCTTTTCCATTAACCATTACTTCCTGTGTCTTTTCATCAAACGTTGCTTTATAGCCTGTTCGTATAGCAGCATTAGTCATTATGTTGGCTATTGAATGCGAGTAACCTGCTTCTACCGGCGCATTCGGCTGCTTCCTGCTTCTTACGCATTCCATCCAGTTTCTCACATGTGCTGAGGTTAAAGCATCGCCACCTGTATTAGCGCCCGATTCAACTTTTACGGCCAGTTTCGTCAAATCGATATCAGGTAACAGGTTCGCATGCATGCCCATTTGCTTAGCCATATTTTCTGAAAGGCCTCCGGCAGATGATATCTTATTTGTATTTAAATTCATTTCGCCGCCATTAGAATAATATATTTCCGCAGGATTTTCATCCCCATTGTGCATACGCGACATAAATACAACCTGGAAGCCAGTCGAAGGGTCGTTGTGCGGACCATAATCAAAAACTGCCGTGGTAGTATCCCAATTTCGTCTGCCGTCTTTCCACATATAAATACCTCCATTGGCCGTTACGCTTCTTGGATGCTTCAAACCGGAGAACCAATGTACGGTATCTATCTGGTGGCTCATCCATTGGCCCGGCATCCCGGATGAATATGGCCAAAACAAACGATACTCTAAATATTTTCTTGGATCGAAAGGTTCGTAAGGCCGGTTTAAAATATAACGCTTCCAATCAAGGTCTTCTTCTTTGCATTTTGCTACAAGACCAGGCCGGCGCCATCTTCCGGGCTGGTTTACATTCCATGTCAGCTCAACCATGGTTATCGGGCCAAACTTATCCGATTGAACAAAGTCAGCAGCGGCCTTATAGTTAGGTCCGCTACGCCGTTGAGAGCCGATCTGTACAATGCGATCTGATTCTTTTATTACCCTAAGAGCTGCCCGGTTATCTTCCATAGTCTCAGCAAAAGGTTTCTCGCAATACACGTCGCACTTAGCTTTTACCGCCTGTATCGCCAGCAAGGCATGTTGAAAATCTGCTGTACTTAAAAAAACACCATCAATATTTTTCTGATCATATAGCTCGTCATTATTCCGGCATGCTGTGATGTCGTGAGTCATTTTATCTTTCAAAAACGCCTGGCCTTCTTCTCTGCGCAATTTCCAGATATCTGAAACTGCTACTATATCAAAGTTGAGCTCCTTGTAATGCTGCATAAAGCTGGGAATATGCGATTGCCTGAAACGATCGGAAAAACCTACGACACCTAACCGTACCCGGTCATTGGCGCCGATGATATTCTTATAGCTCTTAGCACTTATTCCTTTTGCAGCCAGCAAAGTACCGGCTGCAGCTAAAGTTGTTTGCTTAATAAAGTAACGACGGGAATTTGTAGACATAACAAGCAATTTATTTGATTAGCGATTGTGGATTGATTAAAGCCTTCCATTTAAATTAGAGTCGTAAAAGGCATTCTCAAATTCTTTGCTTTCTACAACAAATATTTACAGCTCTTTTATTTTAATGCTTCTGAATGAAACATTCGTTCCATGTTCCTGCAATAATATATGCCCCCTGGGCGCCATTCCGAAGTTTGGCCATAACACGTACTTGCTTTTTGCAACCAGCGCATAAAAATACTGCGTGCCTCTTTGATATTCCACTACTTTCCATCCATTGATCCAATGCTCAACTCTGCCATCCGGGTATACAACAATTCTCCCCCGGTTCCATTCGCCTATAGGAAGCTTTTCTCTCCTATTTCCATTTTCATCAAGAATTTTTTTTGAAGGTATCATATCATACAAAGACGCCATGGTCCGGTTTCCGATAGACCCTAATTTTCCATCGGGGTGTTTATCATCATCCAGTATCTGGTATTCCAGGCCAATTGCGGAACCTTTGTTTTCTTCTTTCTCAGTAACAAAATATTTCACGCCGCTGTTAGCGGTATCAGTTATCCTGAATTCAAATTGAAGGTCAAAAGCTCCATATTCAGCAATGGTAATAATGTCTCCGCCGTTGGCCGATTCAGCACCGTTACTGCCGCGTACATTAAGTGTTCCGTCTTTTATATACCAAACCTTATCAGGAAAATCATCTTTGTAGGCGCCTCTCCAGCCACTGGAGGTTTTGCCATCCCATAATAATTTTACCCCCAGCCTTTTTTCATCTGCTGAAAGGTTATTGAAAATTGTATTTACAATAAAAATTGAATCAGGCGCTGAGGGCTTTAAATTTCTCGTTTGAATACGGACATTGCGCCATCTAATTTGCTCTCCAGCATGTGCCCCATCATTCACCTGGTGCACCTGCAAAGCGATAAAACCTTTTGGTGTCATATTATCTATAAGGTGTGCACAGGCAACTCCGTTTACCCATGTGCGTATGCTGCTGCCAATGCACTCAATCCTGTAATGATTCCATTGATCTTTTTTAAATGCTTTTTGTGCTGGAGGATTATACTCCATTGGATAGAGCCACCCTCTGCGGGCTTCGTCATAAATCCCCCCGCTCCATGCCCGTGCAGAGGGATCAATTTCCATTTGGTAGCCATGAACCCTTTCCGGAGTCTTGAGATCTGTAACATGGCATGTATCACTGGCATCTTTTATCTCGCTCCTGAATTGTATACCGGAATTCATTTCCGGATTT
>JBBSBD010000033.1:0-34832 GCA_038251675.1 Chitinophagales bacterium | reverse complement strand
TGGAAACTATTTTATCAATAAGAGATCATATTACGTTACTAAGCGATAACCCTTATCCTCCAGGCTACAAAAAATTAAAGGGATTCAAAAATCTATATCGCATACGTACTGGTACTTATCGAATAATTTATTCAATTCAGCGCCAGGAACTTCTAATTGAGATTGTAAAGATTGCACATCGAAAAGATGTTTATAAATAGTTGCCATCATTTATAATCATACACCATATACCCCCACGGTTCCATACTGAACACATGGGTATCATTTAATTTTTCTTTCACGCCCGTGAAAACGTTTGATGGATTTCCAATAATTGAAGAGTCTTTTATAGTAAAGCTTTGTGGCTGCTTTGAAAGATTTAATATCATTACAGCTTTATGTTTTCCGTTTTCTCTTATATAAGCAAATATTGCCTCATCATTTGCCGTTACTAATTTTTTGTAAGAGGCATTTGCGGCAAGTGCAGGATTCTTTTTACGCAGGTGAAGCAACGTACTATAGAAAGGGGCCATGTCATATTTGTCCCACACAATCGGATCTTTTACAAAAAACTTCAACCTTCTCTTAAGAGGGATTTCCTGGCCCGTGTACATAAGAGGAACGCTTTGATACATGGTTTGAGAAAAAACCGCTAATGGTTTCCATGCATCGCCGTACCTTTCAAATTCTGTTCCCTCCCAGCTATTCCAATCGTGGTTGCTCGTAAAATACAAACGATAAGAGCTCTTAGGAAAGCGCTCGATATCATCATTTATTATAGAATCTACTTGTGGAAGGGAAAGTTTTCCCGCATACATTTTTATAAAACCTTCCATCACCGTCCATGCATAGCTTTCGTCAAAACCAACATTGTGAAGGGCCGGCACTTCCGCCTCGGCAAGCATAAAAACGTCTTTCATTTTTTTTAATGAATCAATACACTCTTTCCAGAAATCTTCCGGAGGCCCGTAAGCTGCATCGCAACGAAAGCCATCAATGTCACTCTCCCGTATCCAGAATTGCATAGCCGCAATCATACTATCCCTCATCTCACGATTAGCATAATTCAGGTTCCTGGTATCGTTCCAATCTGCAGTGTAAACGGTATTACCGTCTTTATCTCTTTTATAAAAATCAGGATGTTCCTTCATCCAGTGATTGTCCGGTGCGCTATGGTTGGCAACCCAATCTGTAATGACTTTAAAACCCATGCTGTGTGCATGTTTCACTAACTCTTTCCAATCATCCATTGTTCCAAATTCAGGATTAAGAGATGTATAATCACGGGAGGCATAATAACTTCCTAACTCTGAACTATTCGCTTTTCTATTTTCAAACCCAATAGGTGTAATTGGCATAAACCATAAAACTTCGACGCCCATTTTCTTCAAGCGTGGCAGGTGTGTTTCAAAGTCTTTTATTTTTGATGATGTGGTATATTGCCGCAGGTTTACTTCATAAATATTACTTTGTTCGCTCCATGATGGATGAGCATAACCACTTTTGTCATTTACCGTATTTATTACCGGAGAAATTTTAGGGCTACACGAAAAATAAAAAACACTCAAGGAAATTATAATGGATAAGGGCTTTTTTTTCATGGCAGTCGTTTAGCTATAATTTAAAATTAAAAATATAAGCAGATAAATTTACAGTTTTCGCCTAAGAAAGGATTCAAAATAAATCGGGCTAATTTTGAATTATTGCAAATAAAATTATGATGAAAGAAAAGTCAATGTATTATAACGATTACCTGCAGCTCGCTAAAATTCTCGATGCGCAGGATCCCGAGAGTTTTAAGCAAGGCAATGAACCGGCGCATGACGAAATGCTGTTTATAATTATACACCAGTCTTATGAATTATGGTTTAAGCAAATATTATTTGAGCTGGATTTTGTTATGAGTGTTTTTAAAAAAGCTAAAATCGATGATAATTCGGAGGACCTCAATCTAGTGCGGCACCGGCTAACCCGAATCACAAAAATTCTTGAATTACTCAACCAACAAATCACTTTACTGGATACAATGACTCCGCTGGATTTTCTTGAATTTAGAAATTTATTGACTCCGGCATCCGGGTTTCAAAGCTTACAATTCAGGTTGATAGAAGCAAGGTTGGGACTCGAAATGGAAGCACGTCATCAGAAAGATTATTACAAAAGAACCAACGAGGGAGGTTTTGATGTTTCTGATTATGAAAAAATTAATGAAACAGAAAAGCATACAACACTCCTGCAACTCGTAAACAACTGGCTTGAAAGATTGCCTTTTTTTGAAAAAGAATTCTGGAGCAATTATCAAAATCAATTTCCACTGATTGATGGGCTACATCCATTCTGGGGCGATTACAGGAACATTTATAAAAATGGATTAACAGAAAGAGAAGCCGGTAAAATCCACGATTTTGATTTTATTTTTTTTGAACAAAAAAAAGAAGCTGCTTATTACAGTGAGACTCAAGCGAAAACCGCTCTTTCGGCTAAAGCGATGCGGGCTGCATTATTTACTATGCTCTACCGGGATTTTCCTGTCTTTCAGACTTCGTATCAAATATTAGATGCCCTGGTAGAAACAGATCACCAGATGGCTACATGGAGACACAAACACCTTGTAATGGTAAGAAGAATGATAGGGCTACGCATGGGCACGGGGAATACCAGCGGCCGCGGCTATCTTGAAGGCGCTCTTAACGACCATTATATCTTTAAAGACATAGCAGGTCTTTCCACATTCTTAATTGAGAGAAAAAAACTACCTAAACTTCCGGAAGAACTAATAAGAAAATTGAGTTATAATTAGTTTGTTGGTTTATTAGCTTATTGGTTTATTAGTTTATTAGTTGATTTGGCTGTTTACTTCAGCCTTCAAAAGGTAAAGCCAATTAATCAATTAACCCATTAACCAATTACCCAACTAACCATCAATCATCCATCTCTTCCCTTATTTCCTCAGAAATTTTTACCAACACCTTGTCAATACGTTTTCCATCCATATCGATTATTTCAAAATGAAAACCGCGCCATTCAAAGGTATCGCCGGTTGCAGGAATGGTCTTTAACTCATGCAGAATAAATCCGGCAAGGGTATCGAAAGTATTCTCGCCTTCGTTTATCCAAACCGTTTTGTCGAACCTTGTAAGAAAGTCGTAAAATTGAATCTGCGCATCAATAAGAAAAGTTCCATCCTCCCTTTCCACAATTTCATATTCATCATCTTCCGCCTCCGGCATTTCCCCTACAATCGCTTTTAATATATCCTTGATGGTTATCATCCCTTCCATGCTGCCATATTCATCCACTATAAATGCGTAGTGAAGTTTTGTTCTTTTAATTTTTTCAAGTACCTGGTAAGCCGAATTATTTTCCGGGATAAATAAAGCTTCCTTAACCAGGCTTGCCAGCGGAACATCAGGTTGCAGGTAGATATCTTTTACAAAAACAATTCCTTTAAGATCATCAATACTTCCTTCGCACACAGGATAGACAGAGTGCTGGAACTCCTTAATTTTTTCCCGCATAGAATTTTTATCTTCATTGATATCGAACCAAACAATGTCAGTGCGGTGAGTCATAAGCGATGTTATGTTCCTGTCACCAAGATGAAATACCCGCTCAATAATATCTTTCTCTTCTTCCTCAATCGCTCCAAGTTCGCTTCCTTCATTTATCATAGCCTTTATTTCTTCTTCCGTTACCTGGCTATCACTATGTTTTTTTATATTGAATAATTTAAAAAAACCAGTGCTTAAAAAACTCAGTACCCATACAACGGGATATGAAATACGACTGAGTACTCTAATAGGGTTTGCAAAATTCTTGGCTATTTTTTCAGGTCTCAAAATGGCGATCCTTTTAGGAATCAGCTCACCAAAAAGTATGGATAAAAAAGTTACAAATATTACAATGAGCACCGTTGAAATAGTATCAGAATAATCCCGCATGAACTCTACCTTAGCTACATAAGGCTCAAGTGATTTTCCAAATTTTTCTCCTGAATACACGCCCGTAAGAATGGCTACAAGTGTAATATAAATTTGAGTGGTCGATAAGAAAACTTCAGGATTGTCCTGTAAGGCAAGTGCAGCCTTCGCTTTTTTATCTCCTTTGGCTGCGGCAACGTCCAGCCGGCTTTTTTTTGCTGACACCAAAGCAAGCTCTCCCATGACGAGCAAGCCATTTATCACTATCAGAAAAAATAAAATAATTAATTCCGTCATAAAAATATTTTCAATACTGAGCCGTAAGCCCAATCTTTTTATTAAAAATTTTTGCTACAATATATCCCAGGATCAAACCAATTATTGCACCACACGTTACATCGAGTGGAAAGTGCACACCTACGTACACCTGGGCATAAGAAATTAACGCCGCCCACAAAAAAACAAAAGCCCAATAAGGACTTAAATTTTTCCTGAATGTTGTAAAGATAAACATCGCCGCGGCAAAATGATTCACAGCATGTGAAGAAGTAAAACTTGAGCTCACCGGGCAGTAACTTACCAGGAACCTTATTGTATCTCCAAAGGAAGGATCCTGGCAGGGCCTTAGCCGAAAAAAAAATTCCTTTATCAGCCTGCTGCTTACTACATCGCTAACCAATACATTTATTAAGAAAAATAAAACCCAAAACCATCCCTTCTTGAAATTCACCGTTACAAAAAGGATAAGAAAAAAATAAAAGGGAATCCATAAATAAGATTCTCTTACGAACGGAATAAATCCATCCAAAAAAGAGGTGTGCCATTGCCCGTTAAGCTTTGAAAACAGCCAGTAATCGATCTGCTTCAATGCCCCCGGAATGTGCATTTCACTTTGAATATCTAATAAGGTCATTGGCTGCAAAAATAGCTATTGCCTAAATAAGTGTGTAAATATTTACTTTTGCCGTGCAGGTATAATTGCTTATTAGTCAACTTTCTTAATATTCTTTAAATTTCAAATAGTTCGATGAAAAACTTGACGTTTCCCCGCCTGATCAAATGGATGTTTTTGGCCGGGGTTACATTACTAGTGCTAATGACAGCTTTGCGGTTCGTATTTTTCTATCACTTTAAACCCGCACAATATTCATTTTCAAATTGTATAAAACCATTATTGCTGGGCCTCCGCTACGATCTCAGGATTGTGTGCGGAATATTGCTTATTGCTTATCTCGCAGGAAGTTTCCATTTGGATTATAATGAAAAAAAACGCCTTAAGGCAGGAAGTATTATCCGGCTTGTAGTTGCTTTTGTTTTGCTTACAGTAATCGTTTTATTACTTAAAAATAATCATGGGGGGCTTGCCACAATTATTGCTGTTTGTGTTTTATTTCTGTTGTATTTGTTTTGGCTTTTTTCAACTAAAAATTGTGACCCTTTTGTAAACCGAACTTCTAAAAAGGTGTTCAAAGGATATTTTTTACTCATCGGTATTTGCCTCACGATCCTTTACACTGTTGACTTTGAACATTATGATTACTTGCACCAGCGATTAAATGCGAGTGTGCTTAATTATACCGAAGATGCCAAAATATCGATGAGTATGGTCTGGCAAACTTACCCGGTTTTTACCCTTATTCTTATTATGATCGGCGGGAGTTTATTGGTGTACTTTTTAATAGTTGCATGGTTGCGTATTTTAAAACCAGCCCGTTACCATGGCCATGGAATTGTAAGAATAGTTCTCAGTTATGTTTTTATTTTTCTTCTCGCACTTGGTGTTTTTGGAAGGTTAAATCAGTATCCGTTACGTTGGAGCGACGCCTTCTCTTATGATGACGATTTCAAGGCTAATCTTGCATTAAACCCTGCGCAAAGTTTTCTGAGTACATTGCAATTCAGAAGCTCAACGTATGATATTAAAAAGGTAAAAGAATATTACCCTTTAATGGCCGAATATCTCGGTGTTCAAAATCCGGACAGCAATACTTTACATTTTAAAAGAGTTTTTCAGCCCGCTCCTTTGCCTAATAAGCCAAACGTGGTTGTAGTAATTTGCGAAAGTTTCAGCGCATATAAGAGCAGTATGTGGGGCAATCCGTTAAATACCACGCCCTACTTTAATGAAATGTGCAACCAGGGTATTTTATTCGACAGATGCTTTACACCTTCCTACGGAACAGCACGTGGAATATGGGCTGTTATTACAGGAATACCGGATGTAGAATATCCAAATACATCAAGCCGCAATCCCGCTTACGTTGATCAGCATTCCATAATAAATGATTATAAAGGATATGAAAAATACTATTTCCTTGGCGGAAGTTCAAGCTGGGCCAATGTAAGAGGGTTACTTACCAATAATATAACGGGCCTTCATCTATATGAGGAAGACAGCTACAAAGCAAAAACAATTGATGTATGGGGTATTAGCGATAAGCGCTTATTTCTTGCAGCAAACGATGTTCTAAAAGATGAAAAAAAACCTTTTATTGCTGTAATTCAAACGGCAGATAATCACAGGCCCTACACAATTCCCGAAGAGGATAAAAATGAATTTGACAAAAAGAAATACTCAACCGATTCATTAAAAAGATTCGGGTTCCAAAGCAATGAAGAACTGAATGCATTTCGCTATACCGATTTTAGTTATAAGAAATTTATAGAAGCTGCAAAGAAGGAGCCTTATTTTGCTAACACCATTTTTGTTTTTGTGGGAGATCATGGCATAAGAGGCGATGCGGGCAGTATGTTCCCGAGAGCATGGTCAACAGATGGATTAACTACGCAGCACGTACCCTTGCTTTTTTATGCACCGGCATTATTAAAGCCGGCCCGCATTGATAAAACATGTTCACAAGTGGACTTGCTGCCATCTGTATCTGCACTGGCGCACATTCCATATACCAATACAACTTTTGGAAAAAATCTTTTTGATACAGTGGAAAACAATTCTCTTCGATTTAAACATCCTGCTTTTTTATACGATTATAATATCAAACAAATAGGCATAGTAACAGACGAATACGTGTATGTTCATAGCCTCCTTAGCGGCAACGAAGACTTCCGCTCATCCCGGAATGATAATCCGTTACCTGCATCACCAGATGTTGCGGAAGATAAAAAGGCCCTGCAGCAACTTTCGCAGGCTTATTACGAAACAGCAAAATATATACTCCTTAACAATAAGAAAGCCCACTTGAATAAATAACATACACATCACAAAATTCTGGAGTATTTTTATTGCCTTCTGATAAATGATTCTTAAAGCAAAATTTTCGCGGAATGTTCCCCTCACCATCCAATGGCTCCTGGTGCTATGGTCTATTTATGTTTTAATCTTTACCCTATTCAGGGTATCCACTGTGTTCTTGTTTAAGCCGTCAGGCGTTGATTTTTCGTCACTGCTGCCCTCTTTTTTATTGGGTTTCAGGTTTGATCTAAAATGGATATCCATCGTTCTTTTACCAATTGCATTGCTTTCAATACATCAAAAATTTACACCGTTTTACTCCGCAAGAAACAAGAGGTTGTGGTCTTACTATCTCGCCATAGTCACCCTGATTATTTTATTTTTTTTTGGCGCAGATTTCGGAAACTTCAGTTATAATCATACACGCATTAATGCCAGCGCGTTGAATTTTGCCGAAGATCCTATCATCTCGTTTAAGATGCTTTGGCAGAGTTATCCTATGATTTGGATACTTACGGCGCTTATCCTGGCTGTAGTGTTACTGGCTGCAGTCTTCAAAAAAACACATGTACAAACATTAAGGAGAAACATAACAGAAAATAGTATTTACAAAAAACGATGGTATGCGGGTGCGATCATTTTTTTGTGTTGGTCCCTTTATGGTACTTTTTCATTTAGCCCATTAAAGTGGAATGACGCTTTTGAGCTCAATGATAATTTTAAATCTTATGTCGCATTAAATCCACTTCAAAATTTTTTTTCCACGCTCCAATTTCGCAGCCCCTCTTTTGATGAGCAAAAAGCAAAAGCGTATTACCCGGTGATTTCAAAATTCCTGCAGCTTGATTCATTTAGTGTTGAAATTAAACCTTATAAAAGAGAAATTTTACCCAACAGCAAGGCTTTGGAGAGCAGGCCGAATGTAATATTGGTAATAGCCGAAAGCTTTAGCATGTATAAGAGCAGCATGAGCGGCAATCCTCTTGATGCAACTCCTTATTTTAAATCCATGTGCGATAGCGGCTTATTTTTTAACCGTTGCTTCACGCCAACTTTTGGAACCGCACGCGGTGTATTTGCAGTGCTCACCGGAACACCAGATGTACAGCTTTCAAAATTTTCAACACGTAATCCCGCGGCGATACGCCAACACACCATTATTAATGACTTTGAAGATTATAATAAATATTATTTTTTAGGCGGCAGCAGCGATTTCAATAATTTCGAAGGCCTCGTAAAAAATATTGATGATATAAAAATATACCAGGAAGGTTCTTATAAATCTGCGCTTCTTAATGTGTGGGGCATTAGCGACAAGAATCTTTTTCTCGAAGCCGAAAACGCTTTATCGAAAGAAAGAAAACCATTTTTTGCAGTAATACAAACAGCGGATAATCATCGCCCGTACAGTATCCCCCTGGAGGATTCTGATTTTGTAAAACGGGTTGTGAATGAAGACACATTAAGAAAATATGGTTTTGAGTCACTGAAAGAATTTCATTCATTTTGCTACACTGACTATTGTTTTAAAAAAATGATTGAACAAGCAAAGACGCAAAGCTGGTTCAACAATACCATTTTTGTTTTCGTGGGCGATCATGGCGTGGAAGGTGAATCATCTGCATTGTATCCAAAGGCCTGGACCTCGGGGCAACTTACAGACGAACATGTACCGATGCTTTTTTATGCGCCGGAATTAATCACCCCTCAAACGAGAAATGAAATAGTTTCTCAAATTGATGTACTACCCACACTTGCCGGCATGGTGCATCAACCATATACAAACACAACACTTGGCCGGGATCTTTTAAATGCAAAAAATAAAACGGACGCAGCCTTCATTATACACCACGATGAAGGCAATATAGGTGTGGTTACTAATGATTATTATTTTGTAAAAAATCTGCGAATCAATAAAGAGGAATTAATGCCGATGAGAGATGATATGCCAGCCCTTTCAAAAACTCAAAGGGATTCTGTGAAAAGTAATTTGAGTGAACTAACCTCGGCGATGTATGAAACTGCAAAATGGATGCTTGTGAATAACAAATAGTATTCCGCCACATGAAAGTCAGCTAAAGATTTCTTAAGCAATTCAGTAATACAACTATGCCGGTTACGTTTTAAAAAAAAATGATTTGTAAATTTAAAGTATGAAAGTATCTGATGCATTCGATAAAAACCTATTCTGGGATGTAAACCCCGAGAAATTAGATTGGGAAAGAAATAGCCGTTTTATTATTGGGAGGGTTATGGTAAGAGGCGGAATGAATGATATGAATGTTCTTATGAAACTATACACGAGATCTCAAATTATTGATGCTGTAAAAAAAAGCAGGGACCTGGATGCAGTAACCCATAATTTTTGTTCCAACTATTTTAATATTCCAAAAGCAGAAATGCATGCTCCATCGCAATACTATTGACGATACCGCTTATCAGCTCCTCACAAAGTTTACATCGTTAAATTATCTAAATCAATTTGCCTTGGCAGGAGGTACTTCACTTGCGTTGCAAATCGGGCACAGAAAAAGTATTGACGTTGATTTGTTCGCTTTTGAGGAAGTAAACATGATTGAGACCAGCCTTTTATTGGAGAATGAATTTGAAAATATTACGATCCGGCGTACAAGTGAAGCGTTTATTTTTTGTAATATCAATGGAGTAAAATGCGACTTTGTAAAACATACTAACTACAAGTTGATAAACTCTTGTTTTTTACAGGATGGTATCCGAATGTTTTCGATAGAAGATATTGCTGCCATGAAATTGAATGCTATTTGCGGAAGAGGAAGCAAAAAGGATTTTTATGATCTTTACTGTTTACTACAGCTTTTTTCATTAAAAAAATTATTGGACTTTTATGACCATAAGTTTAAATCAGATAATTCCTGGATGGCTTTGAGAAGTATGCAGTATTTTGAGGATGCAGAGACAGAAGAGGAGCCCGAGCTCATTAAAACGTTTCCTTCATGGAGTGATATCAAGAGTTATCTTACGAATACCGTGAATGATTTCAAGTTCGATAACACCGGTTAGTGAACATCCTTCTTCGCAATAATTAGCATTCGTGGAGAATTTCTCACATGATAATCATTAAAGTTATAATCGCCGAATACTTCCTGTATTTGAAGTTTGTGGTAGGCAAGCATTTCGGTAAAATCTCCTAACGAAAATTTAGCCACCTTCTCCAGGTGTTCGATTGACTTCTTCAAATTCTCATCTTCCACGACAATTTTTTTATAAAAATGTGTTTCGTCAAACCACTTCGTCAGGTAATAATTTACACCGTCAATATCTATTTCTGACTTATGCATAAGATGGTCTTCAGCATAGTGTACATTGAGGTAATCTAATACAAAAATTCCACCGGGTTTTATTGATTGCGCAATAGTCCTTATAGAATTATCGTGCTCCCTCCTTGTATTGAAATAACCAAAGCTGGTGAAAAAATTGAATGCATAATTAAAGTAATTTATCCAAAAGGGAAGCCGCATATCATGCACAAAAAATTCCAGGTTTTCAGATTCATATTTTTTCGCTTCGCGAATACTGTCTTCTGACAAATCAATACCCGTTACATTAAACCCTTTCGATGCCAGCATGCGTGAGTGCCGTCCTTTTCCACAAGCGATATCAAGCATAAGTGAGCCCGGCGCGGGTTTTAGATATCTAATAAGTTTATCAATGAATGCCGCAGCTTCAGCCTCGTCTCTTTTAAAATACAACTGGTGGTAATATGGTGAATTAAACCAATCTTTAAACCAAGGTTTTGAATCTGTCATACTCAAAAATACTTTAAGCAAATGTAATTGGTTATTGCCTCAATCACCAGCCAATAAGTATATATGTTTTTTGCAATTAAAAGCGCATGATCTACTATTTTTTAAAAATGATACACTCAAACTATCTTACAAAATCTATTACCAGTTGCGATGTCTCCTTTAGAACCATCAAGGTTTAGCAATTCGATATATTAGTTTTTATTTAAATTTGCAGCCTTAATGTAAATACAACATAGTGGCACTTATTAAAAGTATTTCCGGAATCAGAGGTACAATAGGAGGTAAACCGGGAATCAATCTTTCACCCCTTGACATCGTTAAATTTACCGCGGCCTATGCAGGCTGGCTCCAAACTTCAAATAATAATAACCATACCATTGTAATTGGCAGGGATGGAAGAATAAGCGGGCAAATGGTAAGTAATTTATGTGCAAATACGCTCCTGGCTTGCGGCTTCAATGTAATTGATATCGGACTTACTACAACACCCACGGTGGAAATTGCGGTAAAAGAAGAAAATGCGGCAGGCGGAATTATTTTAACGGCCAGCCACAATCCGAAAGAGTGGAATGCTTTGAAATTGCTAAATGGTGATGGTGAATTTGTAAATGCAGAAGCCGGCGCAAAAATTTTAAGCATTGCTGAAAACGAAGATTTCGTGTTTGCAACCGTTGATAAAATTGGGAAATATTATTATGATAAAAGCTATCTTGAAAAGCATATTTCTGCAGTAGTAAATTACCCATTGATTGATGTGGCGGCCATCAAAAAAGCAAAACTTAAAATTGTTGTGGACGCCATAAACAGTTCCGGCGCAGTGTATATCCCGGCATTGCTGAAAGAACTCGGCGTAAAAGATATAACTGTTATCAATGAGGAGATGAATGGAAAATTTGATCATAATCCAGAGCCATTACCAGAAAATCTTACAACTCTTAGCAGTGAAGTAAAAAAGAGAAATGCCTCACTCGGTATCGCGGTCGATCCTGATGTGGACAGGCTTTGTTTTGTATGTGAAGACGGCAGCATGTTTGGAGAAGAATATACATTAGTAGCGGTTGCAGATTATGTTTTGAGCCAAAGAAAAGGCAATACAGTAAGCAATATGTCTTCTACCAAGGCGCTGAAAGAAGTGACCCAAAAACACGGTGGAGAATATTTCCCTTCCCCTGTAGGCGAAGTAAACGTGGTGCATAAAATGAAAGAGGTAAATGCAGTTATCGGAGGTGAAGGAAACGGGGGAATCATCGTTCCTGATTTTCATTATGGCCGCGATGCACTTATCGGCATTGGTTTATTCCTAACGCATCTTGTCCACTCGGGGAAAAGCATCAAACAATTCCGTGGCTTGTTCCCTGATTATTTTATCTCAAAAAATAAAATTGCTCTTGAAACAAGTGTGGATGTAAAAGAAGTGTTCAAAAAAATAAAAGACAAATACAAGAACAATCCGATGAATACAGAGGATGGTTTAAAAATTGAATTTGATAAAGACTGGGTACACCTGAGAACCAGCAACACGGAGCCCATCATAAGAATTTATTCTGAAAGCAGCTTTGAAACAACTGCGGAGAATATTGCAAAAAAAATCATGAAGGATATTCACGAAGCGATATGATGCTGCAATTATTTTATTAATGAGCTAATCGCCCGTTAACTCATTAGCTAATTAATACAATGGAAAGAATTTATTTTGACAATGCTGCCACCACAGCTCTTGATCCCGAAGTGCTTGACGCTATGATGCCTTATTTCACGGAGAAATTTGGCAACCCATCCTCCATTTACTCATACGGACGTGAAACGAGAATGGCTATAGAAAATGCAAGAAAGTCTGTTGCAAAAATTTTGAATGCACACCCCGCTGAAATATTTTTTACGAGCGGAGGCACTGAAAGCAGCAACACTGCTATTACAGGTTCTGTTCATGATCTTGGATGCAAACATATCATTAGCTCGCCCCTGGAGCACCACGCTACACTGCATTGCGTAGAAAATCTCCACAATACAGGCGCCGTTGAACTAAGCGAAGTGAAAGTTTTGCCAAATGGACACATAGACATAAACGATCTTGAAAAATTGCTCGAACAAAGCAAGGAAAAATGTCTTGTTACTTTAATGCATGCCAACAACGAAACAGGAAATATAACCGACATTGAAGCGGTTGGAAATCTCTGTAAAAAATACAGTGCAATATTTCATTCCGATACGGTGCAGACGGTTGGGCACTATGCCTTTGACCTGAGAAAATTACCGGTTCATTTTATTACCGGCGCAAGCCATAAATTTCATGGCCCAAAAGGTGTAGGGTTACTTTATATAAATGAAAATATAAAAATTAAGCCTTTCATACAAGGAGGCAGCCAGGAAAGAAATATGCGGGCGGGCACTGAAAATATTTATGGAATTGTTGGCTTTGCAAAAGCATTGGAGTTAGCTACTTTAAACCATGATAACGACAGTCAAAAAATAAGGGCGTTAAAAAACTATATGTGTGAAAAGTTGCAGGAACAGATCCCCGGTGTTTATTTTAATGGTGATAATAATGGACGCAGTTTATACACTGTATTAAGCGTCGCATTTCCTAAATCAGAAAAATCAGAAATGCTGCTTTTCAATCTCGATATAAATAATATTTGTGCAAGCGGTGGCAGTGCATGTACTTCTGGCGCCGATGCAGGAAGCCACGTAATACGTGCGATCAATAACAACCCAAATTACATTACAGTAAGATTTTCATTTAGTAAATATAATACTGAAGACGAAGTTAATTTGGTGGTGGAAAAATTGAAGGGAATGATTTAGAAGAAAAAAAATAATACACACAATCTCCTGTAGTTCCTCACTTCATTTTAAACCCTTCCAAAAATTTAGTAGTAAAATTTCCTTTCCTGAAATCTTCGTTTTGCATTAATTGCTGGTGAAAAGGAATGGTGGTGTGAATGCCTTCGATAACATATTCACTTAAGGCCCTGCTCATGGTGTTTATCGCTTCATCACGTGTTTGCGCAACCGCAATAAGTTTTCCTATCATGCTGTCATAATAAGGTGGTATTACGTAGCCGGCGTAAACGTGACTGTCTATTCTTACGCCGTGCCCCCCTGGTTGATGAAGAACTGTTACACGCCCGGGGGAAGGGCGAAAGTCATTATAAGGATCTTCGGCATTTATTCTGCATTCTATTGCATGCATCTCCGGATAGTAATTTCTTCCGGATATTTTTTCGCCGAAGGCAATTTTTATTTGTTCTTTAATAAGATCATAGTTCACCACTTCTTCTGTCACACAATGCTCCACTTGTATCCGCGTATTCATTTCCATGAAATAAAAGTTGCGGTGCTTATCCACCAAAAACTCAACAGTGCCCACACTTTCATAATTAATAGCGGATGCTGCTTTTATGGCTGCATCTCCCATTTTTTCCCGAAGCTCTTCTGTCATAAAAGGCGACGGAGATTCCTCCACAAGCTTTTGGTGCCGCCGTTGAATGGAGCAATCACGCTCACTTAAATGGCATACATTTCCAAACTGGTCTCCTGCTATTTGTATTTCAATATGGCGCGGTTCTTCCACAAACTTTTCCATGTAAATGCCATCGTTTTTAAACGAAGCAGCAGCTTCTGCTTTGGCATTATTAAACGAGCGCTCTATTTCCTTTTCCTCCCAAACCACCCGCATACCCTTACCGCCGCCGCCGGCCGTGGCTTTTAAAATTACAGGGTAGCCGATTTTATTGGCCTGTTCTTTTGCATGAGCAACAGTCGCAAGCAAACCCTCTCCGCCGGGAACAACCGGTACTCCGGCTTTAATCATTGTTTCCTTTGCCGTAATCTTGTCTCCCATCCCATTTATCATCGCTGGGGTGGGACCAATAAATTTTATGTTATGATCAATACAGATCTGGGCAAACTTTGCATTCTCTGCCAAAAACCCATAGCCCGGGTGAATCGCATCTGCATTGGTGATTTCTACAGCGGCCATTATATGAGGCATATTCAAATAGCTATCGGCGCCTGCAGGTTTCCCAATGCAAACTGCTTCATCAGCAAATTTTACATGAAGGCTGTCTTTGTCTGCAGTAGAGTACACCGCAACCGTTCTAATACCCATTTCTTTACAAGTCCTTATGATCCGTAAAGCAATCTCTCCTCTATTTGCTATTAATATTTTTTTAAACAATGTATCTGATTTGAAAAAAATAAAATAAGGTGTTCTTGAACTTGTGCACTCTTTTAAAAAAAACTATGGAAAAGTTCTATAACCTGGTCGTTCCAAAAAAATTGTTTTTTTATAAAGTTTTCATATTTGAACTAAGCAGGCTCCACCAAAAACAATGGCTGATCAAACTCGACAGGGGAAGCGTCTTCTACAAGTACCTTTACAATCTTCCCCGACACTTCGCTTTCTATTTCATTGAACAACTTCATTGCTTCTATTATACATACTACATCACCGGGAGCTATATTATCCCCAACACTTACGAAAACAGGCTTGTCAGGACCGGCCTGGCGATAGAAGGTACCAATCATCGGGCTTTTGACGGTTATTGTATTATCAGACTTTAAAATTTCTTTATCAGTGCTTTTTGTACCGGCAGGTGCTGAAGGAAGGAATGTAGGAGGAAGCAGATTTTGCTGAGGTTGCACCCCTTGCGGTTGTGGTGAAAAACCTTGTTGCGAGAACTCCTGCTTTTGTTTTATAGTAATTTTAAAATCATTCTGCTCGATTTTAAGCTCGCCGATATTACTCTTGTTTACAAGCTTTACGAGTTCCTGAATTTGTTTAATATCCATGTGGAAAAATTAAATTAATGTTATGGAAAACGGGCAGCTAAGATAGGGAATGATTTAAGATATTACGAAATTCCATAAAAATAAAAAAAGGAGAAATCGGCGTAATTTTCATTAAAACCACACCAAATCCAGTACAATCGCAGCAATTATTGGCCAAAAACAAGAAAATTCGAAAAAAATGAATTTATTCTTTCACTCTTTCAACGTACTCGCCTGTTTTTGTATTTATTCTTATAAGTTCACCCTCATTTACAAATAGAGGAACATTAACAGTTGCACCTGTCTCAACAGTTGCAGGCTTAAGCGTACGAGTGGCGGTATCACCTTTCATTCCCGGTTCACTGTAGGTAACAAGCATTACAATCTTATCGGGAAGTTCTACTCCCATCGGCTGATCGGTTTCTCCGTTTATCAGAACAGAAACTTCCTGTCCGTCCTTTAAAAACTGAGGTGCATCAACCATCTCAGGGGCTACGGAAATTTGTTCGTAGGTTGTCGTATCCATAAAAGTATAGCCGGTATCATCTTTATAAAGAAATTGAAAAGGTTTTTTTTCAACCCTTACAGGATATATCGTTTCGCCGCTGTTCCATGTTTGCTCAATAGTACGGCTGTTATCAACGCCTTTCAATTTCGCCCATACTTTTGCTGCAGCGCGGGCTGTTTTATTTTGACCAAATTCGATAACGGTGTACAAGCTGCCGTCAATTTTCAGGATGAGCCCTGTTCTCATATCAGAAGTAGATGCCATAAAATATTCTTTTAGGCGGCGAAGGTATAAAAAATGGCGCAAGTGAAAAATGCTTTAAGAACTAAGTAAAAAAATACTGGAGCAAGATCAAGCTTTTTGAAGAAGAGTTTAATTGCAGCTTTAAAATATCATTATGTTTTTCACAAGGCCACATCGTACAGCGTATCGAAAGCGATTTGCGGTAAGTCTTATATATTGTGGTCGCAAAAAATCAGGGGCTCAGGTATCTTGCTTTTTCTTTTTGATCTTTTGTTTCTGAGAAAAAGTATTTAATCAATTTTCGAAAATAACAATGCGTACTAAAAAAGATTTTGATGCTGTAGTTGTTGGTTCCGGCCCCAATGGCCTGGCTGCGGCGATTGTATTGCAGCAGGCGGGGCTTTCTGTTTTACTTACTGAGGCAAAATCTTCTATCGGTGGGGGATTACGTTCGATAGAGCTTACATTGCCTGGATTTATACATGACGTATGTTCGGCTGTACATCCGCTTGGTGCTGGTTCTCCTTTTTTTGCGAGACTTCCGTTACAAAATTTTGGGCTGGAATATATTTATCCCGATGTCGCTGCAGCCCATCCTTTTGATGATGGCAGTGCAGCGTTGCTGATCTCATCTATTTCAAAAACCGCAGACGAATTACTGAATAAGCATGATGCCGCATTCTATAATAAAGTGATGGGAAATTTATTAAAGGATTGGCCTTTGCTCAAAAATTTTCTTTTAGGTCCATTACAACTCCCAAAGCATCCAATTGCTGCCGCGAGGTTTGGTTATTACGGCCTTTCTTCAGCAAATACATTTGCCAATCATCATCTACAGGGGCCGCATGCACGTGGGCTTTGGGCCGGCATGGCTGCCCATTCTATGCAGCCATTTGCAAATATGGCTACATCTGCCTTTGCCCTATTGTTGCTGGTGCTTGGACATGAGAAGGGATGGCCTTTCGCAAAAGGAGGATCGCAAAAAATTGCAGATGCACTTTCCAGTTTCTTTATTTCGATCGGTGGAAAAATTGAAACAAATTTCGAAGTAAGATCTTTACAACAGCTTCCTTCATCTCATGCCGTTTTGCTTGATGTAACTCCAAGGCAATTGCTTCAAATCGCGGGACATAATTTATCTTCCTTTTATAGTAGTCAATTGAGTAAATATCGCTACGGAATGGGCGTATATAAAATAGATTGGGCCTTAGATGGGCCGGCTCCTTTTACTGCAAAAGAATGCAGCAAGGCAGGCACGATACATATAGGAAACACCCTGGAAGAAATTGCGGGAGGCGAGAAGATGATTTACGAGGGGGGGCATCCTAAAAAACCATTTGTATTATTTGCTCAACCAAGTGTGTTTGATACTTCCAGGGCGCCGATGGGAAAACATACCGCGTGGGGCTATTGCCATGTGCCAAATGGCTCGTTGGAAAATATGACTGATAGGATTGAAAAGCAAATAGAGCGTTTCGCACCAGGCTTTCGGGAACGCATTTTAGCGAGACATACGATCAACACGAGTGAACTCGAATCGTATAACGCCAACTATATCGGCGGGGATATTAATGGTGGAGTACAGGACGTTGGGCAACTTTTCACAAGACCAGCTTTACGCTTTTCTCCTTATAGAACTTCAGCCAGGGGAATTTATATCTGCTCCTCCTCAACACCACCAGGCGGCGGTGTTCACGGCATGTGCGGCTACCATTCTGCGCAAAGGGCTTTGAAAGATATTTTTTATGAGCGAAAATAAATTTTGACATCGATTTATTCAGATCGCCGGTTCAGGCTACTTCAAAAAAAATACATCTTGCTTTATTGTATTGGACAATTTAGGCAAACAAAAGAATTGAAAAGTTTTCCTATTTTGTTGAATAATACCGTTTATAAATTTTTTATATGAATTCTATTGTATCAACCAGGAGCACTATCTGGCCTTTGTGGAAAAAACTAATATTCCGGTTTCTTTTTATTTACTTGTTTTTAGAAGCCACTCCCTGGTTATTATCTATTTTTCCAGGCATCAGGTCTCTTAAGAAATATTATGGGCAACTAATGGACTTGATAGTCAATTTATTCAATGCACAATTGTTCCACGTAAAAAAGGTATTAGTTCCTATAGTAAGCAATAGGGATACATCATTTGCGTGGGCGCAACAGTGGTTTTTCATTTTCGCAGCATTGGTGGGATGCCTTTTGTGGTCGCTCACCGACAGAAAACGAAAGATTTATGTTGAACTTAATTACTGGCTCTGCCTGTCCATCCGTTATTGCCTCGCCGTGATCTCGTTTAATTATGGATTTGAAAAAGTTTTCGCGTTACAGATACCGTTTCCTAGTCAAAGCCAGTTGGCTACGAGCCTTGGAGATTTTTTACCTATGCGATTATACTGGGTTTCTATAGGATACTCAACATCATTCCAGGTTTTTGCGGGCCTAACGGAGGTATTAACGGGTGCGTTACTGGTGTATAGGAAAACGGCAACGTTTGGTGCTTTGATGGGCCTTGCCGTTTTTAGTAACATTATGACAATGAATTTTAGTTATGATATACCTGTAAAGCTATTTTCTATAAACCTGGTAGTACTTTGCCTATACCTGATCGCTAATGAATATAAGCGTATCATTTATTTTCTGATTTTAAATAAACCAGCTGCGGCTTCGACCACGTACGATTTTTTTTACACAAATAAGTGGATGCGTATTGGAAGGATTATTCTAAAAGTCGGGTTTGTCATAATATTTTCTCTGAATTTCTTTGGGCAATGGAGAAAATACAAATCAATTGCTTCCAGGAGCGAAGCCTTGCCAATAAAACCTGGCATGTACGATGTAGCCATTTATACGTTGAACAGGGATACGCTTGCCCCTATAATCACAGATTCAATGCGCTGGCAAAATGTTGTGTTTGAAAACAGCAGTGAGGGAAGTATTAAGACGGCGGATACCAGTTTCAGGCAGCGATATAAAAGGGGATATTTTACTTTCAAAACCGATACTATTCGTCATATTATCGACTTCAAAAAAGGTGAAACAGATAGCGTAATGTATAATGGAATAATTCTGTCGCTCCATTACAAGGTTCCTGACACGAATACTATCGAACTTTGGGGAACGCAAAGAAATGATTCATTATACGTATTGCTAAAAAGGAGTCACCGTCATTTCCCGCTGGCTGAAAAGCAATTTCATTGGCTTACTGAATACAGCAGGTAGAATGCCTTCGGTCATCGATTCAAAATTGAATAATGCTTTCCCCCTAACTTTGTAAAAAAAATTATTTTGAAAAACATCCTTTTTATATTGATCTTTTTGATACCCGGAATTAAAGGTGTATCGCAAACTGCCAACGATGAACCCGTTTACCTGAGGTTTCCTACCATACCTACCTTTACCATTTATAAAGCACCGGATAGCACTGCATTTTCCAGGGACAATCTTCAAAAAAAGAAACCGGTAATATTTATGGTCTTCAGCCCTGATTGCGAGCATTGCCAGCATGAAACGGAAGAGTTGCTTGCTAATATTAAAAAATTTAAGGGAACTCAAATTGTAATGGTGACCTATCTTCCTTATGAAGAAATGATCGCCTTTTATAAAAATTATAAGATTGCAAATTACCCACAGATAATAATGGCAAGGGATACGAAATATTTTTTCCCTGTATTTTTTAAAGTTTCAAATCTGCCATCTATTTTTCTCTACGACAAAAAAGGCGAGTTCAAAAAAGCATTTGAAGGAAGTGTAAAAATCGATAGCATCGCTTCAGAATTATGATTTACTGCTTTATAAATTTATCATTTAGCTGCCTTTCATTTAAGACATCTATCTTAATGAAATAAAGGCCTGCTTTCAGATTACTTACAGGTATACGTAACTGCTTATTATTAGAAGCCTGCCGGAAACGAATTATTATTTTACCGGTTGCATCCGTAATAAGGACATTTATTACGCCCATTATTCGTCCGGTTCTTTTATAACCAAGATTAAGAATATCCTGCACAGGATTTGGAAACATTTGCCAGGAAGTATTTCCAAAGCCTGATGAATTTGGTTGTGGCGAAACGCCGTTTGTTGTAAAATTCCTAAATACCGCTTTTGGAATTTCGGCAATGGCAGTATTAGAAATCGCTACTGTCTTATCATTAATGTCATAAACCCTCACACGATAATATAATTTTCTGCTTCCTGCAACCCTGTCGCTATATGCAAGAATGGTTGATGCTTTATAATTTCTATAAACAGGATTTGCGGCCGCTATCTTCCATAGAATGCCGTCATTACTTTTTAATAGAATATAGGCTGTTGGCGACGGATAATTCACCATATTCCATTGAAGGGATACGGCTGAACCTTGCACATCGGGGATAGCTGTAAGTGTTATCGCTGCCTTGCTGCTAAAGCAAGCGAGCAAAAGGCATAAAAAGGCGAATGCAGGCAGTTTAAACATAGAGGGTTTACTGATACGACTGTTAAATTAAATGAAAGAATAAAATGGGGTAGTTAAAGGATTTGTAAATAGTAGTAAAAGAAGATAACTGAAAAGAGATCGGTGACGAGACAACGCATACTTCCCTTGCGGCACTGCATGGCAAAATTTTTCACAGTCTTATGGCAATCAGTTACATTTCTCGCCGCTCCCTCCAAACATAATACCTGTACCTGATTGCAGCAAACTAATACCTCCCAGCCGATCCCTGATATTTTAAGATGAAACAGTACCTTTGGCGGGTAACCAATTTTTTGAAAAATTAAATAATTAAAAATGAAAGTAACTGTAGTAGGCGCTGGTGCAGTAGGTGCAACATGTGCAGACAATATCGCGAGGAAAGAATTGTGTGAAGAACTGGTACTATTGGATATAAAAGAGGGGGTATCTGAAGGTAAGGCAATGGATTTTTTGCAAAGCGCCGCTTTGCTGGGTAGTGATACAAAGATCATTGGTTCCACAAACGATTATAAAAAAACTGCCGGAAGTAAGGTAGCCGTTATCACTTCAGGGATTCCGCGTAAACCGGGAATGACGCGTGAGGAGCTGATAGGGATAAATGCCGGGATTGTAAAAGATGTTACCAGCAATATATTGCAGCACTCACCAGATGCGATAATAATTGTTATTAGCAACCCAATGGACACGATGACTTACCTAGCTTTAAAGTCAAGCGGGCTTCCAAAAAAACAGATCATAGGAATGGGCGGAGCACTTGACAGCAGCAGGTTTAAATATTTTCTTTCACAGGCGATGGGCTGTTCTTCGCAAGACCTGCAGGCGGTGGTAATTGGCGGCCATGGTGATACCACAATGATTCCCTTAACGAGATTGGCAACATACAATGGCATTCCGGTTTCACGTATGCTTGACGATGCTACACTTAAAAAAGTTGCTGCAGACACAATGGTGGGCGGCGCAACGCTCACCGGCCTGCTAGGCACGAGTGCGTGGTATGCGCCTGGAGCGGCGGGAGCCGCAATGGTAGAATCCATTGTTCGTGATGAAAAGAAATTAATTCCTTGCTCAGTTATGCTTGACGGCGAGTATGGCCAAAAAGATATATGTATGGGCGTACCTGTTGTAATCGGAAAAGATGGGTGGGAAAAAATTATTGATTTTGACTTGAACGAGGGAGAAAAAGCGGCCTTTGCCAAAAGTGCTGATGCTGTAAGGAATATGAATGGAGCGCTGGATTTGAAGACCTCCGGCAACTAATACTTTTGTTTGAGGAATAACAATGGGCAGGGATTTAGAATAGGATTGTTAATTAATCATAAGAATGTAAAATTGGTTGACTCATTCTTGCAAATGAAATAGTAATTTTTTAAATTACATATGAAAATATTCCTTATCCAAAAGCTTTTGGAATCAGATTTGTACACTTTAAATCGTTGTGTTGCGTTATAAATTTCGATCGATACAATATTATTATATATGAGTTACAAAGAATTTTTAAGAAAGGTCGTTTTTGTTCCGGTGATTTTTATCTTTCTTGCAGCATCATGCGGGAAAGATAAAACACCCGATCAGCCCAATCAACCTTCGCAGCCTATTCAGCCGGTTTCGGACGCTGATCTTAAGGCTCTGCCGAAAGATGCCGGTGGCACACATACCCCTGTAGTATTGAATGCCACCGATAATACAATCTACGGTTACTATTTCTATAAACCGTCTGGCTATGACGCCAGCACTGCAGATTATCCACTTTTGATTTCATTGACCGGAGGCGGAGTTGAGGGAAATAGTATGACCAATCCTTCCGACCTCAACAAAATACTTGGGAATGGTATACAATACATGATCAAAAATAACGCATGGGCCCCAAAACCAGCAGCTCCGCGTTATGCGATGTTGGTTATCTCGCCGCAAATTACGGCTCCGGAGGTAACGTATTCGCCGGACGATCTAAATGCATTTATAAAATCAATCATTGCAAAGTATAGAGTAAATATTCACCGAATCTATATGACAGGTCTTAGCACTGGCGGCTCCAATACATTTAAATATGTTCAGTACTATCCGAATGGTTATGTGGCGGCGATCGTTACAACTGCGGGTGTCGGGCCCTCAACCAATTTTCCTGCTTACAAAAATTTTCCAATATGGGCCTTCGTTGGAAAAAATGATACGCAAAAATATGATCCGTTGCTGCCACATATTGACTCTATTAATAAATATTCCACTACAATCAAAGCCAAAGTAACTGTTTATCCGGGCGTCGGACATAACTGTTGGGATATGACGTATAGTGGCTCGGGGATGGGTAAGGAAGATCCGAATTATGATAAGTTCAATATGAGCATTTATGACTGGTTATTCCAGTATGCTAAATAAGGTATTTAAGGAACTATCTTTTAGAAACTGTCCAAAGCCCTTCTGCGATTGCCAGGTATTTTTTTAAAATGACTTGGAGATAAACCAGTTGCCTTTTTAAATTGGGATGAAAGATGTGCCACACTGCTATAACCTAACTTGTAGGCAATTTCGCTAAGATTTAATTCATCATAGACCATCAATTCCTTTACCCTTTCTATTTTTTGGTTGATCATATATTTTTCAATAGTTACCCCTTCTGTTTCTGAAAACAATTTGCTTAAATATGAATAATCCTTATGCAATTTGGCAGATAGGAAATCTGAAAATTTATACTTCTCATCCCCCTCGCCATAATGAACGTGTTTGATAATAATGGTTTTAATCTTGTCGATAAGTTGCTTTTTTTCGTCGTCCAGTATTTCAAAACCCAATTGATTGAGACCGGTTTCTAAAATTTTCATCTGCTTGTTTGCCGGGGTTTTAAGTAAGGTTACCTCACCTAATTGCAATCCCAAAAAGGGCATCTTCAAATCATCAAGCAGATGCCTCACCGCCGCAATACAACGGTCACAAACCATATTCTTAATATAGAGTTTCATCATTTCTTTTAAAAGGTTTTTCTCAAATGTTTATTTGGCAGTTCCCTCCCGCCGAATCAAAACTGATTTTAAAAAGTAAACATGTAATCTCCTTTCAAAACTATAATTTATTTTACTGCATTGAAGTTTTGATTATCGAAATGAAAATCTAAAGTTTACCTAATCAATTAATAATTTTTTTCAGATAAAAAACATTATTGAATAACTTTCGGCCTGCTAATGGCTTACACTTCTTCTTTGTAAGTTGATTAATTTTGAAAAAATACTTTTTATGCCCAACTACGACACGGTATCCCTTGCACTCAACAGCCTAAAGGAAAGAGGTTTTACTACCGATTTCAATATAGCCTTTGATAAATTAATTTGTAATGAAACAAATGTTTGTTTAAACCCGCATGAATTTGAAATAACTGAAGTTTACAGGTTCGAAGGAGAGACAAATCCATCTGATGAGGCGGTAGTCTATGCGGTAGAGTCAAAAGATGGAAAATTAAAAGGAGCTTTTGTGAGCGCTTATGGCACTTATGCAGATTCCCTGTCCGATGACATGATAAAAAAACTTTCAATGCATAGAAAATAATTCCTAAATAAAAAGATACCTATAAATTAATTGTATGATCGACAGAAGAAAATTTATACAGCTTTCAACATTATCAGCACCGCTGCTTTCTGTAAAGAAAATTTTTACAGGTAGCGGCGCAGAACAAATTAAACCTATTGTGGTCTCCACATGGGATAGCGGCAAACCTGTTAATACCGAAGCGTGGAAAATATTGTCTGCAAATGGGAGGGCACTTGATGCCGTGGAAGCAGGTGCCCGGTACATTGAAGGCACTATCAATTGTTGCGTGGGACTCGGTGGTTATCCTGACAGGGACGGCATTGTAACTTTGGATTCATGTATTATGGATGAATTCTCTAATTGTGGCGGTGTAGGCGGATTAGAGCGGATTCTCCACCCCGTATCGGTTGCAAGAAAAATTATGGAAACAACTCCACACGTGTTATTAGTTGGGCAGGGTGCACAGCAATTTGCTGTTGAAAACGGATTTGCCTTAGAACCGCAGGTGCTCTCCGACGATGCGAAAAAAGCCTACGAAAATTGGCTCGGGAAGAGTGAATATAAACCGGTAATAAATATCGAAAATCAGGCTTCCGGCAATCGAGGTAAAAAAGAAAATGGACCGTTCGCGCCAAACTATTTTGAAGATGGATCGGCCAATCACGATACAATGGGATTGGTGGCCCTGGATGCCTCAGGAAATATGAGTGGCGCAGTAACAACAAGTGGTATGGCTTTCAAAATTCACGGCCGGGTTGGTGATTCTCCGCTCATCGGCGCCGGGTTATTTGTAGATAATGAAGTAGGAGCTGCCACCTCCAGCGGTGTTGGAGAAGAAGTAATACGAATTTGCGGTACGCACCTCGTGGTGGAATTTATGCGACAGGGTGATTCTCCGGAAACTGCCTGCCGTAAAGCTGTTGACAGGATTGTAAAACGTGACATGAAAAAAGCCAAAACTTTACAGGTCGGTTTTCTTGCGTTGAATAAAAAAGGCCAGTATGGGGCTTATGCGGTTCAAAAGGGCTTTGTATTCTCTGTAAAAAGTTATGACGAAGAAAAAATTATTCCATCGAAATATGTATTTGACACTGCCAGCTAAAATCTTCAGGCGGCTGCAAAAAAATAAAGAGAAGATTCATGAAGCTTGAAATAATAGGATTCAATATTGAAAGCTGCATTACAGCCCAGCGGGCCGGGGCTCACCGCATAGAGCTATGCGACAACCCCATGGAAGGCGGCACTACCCCATCCTGCGGATTTATAAAAGAAGCGAGAAAAGCTTTACAGATTGATTTATATGTAATGATAAGGCCGCGCGGTGGCGACTTTTTATATAATGAAGCCGAATATGAAATGATGAAGGCTGACATTGAGATGTGCAAAAAACTTGGATGTGACGGTGTAGTTCTCGGGATACTTACACCGGAAGGTAAAGTTGATAAAGAAAAATGTAAAACTCTTACAGGCCATGCATATCCGTTAGGTGTTACCTTTCACCGGGCATTCGATAGAACTGCAAACGCTATGGAGGCAATGGAAGATATTATCGAGATTGGCTGCGAGAGAATCTTAACCTCCGGGCTGCAACCTAAAGCAGCCGAAGGGCAAGAATTAATTAAACAGCTAATTATTAGGTCCGACGAAAGAATTATTATTATGCCAGGATCGGGTGTAACATCAGGTAATATTGTTTCACTGGCCGAAAGTACCGGTGCAAAAGAATTTCATAGCTCTGCCGGCTTTTACAAAGCAAGCGAAATGAAATATGCAAATAGCGCTATGAATGAACAATTGCAGCATATTGCAGTAAACGAAGAAGAAGTCTTAAAAATGCGGAAACTATTAGAAAGTAATTGCAAATGATATAATCTATGGGTTATGGATCTGCGTGAAACTATTCTCAAAGAACATTCAAAGAAGAATTGCAATAAAATTGTTTCATGGGTTGGAGACGATCAAAAAAAGTTTGATCAGCTATTTAATCTTTTTTTGAATGCAGAATATCGCGTAACACAGCGTGCAGCATGGCCATTAAGTTATAGTGCCATCCTGCACCCTTTTCTCATAAAAGGAAATTTCGAAAAACTAATAATCAATTTAAGGAAGCCAGGGCTTCATAACTCAATCAAAAGAAATACGGTGAGGCTTCTCCAGCATGTTGATATTCCGGTGGAATACGAGGGTCCTGTAATGGAAATTTGTTTTAACTATGTTGAATCTCCCGGTGAATCTGTTGCGGTAAAAGCTTTCTCTTTATCGATACTTGGCAAACTTGCGAAACAATACCCTGAAATCATTCCCGAAATAAAACTTCTTATTGACGAACAGATATCTCATCAAAGTGCTGCATTCAAATCAAGAGCAAAAAAAATTTTAGATGAATTTAGATTATTGTAAAGTTGTTTTATGGCAGATCTTTACCTCAGAGCCTTTTGCCATAAAAATGGAAGATGGTTTTGCATCCTTCAAAAAAGAAAATTCGTTGCCATATAAGCCACTAAAATCACAATGGATAACATAGTCGGTTACATGAAAAATCTCCCACCTCGGATGCTTTACCTCATAAGCGTACGTTTTATCATCGTTAACTTTTGTATATCCCCAATAGTGCTCTGCTATAAATTCCTCCTCGCTGCCTATCCGCATTGGCAAGGATGTTGTTTTTGAAATAGCGCTTATTTTATTCCACTTATTTTTAAAGCGCCACTCATAACCGGTTTCCAGATAATCCGGAGCCTCGTGAAAGGTATGTTTCATTTTCATGGTGGCATATTTTTCTCCATATAAGTTATTTGCCACAAGCGATATTGCCGGTTTGGGCACAATCTCTTTGATAAATCCAACGCCCCGCATCCAGTTACCGTTGTTATTATGCTTTAAGTAAAACCGAAGGTTAACCTCCTCAAAATTGCTGTGATAAGGAATACTAAGGCCCAGCATCTTTGTATTTAAAAACATAAACCCTACAAGGCTTACATAAGTTTTGCCGCCAAAAAAATCAAGCTCTGTATTCTTTGGAACATAAGGCAACAGCACTTCCGGAGGCACGGGATAATTAGCCATAATGAGATTATTCCATTCCGCATTTAAAAAATGTGATTCCATATTATTAGGTTTTAGGCCGGTAAAAGGGGCGAAAAATTAATCTTAAATTCTGGTCGTAAGTAATATAATTGTATATCCAATTGCTAAAAACCGAGAGCCTGTTTTTAACGCCAAGTAATAAAAAAAGATGAAGGCCCATCCAGATCATCCATGCAAAAAAACCTCTGAAATGAAGTTTAGGTTTGGGAATATCTACTACCGCGAGATTGCGGCCAACGGTAGCCATAGAGCCCTTATCATGGTATTCAAATTCTTCTGCAGAGCCCGGATTTTTCTGCATTCTTAAAAAATTTTTGCCAAGTGCTTCGCCTTGTGCTATAGCTACAGATGCTACCTGCGGATGGCCGTGCGGATATTTTTCTGTTTCCATATAAGCTACATCGCCAATAGCATAAATATTTTCAAGCTCGATTACCTGGTTATATTGGTCAACTTTAATGCGGTTGCCTTTTACGACAAGGCTTTTGTCAATTCCATCGGGTACATTTCCTTTTATGCCTGCAGCCCATATTACGAGACAGGAATCAATAGAATCACCATTTTGCATAGAAACTGTTTTACCATCATAATTTTTCACAATAGTTTCAGTCTTCAATATCACACCAAGCTTTTTCAGGTATTCCATGGAATCGTTACTCGATTTATCCGACATGGTTCCTAATGTTTCCGGGCTTCCTTCCAGCAGGTAAATTTTCATCTTGCTGAAATCTATTTCAGGATAATCTTTTGGCAAAACGAACCTGCGCATGTCAGCTATCGCGCCACTCATTTCTACGCCCGTTGGCCCACCTCCTACAACCACTACCGTTAAAAGCTTTTGCAGATCCTCTTCCGTTTTTGCATATAATGCCTGTTCCATATTTTGAAGTAGCCTGTATTTTATCTGTAATGCTTCCACCGTGCTTTTCATGGGAAACGTATGATCTATTAGTTGCTGGTTGCCAAAAAAATTTGTGTCTGCGCCGGTTGCGATTACAAGTGCATCAAATGAGTAGTCCTGCTCATCGGTGATAACTTTTTTATTCTCAATATCAATGGATGTTACGATTCCCATCCTGAAATGAATATTATTTTCTTTGTGAAAAGCTTTTCTTAATGGAAAAGAAATATCGCTGGCATCAAGCCCTGCGGTGGCCACCTGGTAGAATAAAGGCTGAAACTGGTGAAAATTGAAACGATCGATAAGAGTAATATCAAAACCCTTCTTTTTTGTAAGTTTTCTAGCAAGTTTTAAACCACCAAAACCGCCTCCTATTATTACTATTTTCATAGCACAAAGTTAAGACAGAAATCAGGGGCATGGGAAATAAAGACTTATTCTCCCTAAATTTATCCAATACCTTAAGTGAAATTGTTTACGATATGAATTTTAAAAAATTAAATTATTGGTTTACGATTTAAAAAAATTAAACACCATTGCATAAAGAATTATTTGCTCAATATAGTAATCTCACCTTAATAGTTTCTTTTACTTTCTTCAATAACTCAAGCGCATCTCCGGACAGATTTTTATTAACATCGAGAACGACATAACCTATTTCATCGTTGGTTTTCAAATACTGTCCCAGGATGTTTATTTTATGTTTGGAAAGCTCCGTATTTATTTCAGATAATACCCCGGGAACATTGTTATGTACATGCAGTATCCTGTGAGTCCCTTCCTGCGGAGGCAGGTTCAATCCGGGTATCGTGTGAGATCCTGTGGTGATACCTTTTTCCAGGAAATTGAAAAGCTTGGCGCTCACGTCCTCTCCTATATTCAATTGTGCCTCTTCAGTGGACCCGCCGATATGCGGAGTCAATATCACATTACTCAATCCCTGCAACGGGCTTACAAATGGGTCGCCATTTTTTTGCGGCTCCGAAGGAAATACGTCAATAGCGGCGCCACCAAGTTCTTTATTTACCAATGCATTTTTTAATGCGGGAATATCAACTACCTGGCCCCTGGCATAGTTAATGAGCATTCCTGAAGGCTTAAAATACTTCAAGGTGGTCTTATTAATTATGTTACGGGTCGATGGTAAATCTGGTACATGAAGTGTTACGACATCAGAAAGGCGCAACAACTCTTTTAAAGAAGTTTTACCTTCAGCATTTCCTAATGGCATCTTTGTTTCTACATCATAGAAAAATACTTTCATGCCAAGCGCTTCAGCCAGCACACTCACCTGCGAACCTATATTTCCATAACCTATAATGCCCAATGTTTTACCACGAAGTTCATGGCTGCCGCTGGAATCTTTAAGCCATATACCTTCATGCGCTGCCCTATTTTTATCAGGAATTTTTCTTATAAGCATGATCGCCGATGCAATCACCAGTTCTGCAACGGAACGGGTATTTGAATAAGGTGCATTGAAAACGGTAACACCTTTTTTAGTAGCTGCGGCAAGATTTACCTGGTTTACACCAATGCAGAAACATCCGATTGCCTGCAATTTCGCGGCACTATCCAGCACAGCTTCTGTGATTTTTGATTTGGAACGGATGCCAAGCAAATGGACATCTTTAATCTCTTTGATCAGGTCACTTTCACTTAATGCACCGGGCACCTGTTTAATCGAAGTGTAACCTGCATCTGTAAATTTTATGGTTGCTGCTTTACTAATATTTTCAAGAAACAGTATTTTGATTTTTTCTTTGGGGTAACTTGTTGCCTTTTTTTCTGCCATATAAATTTTGTAATGTAATATTGCAAATATAGTCCCTTAATCTATGAATTATTAACCATGAATTTGTCTAAAACATTTTTAATAGCAATTATTGCTTCCATTTTTTTGATTGCCTGTAACTCCGGCTCAGCAGGCAAAAGTGATCGCTCAAAGAAAGATTCGCTGGCTTACACTCCTCCACCGCCAGGCAATATTCCAAAGGCAGATTTTAATAGGTATTATAATGAGATAAAAGAGTTTTACGTGAAAGATTTTCTTGCCAGGGGATTTAATGGCGCCATATTGGTAGCAAAAAAAGGAAGAGTCATTTTCGAAGATTATCATGGCTATTTTAACCTGCAGAAAAAGGATTCGCTTACGCCGCACAGCGCTTTTCATCTTGCATCAGTGTCGAAAACATTTACTGGAATGGCAGTATTGAAACTCGCCGAGCTTGGCAAATTGAAACTTGATGACGATCTAAAAAAATATTTTCCTGAATTTCCGTATGATAATATAACTGTAAAGTTATTGCTCAGTCACAGAAGCGCACTTCCCAACTATATTTACTTTATGCAACCACTCGGTTGGAACACAAAACAGTATTGCTCTAATGAAGATATACTTGCTTACCTGGAAAAATTTAAACCGCCTCTACAAGGCACACCGGGTACGCACTTCACCTATTGCAATACTAATTATGCATTATTAGCATTGATAATCGAAAAAGCTTCCGGCAAAAGTTATCCGCATTTTTTGCAGGAATATTTTTTCACTCCACTCGGCATGAACGACACTTATGTGTTTACTATGGCAGATAGTGCCACAGCGATGCCTTCTTATGACTGGCGCGGAAGACAGGAAGGCCTTACCTACCTGGATACAGGATTCGGCGATAAAAACATTTATAGCACCCCTGAAGATTTGTTGAAATGGGACCAGGCGCTTTATACCAACGAAATATTCAATTCAAAAACTTTAGAAGCGGCCTACACTCCTTATAGCAATGAAAAACCGGGCATAAGAAATTATGGATATGGCTGGAGAATGAATGTATATCCTGATGGAAGGAAAATAATTTATCATAACGGATGGTGGCATGGAAATAATACTGCCTTTATAAGAATGATTCAGGATTCTGTTACGATCATCGTTCTCGGAAATAAATACAACCGCGCAATTTATGATGCTAAAAAGATAGCAGCAATTTTTCAATCATCTGCCATTATGGATGATGAGGAAAAAGATGCAAATAACAATGACAACCTCACAACCGATCTAAAGCAGGATTCAATTATAGCCCATCAAAGCGATTCTGCCACGATAGAGAAAAAGGATAAGCAAATAAAAAAATAGAAAAAGGGTTTTCCACAACCGCTTAGTTTTGATCCAGTCAATGAATCAGGCGCTATTTCCAAAAAATAAGTAAGCTAAAAGTATTGCTGTAATAATTCCTACAAGATCGGCGAGCAGCATTGCGCCTATAGAATAGCGTGTATTTTTAATATTTACAGAGCCAAAATAAACGGCTACTACATAAAAAGTGGTATCTGCGGCGCCCTGGAAAATCCCCGACAATTTACTTGCAAAAGAATCAGGCCCATACGTGGCCATGGTGCTAACCATCATTCCGCGGGCTGCACCGCCGCTCAGCGGCCGTATAAGCGCTGTAGGCAATCCATCCACAAAACGGGTATCAGCCCCAAGCACTGCAAAGAAATTTTTCATCCCCGTAATAATGGCATCAAAAGTACCGCTGGTTCTAAGCATACTAACAGCTACGAGTATACCAAGTATGTAAGGTATAATGCGAATTGCCGTATCAAAACCACTTTTAGCTCCATCCACAAAAACAGAAAAGAGGTCTATCTTTTTATACACACCTCCCAGGATTATAAGAAGAAAAACCAGTAATATTAATCCGTTACTCAACTGGCCTGAAAATAGCTGGATGCCTGCAGCATTTAAGTGAGTGACGTAAAGAACAAGCGCTGCTATTATTGCAGAGATACCCAGGACCCATGCAAGTATCACCGGTTGAAACAAATTGATTTTTTGCTTAAAAGAAACTATGATCATAGCAGCCATCGTGCCTGCAAATGTCACGATCATGCAGGGCAAAAAAACATCGGTAGGGTCTGATGCGTTTTGTGCAGCCCTTACCGCTATTACACTTACGGGAATTAAATTCAGTCCCGCAGCGTGTAAACAGAGAAACATGATCTGTGAGTTGGAAGCAACATCTTTATTCACATTTAATTCCTGCAGGCTATCCATTGCTTTCAATCCAAAAGGGGTTGCGGCGTTATCAAGCCCTAAAAGGTTGGCTGAAAAGTTCATGATCATGTGACCCATTGATGGATGGCCTTTAGGAATTTCAGGAAATAATTTAGAAAAAAACGGGCCGACTATTCTGCTCAAAAGCCTTATGCCTCCTGCTTTCTCAGCAATATTCATGAAGCCAATAAATAGCGCCAATATCCCAATAAGCTTTAAGCAAATTTCTACAGCAACCCAGCATGTCTCGATAATACCATCAAGTTTAAGCGGGTTGGCAGGGTCAGCAGCTTTACCCGTAACCATCCATTGAAAAATTTGTGAATCGCCAAGAAAAAAACATTTAATGCCAGCTACCGTAATAGCAACAATAATAAACGCCGCCCATATTCTGCTTAAAGCCATAACTTTTTTGTTGGATAAAAAACTAAGATAAGTAATTGAAAGATGAATTGTGAATCCGGCACCCGATGATGAAATTTTTAATTTTTAATTGAAGTTTTATTTATACCCTTTAATGATAAAAAACTTTTACTTTGCCTTTTCTAAAGAAAAATGGTAATGAAGAATTTTAATTTCAAAAAAACCCTGCCGCACATTATTGCAGTTGTAGTTTTTTTAATTGTCTCAGTTGTGTATTGCAAGCCTGCGCTGGAAGGCAAAGTAGTGACCCAGCACGATATACAAGGCTGGCGTGGCATGAGCCAGCAATCTATGGAGTTTCATGATAAATATGGCTATTACCCTTTGTGGACAAACAGCATGTTTAGCGGGATGCCCGCATACCAGATTGCTTTTGACTCACGCACCAAATTGCAGGTTGGATATCTTGATCCAATATTAAAACTCGGGCTGCCAAAGCCCATAAGTTTTTTCTTTCTTGCGTGTATATGTTTTTACTTTTTATGTGTGGTATGTGGCGCAAACCCATGGGTAAGTATAATGGGTGGCATCGCCTATGCCTACTCCACCTTTGACCCAATAATTATTGCCGTGGGGCACGATACTCAAATGCTTTCAATTGGATATATGCCGGCGGTTTTAGCGGGGTTAATTTTACTTTTTCAAAGAAAATATTGGGCGGGGTTTGCAGTCACGGCTTTTTTTGGAACATTACTTATTGGCCAAAACCATCTGCAGATGGTTTATTACACAATGATGATCGCCGCAATAATCACGGTAACATTTATTATAAAAAGCTATAAAGAAAAACAATTGCCCCAGGCATTAACAGGCGCTGCTTTAGCATTGATCGCAGGAGTTTTAGGCCTTGCCTGCAATGCGGTAACAATGATGCCAACTTACGAATACGCAAAGGAAAGTATGCGTGGTGGCCGGTCGGAGCTTAATCTTCCCGGTGAAAGTCAAAATAAGACAAAGGGTGGCCTTGATAAAGACTATGCATTCAATTACAGCCTTGGCATTCCCGAAACACTCACCTTTATGGTTCCCGGGTTATATGGAGGAAGTAACGGAGGAAATGAATATAATAGTTCGTCAAAATTTGTAGAAAAATATAGTGAAATAGGAGCTCCGGAAGATTATGCCCTTCAAATTGCTGATGGATATTCTTATTGGGGCGATCAGCCCACGACTTCAGGACCGGTTTATCTTGGTGCAATTATCTGTTTTCTTTTCATATTCGGAATGGTGTATATAGAATCCTGGCACAAATGGTGGGTACTTGCGGCAAGCATACTGGGTGTTGTTCTTGCGTGGGGGGCCAACTTTAAGGGCCTCAACTTTTTCCTTTTTGACCATCTCCCGTTTTATAACAAATTTAGGGCGCCTACAATGGGATTAGTTATTCCTCAATTGTGTTTTCCGTTTATGGCAGTATTGGCCTTGAGTAAACTGGTAAGCTTTAATATTGATTACACAGAAGCCTGGAAAAAACTAAAGTTGTCGGGAATTATAACCGGCGCTGTTTTGGTGCTGCTTGCAGGGTTTTATTTCAGTGCTTCATTTAGCGGAAAGGGAGACAAGGGACTTAAAGACAATTTCAAGCAAGGTGTGCTTCGACAGGTGCCGCAGGGCCAGGAGCCAACTCCGCAAATAACACAACAGGCTGATGAAGTAAGCCGGAATCTTATAACGGCTTTACATACCGACCGCAAAGATCTTATGGGTGGAGACTTACTAAGATCCATAATATTAATCGCATTGGCGTTTGCAATAATTTTCTTTTTTCTTAAAAAGAAAATTCCACCGGTCATTCTCATTGCATCACTGATTATTCTCACGGGCTACGACCTGCTTGGCATAGCATCAAGGTATCTGAATTCAAATAATTTTGTTGAAGACACAGATTTTGAATCTGCATTCAATCCAACGGAAGCAGACATGCAAATACTGAAAGATCCAGATCATGCAAACTTCAGGGTTTTTAATTCTTCCCTTGATGCTTTTAATGATGC
>JBBSBD010000032.1:0-35582 GCA_038251675.1 Chitinophagales bacterium | reverse complement strand
GCCTGTGCATCATTCATTGCTGCTCTTATTGAGGAAATCCTCGCCTCTAATATTTCAACACATTTTTTTTGCAGCTTCTTTTTGCGTTCCTTCTTTTCTATGTCAGTCATTTCATAGTTTTTACTTTTTAGCCTGGTAAATAGAAATAATCAATTAAAACAAGCGGCGAAGAGTAAATATCAATTTTTGCTAATTGTGTTCAATTCGTCAAAAGAAAGATCAAGCAATTCAAAATTTTGTGGACTTGGCAAACTAAAATGCCACCATTCTGTATCGAGGCTGGTGAAGTCGTATTTTTCCATGACAGCTTTTAACAAATTCCTGTTATATAATATTGGGGAAGGCAGGCCTACAAAGTCAGTGTGGGCAGTATCGCTGAAATTATCAAAACCGGTTCCCATTTTTAATTCATTGCCGGTAATTGTATTAACAAGTGTTAGGTCAACTGCGATTCCACGATTATGCCCGCTTCCCTTTGATGGATCGGCAGCGTAACGGTCATCTTTTACGATTTCCCACATTTCTTCAGTAACAGAATAGGGCCTGTATGCGTCAAATATTTTTAGGGTAAGGTGTTCTTTTTTTAGTTCATCCATCACATTTTTTAATGCCTTTGCAGCAGCTTCCCGCAGGTAAGTTGTATATATTTGAGGATATAGTTTTTTCATCATAAAATTATTAGACGTTGCATACCGGAGATCCAAAATTATTCCAGGCAGGCAATTTCGAATATTCATCATACGTTTATTGGTGTCGGATGCAATAGAGTTCTTGAAATCTCCGATGCCAGTTATTACAAATAAGCCATACTTATTTGCGACATTTGATTGCGAATAGGAATGTTTGTTTATCCAAAATAAATTTATTGCTAAAAACAAAGATATCCGGAACAAAAAAATTAGTTTTCGGTTCATTATTTTTTAATTGACACATAAGATCATCAAAGTTAACTTCATTGTTATCAAATGAGCAGGACGTTTCTAATTTACATTTTTTTTATAGCTGTTACGCTGACTGGTTTTTATAGTTGCAGAAATCATACTCCTCCTGCAAAAAAAGAAATCGTAAAAAAGCCCGAGGAAATGGATGATAAAATTTCCGACAATCTAAAATCATTTTTACAATATGCGGATGACAACGAAGGAAAGATTGATGATTCAATAAGTTTTTCGCTTCACCAGGTTGTTCAGGCATTTTATGAAGAAAATGATTACCATAATGTATGGAGCAAAAAGGAGCACTGGAACCCACTGGCAGACTCGATGTTCGACTTTATTGAAAAGTCAAAATATTATGGGCTTTACCCTGGCGATTATCATTTCAAAGATCTCTCCTTATTAAGGAGAAGATTTGCAGAAGATACGCTTGCAAGGAAAGATGCTGTTTTTTGGACGAAAGTGGACCTGCTCTTAAGCGATGCTTTTATGAAGACCATTAAGGATCTTAAAGAGGGTAGGATGCTTGAGGATAGCTTTTCGGTGATCTCAAACAAAGAATTTATTGACTCTTTATTTATAAAGGGCCTGCAAACAGCACTGGAAACACAGTCATTTGCAACGATTTTTAGCAGGGCTGAGCCATCAAATACGGATTACCAATCTCTAAAATATGCACTAAGAAGTTTTATCGATTCTATGGATACCGTACACTATGTCTTCGTACATTATCCTCAAAAGGATTCGATAAATTTTATTAAAACGCTCCAGCGACGCCTTTATCAAGCGGGAGTTGCCGACGAAAATATTACGTTTCCCGATTCCCTCTTATTGACAAGTGAAATAAAAAAATACCAGGAAAGTAAAGACATTAAGCCCGATGGGAAAGTTTCAGGTAAACTTATAGCTTTTTTAAACGCAACCGATGGTGAAAAATTTAAAAGAATTGCAATTACGCTTGATCGCTACAAGCGTTTACCGGTGCTTCCGGCAAAGTATATATGGGTTAATATACCGGGCTTTTATTTGAAACTATGGGACCAGGATAGCCTTATCCTTGTCTCCAAAGTAATTGTTGGGAAGCCGGCGACCCGTACACCGGAACTTACTTCCAAAATTACTGATATGGTTACCTATCCGCAATGGACTATTCCCGAAAGCATCATTAAAAAAGATATAATCCCTGCATTAAAAATAGACCCGGGCTACCTCGCAAGAAAAGGATTTAGCCTCGTTGACTACAAAGGTGAAAGCGTAGATCCTTATTCTGTAGATTGGACAAAGTATAAAACCGGTATTCCGTGGAAAGTACAGCAGGGTAGTGGTGATGATAATGCGTTGGGTATTTTTAAATTTAATTTTGATAATCCTTTTAGTGTTTATTTGCACGATACAAATCAGCGGTACCTGTTTAAAAATTCTTTCAGGGCACTAAGTCACGGTTGCGTACGTGTTCAAAGTTGGCAGCAACTTGCTTATTTTATTGCAAGAAACGATAGCTTGAACCTGCCTGAAGGACATAAAATTTCATATAATGAAGATTCAATAAAAACCTGGATAGGCAATAAGAGCAGGAAACGTATTATGCTAAAAAACAAATTGCCTCTTTACATCGAATATTATACCTGCGAGGCGAAAGACAATAAAGTTGTCTTTTATGAGGATATTTACAATGAGGATAAATTATACGCTGAGAAATATTTCGCGAATAAATAAAGAAAACTTTCGTTTTACTATATGCAGTTTTGTTAGCAATTATGTATTGAATAGTATAATTATGAAACCTCTTTTGCTTGTATTAGTCTTCATGGTTTTTTTTTGCACACTGTGCTATTCGCAAAAAAAAATAAAGCATACTCCCACAACTTCCGTAAAGCCTCCAATAATTAAATATGGTATCGCCAGCTATTATGCAAAAAAATTTGATAAACGCCGCACTGCAAACGGTGAAATATACAGATCCGAAAAATACTCGGCAGCTTGTAATGTTCTTCCGTTAGGAACCTGGATAAAGGTTACCAATTTAAGAAACAAAAGATCCGTAGTATTAAAGACCAATGACCGCCTTTCTGCTAAAAATAAGCGGCTGGTAGATTTATCGTGGATTGCCGCAAAAGAACTTGGCTATATTTCAAGGGGATTAACCAAGGTTAAAGTAGAGGTTTTAGATAATTTTCATTTAGCCAGGGAATAGAATTTGCCTGCCTGCCACATTTCTTATTCAGGTTCTTTTTTGGGGATTGTTACATCTCGTTGCTCCACATATTGGATAATCATCAGATTATTTAATTTTATCCTTTGGAAGTAACCCTCTATTTTTGTTTGAAAGCAAACAAACCCTATTATGAAAAAATTATTTTTACTATTTGTTACAGTTACTTTTTTTGCGACAACCCATGCTCAAACAACAAGCTATAAGAAAACGAAGGCATTGGGAGTTAGTTTTATCCTAAACGACTTTGAAACCGCTTCAGATATAAGGACTAATGGTTTGGTGAGTGTTTTAAAAGCAAAGAACTTTTTTAATTCGAAGCGCCAGCATGCAGGATTAGCCGTAAATTATCTTTCTGGATTAACGGAACACATGGATTTTGCGGCCTCACTTGAAGGATCCTTTTTAGATTATCCAATTGAAAATCAACCTGATTTCAATGAGAATACTTTTTTGTTGGAGGCAACTGCCAACATAAACTTTAAATTACTCACAGACAGGTATTGGGTTACACCTTATATTGACCTTGGACTTGGCGCAAGTAACTACAAAAAATATTTTGCAGCATTTGCACCTATCGGGCTTGGCTTACAAATCAATCTCTTCAGGGAAGGCTTTATATACATAAACTCACAATATCGTGTACCAGTCACCGAAAATGCGAGTTATCATTTCACACACAGCATAGGAATCTCTTCCAACATAGTTGCCAAAAAAGAAATGGCTCCTCCAAAAGTTGTTGAGATACCGGAAATTAAAGATCGTGACGGAGATGGAATTGTGGATAGCCTTGACGCATGCCCTGATGAGGCTGGACTGGCCGCTTTACAAGGATGCCCTGACAAGGACGGTGATGGCGTCGCTGATAAAGATGATAAGTGCCCCGACGTGGCCGGTCTTGCAAAATACCAGGGCTGCCCCATTCCTGATACTGATAAAGATGGTATAAATGATGAAGAAGATAAATGCCCTAATGTTCCGGGAGTTGCACGTTACCAGGGTTGTCCTGTTCCTGATAAGGACGGAGACGGAGTAAATGATGAAGAGGACAAATGTCCTAATGAAGCCGGTCCCGCGTCAAACTTTGGATGCCCGGTAATTGATGTAGTTGTTGTAGAGAAAGTAAATAAAGCAGCTCAAAATATTTTCTTTGCTACTGGCAGTGCAAAGCTTTTAGCAAAATCCTTCAAATCATTAAAAGAGGTGGCCCAGGTAATGCAGGACAATCCAACGTATAAAATTGATGTGGATGGCCATACCGATAATACAGGCGGCAACGAGCTGAATCAAAAACTATCAGAAAGCAGGGCAAATTCTGTAAAAAAATACCTGGTAGATAATGGGGTGGATGAAGGTAGAATAGTAGCTACAGGATATGGTGAAGATAAGCCCATAGAAGATAATAGCACCTCAGCAGGTCGTGCGAAAAACAGGAGGGTGGAAATGAGATTGAGAAATTATTAAGAGCCCGATTCTCCGAAGGGAGAACAAGAAATTTATAACTGACCCTGCGAATTTTCGCGGGGTTTTTTAGTATTTGAATGGGTCAGAATTTATTTAGATAACAGCCGTTCTTATTTTAATTAATTTTTTTAGCAGTTCTTCGAGAAGGTCGAGTTTCAACATATTGGCTCCGTCGCTGAGTGCGCAGGAAGGATCCGGATGGGTTTCAATAAATAGCCCATCTGCTCCGGTGGCAATAGCGGCTTTTGCAATTGTTTCAATCATGGCTGGATTTCCACCTGTAATTCCGCTGCTCTGATTGGGTTGTTGCAGGCTATGCGTACAATCCATAATTACAGGTGCGCCATGATTTTTCATAACAGGAATATTTCGGTAGTCAACCACAAGATCATTATAGCCAAAAGTGTTTCCACGTTCCGTAAGCATCACCTTTTCATTCCCGGCTTTATTTATTTTTTGCATTGCAAATTTCATTGACTCGCCATTTACAAACTGGCCTTTCTTTACATTCACTATTTTGCCTGTAAGGGCGGCGGCAACTAAAAGATCAGTTTGCCTGCAAAGAAATGCGGGGATCTGTAACACATCAATATATTTTGCAGCGATTGCTGCTTCTTCATGTGCGTGTATATCAGATGTTGTGGGTAATGAAAATTTTTTACCAGCCTTGTTTACAATGTGCAGGGCATCTTCATCGCCCAGGCCGGTAAAAGAATCTGCGCTCGTCCGGTTGGCTTTACGGTATGATGCTTTAAATATGTAAGGAATACCAAGATTTTTACAAATACCCGCAACTTTTTCAGCAACTTCCATCACCAATTCTTCGCTCTCAACAACACAGGGACCTGCAATAAGAAAGAAATTATTTTTATCAAATTGTTGAGACGCAAAAAGACTAGTAAGGAAAGAATTCATTTTTTTTATGCAAATATACCTTATCCTGAAAAGCCTTATTTCCCGCCGTTTTCAAAAAATAAATACAACTGAATAAAAAAAAACCGCCTCGTGATTTGAGGCGGTTTAAAAATTACTTTATATCAATGGCGGAACATCTTCCGGCACCGCATGTGGGCTATTAGGAGGAAATTTTCCGGGATTCCTTAGCCTGCTATGGTAGCGGCTATATCCAAAATAAATGATGAAGCCGATTAGCAACCAACCGAATAATCTTGCCCAGTTAGTCCAGCCTAGTCCAAAAATCATAGCTCCGCAAACTACGATTCCAAGGATCGAAACCAGGCCCACAGCAGGAACTCTGAATTCTCTTTTGATTTCGGGATGTTTTCTGCGCATAATCCAAACGCCGGCGCATACAAGCATAAAAGCAAATAAAGTTCCAATACTAGTCATATCTCCTACGATATCGCCGGGAATAAACGATGCAAAGCACCCAACCAATAAGAGGAAAATTAGATTGGATTTGTAGGGAGTTTTGAATTTGGAATGTATTTGAGAAAATACGTGAGGCACAAGTCCATCTTTACTCATAGAATAAAATACTCTTGACTGGCCCATAAGCATTACGAGTATAACAGATGAAAAGCCCGCAAGAATTGCGATTGTTACGAGGTTGCTTAACCATTTATAGGTTGGAATCCAAACGCCGCCAACCATTGAACCACTCATGTGCTCGATAGCATACACTACTGAAGCCTCCTTGCCATGAGTTCTGAAATCCTCAATGGATGCAACTCCTGTAAGCACATAAGAAAAGAGAATGTATAAAATGGTGCAAATTACAAGTGACCCAAGAATACCAATCGGCATATCCCGTTTCGGGTTTTTTGTTTCCTGCGCCGCAGTAGACACCGCATCAAAGCCTATGAATGCAAAGAACACGACGCCCGCCGCTCCTAGTATCCCGAGAATGCCTCCAAAATTATGTGTAATGCCCTGGTCATCTGTATAAGTCCCCGGGTCCGGGATGAAGGGCGTATGATTTTCCGGCTTTATATATTGCCATCCCAAGGCAATTACTACCACAACAATGGCAACTTTTAATATAACTATAATTGCATTTACTACCGCCGACTCCTGCATGCCGCGAATTAATAATAGTGTAAGAACGATAATAATAAACAACGCTGGAATATTCATAATGCCGTGAACGCCCGACATAGAAACTTCAAACGGAGAATGGCACCATTCATATGGGACCCGAAAGCCAAAGATTTCAAGGAGTTTATTAAAATATTCACTCCAGGCAATAGCAACTGTTGCTGCACCCACTCCGTATTCAAGTATAAGATCCCAACCTATAATCCATGCAATAAATTCTCCCATGGTAGCATACGAATAAGTGTATGCACTACCCGCGATGGGAATCATAGAAGCAAATTCAGCATAACACAATCCTGCAAATGCACAACCAACTGATGCTATTATAAAACCAATAGTTACGGATGGGCCTGCATTTTGAGCAGCCGCAGCAGCAGTTCTTACAAATAATCCTGCACCAATGATGGCCCCGATACCAAGAGCGATTAAATTTCCCGGGCCTAAAGTTCTTTTTAAAGTATTGCCTGTTTCTTCTGCCTCATTCATCAAGGCACTCATAGGTTTAGTTATAAATAAACTCATGCTAAGTAGTGGTGGGTTTGGTGATCAATAGAGTGGAAAAGTAAGGAATATATTAAAAAATGGATAAAAAGATTTATACACGATAAAGAAACTTTATACAATATTATGATTCCTGGCGGGGAATTATTTTACTTTCTATTTCCTTAGTTTTGGCTAAATCTCATATTAACTGCACGTATGAATAAAAGAAAAAGTGGTATCCTCGTTTTTATTGTTCTCACCATAGCTGCGATTGTTCATCTTGTTGATGTTTATAATTTCAATAGCATTTCTCCCATCTTTCTAAGAATTTTGAGATGGGTTTTCATCGCGTCCCTGGTGCTCTTTGCTATCTATAAACGTTCACTTACTACCTGGATACTAACAAGTATGGTTATAGGTGTTGAGGTTGGCCTTGATTATCCATTATTTGCGCAAAACCTTAGAGTGCTTAGCCAGATATTTTTGAGAATGGTAAAGACGATTATTGCCCCCATTTTATTTTCAACACTCGTTGTAGGAATTGCGGGACATTCGGATTTGAAGCAGGTAGGAAGAATGGGATGGAAATCCATATTATATTTTGAAGTTGTTACAACACTCGCTTTGGCGATAGGGCTCATCGCAATAAATATTTCACAGGCAGGAGTGGGTATTCACATACCACCGGGCTTTCACCAGGAGTTGCCTGAAACAACACCGCAAACATGGCAGGATGTGGTGCTTCATATTTTCCCTGAGAACATTGTAAAGTCAATGTATAACGGAGATGTTTTACCTATAGTAGTATTTAGTGTGATCTTCGGTATTGGACTGGCTATGGTTTCCGAGCAGAAGCGAAAGCCCATGCTGCAGTTCTCCGAAAGCCTTGCGGAAACGATGTTTAAGTTTACGAACATTATTATGCACTTTGCTCCGTTTGGCGTAGGCGCAGCTATCGCGGTAACGGTGGGGCACCTGGGCCTTGACATTCTTGCATCACTCTTGAAGTTATTACTCACCTTGTATGCGGCGCTTTTCGTTTTCTTAGGCGTCGTCCTTTTCTCAGTGGCTTACTTTATGAAAATTCCCATCCGGCAATTCATCAAAGCGGTATCAGAGCCGGTATCCATTGCATTCGCTACTACCAGTTCGGAATCGGCTTTGCCTATTGCGATGGAGAATATGCAAAAATTTGGAGTGCCTCAAAAAATAGTGTCTTTCGTAATACCAACAGGCTATACTTTTAACCTCGATGGAACTACATTATATCTTTCCCTCGCCAGTGTTTTTGTGGCGCAGGCTGCCGGTATCGATATGCCCATAGGCACACAGATTATTATGGGGCTTACCCTGATGCTTACCAGCAAAGGAGTTGCAGGGGTGCCACGCGCTTCTTTAATTATTTTATTGGGAACCGTTTCTTCTTTCGGGTTACCTGTATGGCCGGTTATGGCAATATTAGGTATTGATGAACTAATGGATATGGCCCGCACCTCGGTAAATGTGATAGGAAATACTTTGGCAAGCTGTGTTATTGCCCGCTGGGAAGGCGAATTCGATAACGAAAAGGCGCTTGCTTTTGTGCCTGATTAGGAATTAAATGCCGTCAATAATTTTTAACTGGTTGCTTCTGCATCATAATTATTTCTCTTTCTTTTATGAATCTTTGTTGTTTCTTTATAAAATTGGAATTTTTTCTAACCCTGTAAAATCAATTCAAGTGGATCTGTTGAACATTTTAGGAATAAGTATAAAGGATCTTCTAAATCCCCAGTTTTATATTGAGCACGGAGGGTTATGGATGATTCTTTTCATCGTGTTTGCAGAAACCGGTTTATTTGCCGGATTTTTTTTACCCGGAGATGCATTGCTTTTCGTCACCGGAATATTTAGCGAGCCGATTGTGAGTGCTGCATTATTTCACTCCGATAACCAATGGGTGGATCTCGGCATTTTGTGGGTACTCATTTCTGTTGCGGGTATTTTAGGCAACTTTGTAGGATACTGGTTTGGGAAAAAAAGCGGGCCGTTTTTATTCGAAAGAAAAGATACTTTTTTATTCAAAAAAAAATACCTGGTACAGGCACATGAGTTTTACGAAAAAAATGGAGGGGGCGCTATTGTGTTGGGGAGATTTGTTCCGTTTGTTCGCACCTTCGCTCCGATAGTTGCCGGCATCATTCGAATGGACTGGAAGAAATTTGTGTTCTATAATATCACCGGTTCAATGCTTTGGGTAGGCAGCATGCTTGTTGGAGGCCATTTTCTACAAAAGCTTATATGGAAAGAATTTAATTTTGACCTTAAGGAACATCTCGAAATAATTGTTATAGGAATTATCGCTGTAACAACTATTCCCGTATTGTGGAAAGTATTCAGTAAGAAAAAAGAACCAACTGAAGTATAGAGAAATAACAGCCAAACAGTCCAACTTTTTTATGAACAACAAACAAACTGCGGTTTTTTCGCTCCCTGTTATTGTTGCAGCGTTAGGTTATTTTGTTGACATATACGATCTGCTGCTTTTTAATATCGTGAGAATTCCAAGCCTTCGTTCGTTGGGCCTTTCTGCTATAGAGATAGATAAACAAGGAGAATTTATAATCGGTATTCAGATGATAGGCCTTTTAATTGGTGGTATTATTTGGGGAGTCGCAGGTGATAAAAAGGGACGGCTTAGCGTTTTGTTTGGGTCCATCATTTTATATTCTCTCGCCAACATTGCCAATGGATTTGTGCAAACGGTGCCTCAATACGCGATAGCACGGTTAATTGCAGGCGTAGGACTAGCAGGAGAATTAGGTGCCGGTATTACTTTGGTTTCAGAGCTGTTGAAAAAAGAACAAAGAGGCATAGGCACATCAATTGTCGCAGGCATTGGTCTTACGGGAGCCGTTGTCGCATTTTTTATTTCGCAGAATTACGACTGGAGAATGTGCTATTTTATCGGTGGAGGATTAGGCATTCTGCTGCTTTTTATGCGCATTAGCATTTTCGAGTCGGGCATGTATAAATCTCTTGAAAAAAATATTTCCAAAGGAAATTTTTTGATGTTTTTTAATAAGGGTAAACGTTTTAAAAAATACCTTTTTAGTATTTTGCTTGGGCTTCCTACCTGGTATGTAATTGGAATACTCATTGCGTTCTCAAATAAATTTGCAAAAAATTTCGGCATACCCGGAGACGTAAATCCAGGTAAGGCCACTATGTATGCATACATCGCTATTTCCATTGGTGACGTGCTCGCCGGACTGCTAAGCCAGTTACTTAAAAGCAGAAAAAAAACGTTGTATGTTTTTTATGCAATCACTATTATCATGGTGGCGCTTTATTTTATGCAAACAGAAAAAAGCAGTTTGGCAAATTTTTACTGGATTGCAGCAGGGCTTGGATTTGCAACCGGCTTTTGGGCGATATTCGTTACAATGGGCGCCGAGCAATTCGGTACCAATTTGCGGGCAACCGCCGCTACCACCATACCAAATATGGTCCGTGGATCATTGCCATTAATGCTTTTGTTATTCAACGGGCTTCAGCATTATTTTACCTATACATTAAGCGGTCTTTTAACGGGGGTAATAATAATGATCATAACAATTATCGCTGCCGTAAATACGGAGGAAACTTTTCATAAGGAACTTAATTATGTGGAAGTGTAATTGGTTTATTAGTTTAGTGGCTAATTCGTGCCTCAAAAAATTCGTGTTATAAAAAATGAAATTCCTCATCATCCGATTTTCTTCTATAGGCGATATTGTTTTGACCACTCCTGTTATTCGCTGCCTTAAAAAAAAATATCCCGATAGTGAAATTCACTATCTCACCAAAAAGAACTTTGCCGGTATTGTTGAATCAAATCCAAATGTGATTAAAGTACATTTCCTTAAAAATGATCTCAAAGAGACTATAGAAGAATTGCAACATGAAAATTTTGATCACATCATTGATCTTCATCGTAACCTGAGAACGCTTCAAATAAAGAGAGCCTTTAAAAAGATACCAATTCATTCTTTTAAAAAACTTAATAAGCAAAAATGGATATATACTAATTTCAAGATTAACCTGATGCCTCACAAGCATATCGTTGACAGGTACATGGAAACTATAAAATCTTTAGGTGTGATTAATGACGGATTGGGGCTGGAATATTTTATTCCTCAAAATGATTTGGTAAAAGATGACGATATTCCTTTTTCTCATTCGCAGGGATATATTGCTATTGTAATAGGCGCTGCGCATAATACGAAGAAGCTTCCTAAAAATAAATTGACAGAGTTGTGCCGCATGATTGAATACCCTATAATTTTATTAGGAGGAAATGAAGATTATTATAACGGACTCGGAATTTCTGAAATTGATCCGGTTAAAATTTATAATGCTTGTGGTAAATTTAAATTGAACGAATCGGCAGATTTATTGAGGCGCTCCAAAATGGTGATAAGCCACGATACAGGACTGATGCATATCGCAGCCGCTTTCAAAAAAAACACACTATCTGTTTGGGGAAATACAGTTCCTTCTTTTGGTATGTATCCTTACCAGACTCTTTACGAAAACTTCCAGGTAAATAAATTATGGTGCCGCCCCTGTAGCAAGATTGGATATGACAAATGTCCGCTCGGTCATTTTAAGTGTATGAACTTTCAATCAATGGAGGCTGTAGCCGCGAGTGCTCATTCTTTTGTTAAAAAATAATATACGGCCAGGGCAAAAGGGACAGTTAGAGAGACCTTTGTGTGCTTATTATTTCAATGGAAATCCAGGCATTAACTTTTTATATTAAATCCATTGTGCATTTTTGTGAAGTATTTATTCCGGTATGAAACTATTGTTTTTCTTATTTTCTTTAATGGTTGTTTCCTTTAAATGCTTTCCACAAAAAGTAATTGTGCATGCTTCTATAGAAAACAAAAAAGCAAGTTCTAAAAGCGATACTATTTATTATGACTTTAACCGGCAACTTACCTGGAGCGATTTTAAAGGTAAGCCAGATGAAAATTATTTTGGTGGTGCAGTTACAGCTTCTGGTTTTGCCTTCGATTCAAAAATGAATTCTGATGGCAGGAATATTTATCTCGACATGCAGGTATATACTTTCTTCATAAAAAATGACTCCTGGAAAAAACCGCAAATAAATTCGGATTATCATTTGTTGCACGAGCAGCATCATTTCGATATTACAAGAATGGGAGCTGAAAAGCTGGTAGTTGAATTGGCTAAAGCAAAGTTTACAAAGGATAATTATAATGCATTGCTTACTTCCCTTTTTGAAAAAGCTTATAAAGAAAATTCTGACGTGCAACAACAGTACGACCGGGAAACGATGCACAGCATTGACACAGCAAAGCAGCAGCAATGGAACGATAAAATTGCAGGTGAAATAGAAAAATTAAAAGAAAGCCCGGTTGTAGAAAAATAAATTTCTTTTTGTCGCATTAACAACTGCAATTGCCGCCTTTAATAATCCGTTTACTTTTTTAAGATTTACCATCGGTATAATTTACCATTTGAGGTAAGATAATTTAATATCAATGATCAGCGTTATTTGTTAGTGTAGATATAATTGTAGAATAATTACAAACTGCGGGAATCATATTTAAGAGAATAAAATGTGTGTAATATTGACACTTCAAAGCTCTTAAACGCCTGATTTTCTAAATTTACTTTTATATTGCGCCCTCATTAAATTCACCAAGTATACATTATGAGTTTTAAAAACTATAGCGTTCCTTATGAAATTGATCATCGCTATTCCAAAAAAGTTGCTTACTTCTCAATGGAGTTTGCTATTCATCAGCCTTTAAAGATATATAGCGGAGGGTTAGGCTTTCTATCGGGTTCGCACTTACGAAGTGCATTTGAGTTAAGACAAAACCTGGTAGGTATTGGTATTTTATGGAAAGAGGGTTATTACGACCAGGCACGCAATGCAGATCAAACACTAAAAGTTGTATGGATTGAAAAGATTTATAATTTCCTCGAAGACACGGGAATTTTATTTCAAATAAATATTCATGATCATCCGGTTTGGGTGAAGGCTTTGTATTTGAACCCAAAAACTTTTAATACTGCTCCTCTTTTTCTTCTTACTACGGATTTACCGGAGAATGATTTTGTATCCCGTACTATTTGCAACCGGCTCTACGACGGAAATGCTGCAACAAAAATTGCGCAGTTTATTTTATTAGGAATGGGCGGCGCGAAGCTGATGGATGAAATAAATTTTAACCCGAACCTCTACCATTTAAACGAGGCCCATGGTGTAAGTTCTGTTTTTTACCTGTATAATAAATTTGGCAATAAAGAAGAAGTTAAGAAAAGACTCGTATTTACAACCCATACGCCTGAGGAAGCTGGTAATGAAAAACATGACATCTATCTATGTGAAAAGATGAGTTATTTTAATGGAATTCCTCTTGCAAAAGTGCGGGAATTAACCGGTATGACAGATGATCTATTTAACCATTCGCTTGCCGCATTACGATTTGCTCATTTGGCAAATGGCGTTTCGCAACTTCATGGTGAGGTGAGCCGGCAAATGTGGGGAAAGTATGAAGATATCTGCGAGATAAAATCAATAACAAATGCACAGAACTGGCAGTATTGGGCCGATAAAGAATTGTATAGGGCAAAAGAAGAATATAATGATGTTTGGTTTGACGAGAGGAAGAAAAATATTAAGAAAAATGCATTGGAAATTGTAGCAGATCAGACGGGAAAGATTATGAGTCCGAATGTTCTTACTATAGTATGGGCGAGAAGATTTGCGGGTTATAAAAGAGCAGAACTAATAACAAGAGATCACAATCGTTTTGAAGCGCTATTAAATAATCCAAAATATCCCGTTCAGATAATATGGGCAGGTAAGCCTTACCCGTTGGACTTTCCGGCGATTAGTGATTTTAATCACCTGGTGCATTTAAGCAAGCAATATAAAAATGTGGCCGTATGCACCGGCTACGAGCTTACGCTTAGCAGGAACTTAAAGCAGGCAGCAGATGTATGGCTTAATAACCCCAGAGTACCAAGAGAGGCAAGCGGTACCAGCGGAATGACGGCCGCAATGAATGGGGCTGTAAACCTGAGTACTAACGATGGCTGGATATGTGAATTTATTAATAATGGTAATAACGGATTTGTAGTTCCTCCCACAGATTACATGAATATGCACATCGAGGAGCAGGATAATTATGATCTCAATAAATTGTACGAAATACTGGAGAAAGAAATTCTTCCACTTTACTATGATGATTACGATACCTGGAGACAGATTGTAAAGAACGGTATGCGTGATGTGCAGGTGCAGTTTGACAGTAACAGGATGGCTAATGAATATTACGAGATTCTTTACAAGGATATGTAATACTTCTTTCTAAATACTTAACTATAAACTTCCCGCGACTTATTAATTGCGGGAATTTTTTTTATATGCCTAATTTTGATAAGTTCTTTTGCATTCTTTGCCCACCATCTTTGTAAAGATTTTTTTCGTAGATAGTATTTTACAAACAGTGATTTCAATGAAAAAATTTCTCAGCCTTTCAATAATTTTTTTATCAGTAATATCGTGTGCGAAAAAGAAAGAGGACCATCTTCAACCTCCTATGACAACGGCGGATACAATGCAAATAACAGACACGGTTCAAAGAACATATCTTGCCCTCGGGGACTCTTATACAATTGGTTCATCTGTTTCTCAATCCGAAAGATTTCCGGTGCAGGCAGTTCAACTGTTGCGACAGCAAAATATTGACGCAGTTGCTCCTGAAGTTATTGCGGTAAATGGCTGGACTACCCTTAATCTTTTGAGCTCTTTGCATTCGTATCCTCCTCAAAAAAAGACGTACACATTTGTTACTCTTTTAATTGGCGTAAACAATCAATACCAGGGCGGTTCGCTGGAAGAATATAAAAGCGATTTTGCTAAACTGCTTGCTATGGCCATCTCTTATGCGGGTGATATAAATAGCCATGTTTTTGTTTTGTCCATCCCTGATTATAGTGTGACCCCTTTTGCAAGTGGCTCAAATACTACAAAAATTGCAACCGAAATTGATGCCTTTAATGCTGCGAATAAATCAATTTCAATTGATGCAGGTGTGCATTATGTAGATGTAACGGGGATTTCCAGGGAGGCTAAAAATGATCCTTCACTAATAGCCGGAGACGGGTTACATCCTTCTGGGCTTCAATACAAAAGATGGTGTGAACTGTTAGTCCCCGGGCTGCTCAATGAAATCCATTGATAGCTTTTCCCTTACTTTTTTTACAACCCGTCTTTTCCAATTTGCAGCTCCAAATTCAGGATTATATTTGTCGTTGAATGATCAGCAATACAATTTCTTTATACAAAAAAGCCTATGGCGGGCTCTCACGTGGCACGTGGTGGCTATCGCTTGTGATGCTGGTAAACCGCAGCGGCACGATGGTGGTGCCGTTTATGACGATGTATCTTACACAGCACTATGGCGTCTCCATTGGGAAGGCTGGTTTGGTAATGAGCTTGTTTGGGCTCGGTGCTGTTACCGGTGCGCTTATCGGTGGTAAACTCGTGGACTCAATAGGATATTATTATGTTCAGATAACGGCATTGATAGGCGGTGGCACTATGTTTATTGTATTGGGCCTTATGCATTCTTATGTATCTATTTGTATTACGACCTTTGTGCTCGCCATCATGAATGAATCTTTCAGGCCTGCGAATACCGTGGCAATTGCACATTATAGCAAAGAACAAAACAGAACAAGATCCTACTCTCTGAACAGGCTGGCTATAAATCTCGGATGGGCAGTGGGTGGTGCATTGGGCGGTATTTTGGCAAGCTTTAATTACAGCCTTTTATTTTGGGTTGATGGAATTACTAATCTCGTGGCGGCTCTTTTATTATACATAACTCTTTCGCCTGGCCGAAATATAGAGACAGAAAAAAGGATTAGAGAAAAGAATATTGAAGTTAAAAATTCAGTGTACAAAGACCGGGTTTATATGATTTTTATTTTTTTAATTTTTGTATTTGCACTTTGTTTTTTTCAGTTGTTTACTACTATACCTGTTTTTTTTAAAGAGAAACTGCACCTGAGTGTATTTTTTATAGGAATGGTGATGGCGTTGAATGGATTGATAATAGCAGCTTTTGAAATGATTACCATCTTTATGCTGGAAGGCAGGAGGCCGTCGTTGCACTATATATCGAGTGGCGTTATACTTGTAGCCATTTCATTTTTAATATTAAATATCCCTCAATATAATGCAGCATTAATTGCTTTGACCTCCATGGTATTTTTAACTTTTGGGGAAATTCTCGCGATGCCATTTATGAATGCATGGTGGATTAGCAGAACGTTAAAAAATAATCGTGGACAATATGCGGCTTTGTTTACGGTTGCTTGGGCGTCCGCTCAAACGGTTGGCCCTTATGCAGGATCGCTCATTGCGGAACATTGGGGGTATGAATTTCTTTGGTATGCCGTTGCAGGTGTTTCTTTAGTGCTTGCGATTTTTTACTTCCGTTTGCAACGACATGAGCAATTGCCGGGGCAAAATGGAATAATAGAAACCAATACGAAAACGGCAACTGAAACGAACGCAATGTTGTAAAAAATGCAAATGATTTTTTTTATTTATTTATAAAGTGAAAGGCAGGTTGCTACGTTTTAACTAAAGCCTCTAATTAAAAGATTATATGGAGTTTCTAAATACTATATCAAACAGCATTCCCGATGAACTGGTGGTGGATAAAGAAAGGGATCAAAGAAGAAATGTAAAGCACCAAATAAAAAAAATTAGTTTGGTTGTGTAAGAGTCACGGGTTGCAATCTATACGATGCAACTATTTGCCCATTTTGCTTTGCGGGAACCCATTTAGGCCCGGTACGTACCGCTTCAACTGCAATCTTAGCAAGTTGGGTTTTCTGCATTGTTGTGGCTTCTACATTACTGATATTTCCGTCTTTGTTTACTATAAACTTTACAACGCAGGTGCCGAAATCTTCATTCTTAAGTGAGTCCTTATTTGCCTGAACTTTACTTACGATATATTTTATCCATGCTTCATGCCCGCCCGGAAATTCAGCTTCGTATTCGACTTTGGTAAAAAGCTTATCGGGAATGGTATCAGTTTGCACATTAGTATCCGGACTTGTTATTACTTCAATATCACTCTTCCTTCCATCACCTAAATAAACCGGAATTGCCTTGGTAATTGTATTTTTTTTAGACGTTTTTACCATGGAAGGTTCTGCCGTAAAAGTCGTATTGTTAAGAGTTATCATGGAAGGCTTGACATCTTTTTGTGATATCAGAACAACTCCGTTTCGTGCTCTTTCTCCATATAAGGCGACCCCGCTTTCTCCTTTTAAAACATTAATCGACTCAATAGACTGTGGAGAAATCAATTTCATTTCAGCCTTCGGAATTTCTTTTCCATCAACAAAATAAATAGGATCATTTGCAGTCTGAGATACTCTTATGTCTATGCTGCCTTTTGCCTCTCCACTTATATTTGAATTAGCAGGGTTGTCGTTTGCATTTATAATAATGGTATCAGCCTGCCCGGATACTTTGCTAATTGAATCATAAATGGTAGCACTGCCTGCAAGACGGGCGAGGATTTTTGGTTCTGATGACACTGAATTGGTACTATTTGTAGAAGATTTTATTTCAACGTGAGTCGAAGCATTTTCTTCTGCATATTTTTCTATTCCGTTTAAAATATTTTGTGCAATTATTTTGTGGCTTGCCAGGTTGGTTAAATAGTTGAGGTCGGCAGATGAACTTAGAAAACCCGTCTCAAGCAAGACAGCAGGATATCGATTTTCTTTCAACACCCAAATGTTTTGCTCACGCTGTATAAGATCATTCCCTACATTAAGCGAATAATTATTTTTGAAGGATTCTATCAATGCAGATCCTAATAATTTGCTTTGTTGCAAATATGAATTATCATTTTTAGGAATAAATACGACTAATCCATTATGGGCGTTCTTGTTTTCTTCTGCATCAACATGAATAGAAATAAACAAATCGGCTTTTTTTTCATCTGCAAAATTCACCCTTTCCCTCACAGATTTAGTTTCGTCCCCTTCCCTTGATAAGATGATGTTTATATTTTCATTTTTATTGAGTTGTTTTATTTCTTTGGCGATGGCAAGGTTCAGATCCTTTTCTTTCACATTATTTTCTATTGCGCCATTATCATCTCCGCCATGGCCCGCATCAATAACTACATTTATTATTTTCCCTTCATATTTGTTAATAGGGTCGTTAGTTTTCATTTTCAGTGTAAATGCAAGAAACACGATGGCAGCAAGGGGGAGTACTAGTAGGCGACTCAGGTAACTTACTTTCGGATTTTTATTTTTTGTGAACATGATTAATCTTCTTTTTAATGGTGAGTGAAAAAAATTATTGGTTAGTGAAAATTGCTTTCCGGGATAAACTGTTTGGAGAATCATTTCGGCAAAAGCGCTAATGTCATCATCTTCAAGAGCTTCTTTATCTGCAATAAATTCGTGTATCATACCCAGCTCTTTTTGAATGAGCCAGAAGAAGGGATTTATCCAGAAAAATATGAGCGTGATATTCATAAATACTTTATCGTAAGAATGTTTCTCCCTTACATGGGCAATCTCATGATTGAATATTTGCTGGCCTTGCCTTGAATAAATATCAATCGCGTTGTTCCAGAAAATGAAATTGAAAAAAGAAAAAGGGGTGCCCTTTGCATCGGTGGTAATGAAATTGATTCCTTCATGCTTTGTCTCAGGATAGTTTTTCTTTAGCCTTATTATTTTATAAAGGGAAATGAAAAAAGCAGATAAAAATATAATTGTAATCAAGAGGTAAGTTGCTTTCACCATATTTTCTGAGGTAAATTGAAGGCCGCCGTGCCTGTTGTATTCAATTATTATTTCATCGCCGCTATTAATTGTTTGCAGCACTTTTATAACGGTTCCTCTATCAGCATCAGCGTTGCGAAAAATATTAATTTTCATGAGCGGGACTGATAATGCAAGAACTACTGAAGCCAATAAATAAAAACGGTTCCACCTGTGAAAGATCTTATTGCGAAGCGCTATATAATAATAGCCGCATAATATACCGGAGCATATAATTACCTTTAAAAGATACCAGGCAAGTGTGATCATAAAATGAATTTTAGTTTACCGGCCTGACGGTCATCCGCCCAGCCAGTTCAAAATTTTACTTTTCTTTTTTTAATTGCTTTAGAAGCATTTCAAGGTCTTCGATGCTTATATTATTTTCTTTTACCATTGAAGAGACCGCGTTAGTAAATGATCCCTCAAAATATTTTTTCACCAGCGACTTCATACTGCCTTTTGAATATGCATCTTTATTTACCAGCGAATAATACTGATGGCTTCTTCCAAAAACGTTTACTCCAACAAAAGTTTTTTCTACTAATATTTTTACAATCGTGGCAACCGTGTTTTGATGTGGTTTCGGATTAGGAAGCTCGTTAATAATCTCCCGCAAAAATGCTTTGTCAAGTTTCCAAATCACTTGCATGATCTGTTCTTCTGCCTTGGTTAATGTCTTCATGTTACTTTGTATTTTTATCCTGGAAACAAATTTAAACTAATTATTTAGTTTAACAACTATTTTTTTAGTTTAATAAAAAAAATTTATTTTTTAACACGTGTGGATCATTTCTTATAGAGAAAATATAATTATAAAACTAACTTTGCGGCATTGAGGAAAAATATCACTGAATAAGACTGATAATTGTACAAGCAGATAATATGGCAGAACAAATTTTAGAATTACGGAACGCAAATATTTACCAGGGCGACTCTCTTATATTGCAGGAGGTAAATATTTCCATAAATCGCGGAGAGTTTGTTTACCTGGTTGGGAAAACAGGTACTGGCAAATCAAGTCTTCTGAAAACATTATATGGTGACCTGGGGCTTAGAGAGGGGGAAGGAAGCGTAGTAGGGTACGACCTTCAATCTTTGGATTGGAAAAAAATTCCTTACCTCAGGAGAAACCTGGGTGTTGTTTTTCAGGATTTTCAATTGTTGACTGACCGGAATGTAAATGAGAATTTGAAGTTTGTATTAAAAGCGACAGGTTGGAAAGATTACAAATTGATGGATGAGAAAATTGCCGACGTCCTTGATAAAGTCGGTCTTAAAACAAAAGGATTTAAAATGCCCTTTGAGCTTAGCGGCGGAGAGCAACAAAGAGTGGATATTGCCAGGGCGCTTCTAAATTCTCCCAGGCTTATACTTGCAGATGAACCAACAGGAAATCTTGATCCGGAGACTTCGGATGAAATAATGCAATTATTATTTAGCATCAGCAGGGACTATGGAACTACTATTATTATGGCAACGCACGATTATCCTGTTATTAATAAATTTCCTGCACGTACTATAAAAACTGAAAGAGGGAAAGTATGGGATAACGCTACCATATCAATTGCATAAGTTGCCTGGCATTCGCATCATTATTATATACAGCGTTTAAAATTTTCTTTCTTTGTTCTATATTATTTTCTGAAAACGATACAGAAAATAAACGGGATAAGAGTGTAATATATTCATCACCAGACTCAGCTATTTCGCACAGATCACCCAAGCCTGATCCTTCTACGGCAGCATTATTTGCCAGCACAAATTTTCCATTGAATAGTGCATTCAGCAATTTTATTTTAATGCCTGTGTTATTGAAAGATGGTAAAATATGAACATGAGCTTTCTTTATCAGGTCATTCATTTCCGCCTGAGAGGGATTGGCTACCACGCACACGTTTTTATTTTGAAGAGCTATTCTCTCTAAAAATTTCGATGGACTCTTACCTGCTATTACAAACGGAATTTCGAGGGTGTTGAAAATATTTTTCAGAATCCATAAAACTGCTTTCTCATTTTCTGGCACTGATAAATTACCATGATACAAACAAAACGTTCCATTGCCCGGTTCTGATTTTACTTCACTGAAGGGTAAAAAAACTGGCAAATAGTTAACACGTTTTGAATTTAGTTTTTTTGAGTAAATGCTTTTATCCTTTTCACTCACTGCAAGAAAAACAGCGTCATTAGAAATATTTTTTTCATATTTTTTTAGTAAAAAACTTTCACTGAGAAAATATATTTTTTTGAAAATATTTCTTGTTGTTTTAGCAAGCTCTGCATAATATTCATATTCTACATTATGCAATCGTACTATTACCTGTCTATTCTTTAGTTGTTTTTTAAATAAAAAATATGTGCAATGAATACCTTCCAATAATATCGGTGAGTCATCTTTCAAAAGATTATTCAACAGCGAAGGATCAGCCCTGGATTTTACAATGTATGGTAAACTAAACGACAAGCTCTTTAAAGTTGTGTTTCTTTTATAGTAGGTAACAGACTCGCAATATTTATTTAATTCAGGTTGCTTTCCCCGCCCATATTCAAAACAATGTAAATGGATTACAACGCCGTTTTCAAATAAAGATCTTATTTTATACAAAAGATCATAAACTCCACCATAGTCAGCAGGGTAGGGCACATCATGGCAAACAATATGTAATGATTTCTTATTAATTACTAAATAGTTTTTTACATGAGGAAATGAGTTCAATCCATTTTAAGCAACTGTTTTTAAATACTACGGGGAAATTTTGTCATAAAATTCAATCAGCTTCTTTTCTTCATTCTGCCAGTTGTAAACATCCCGTGCTCTAAGGCAATTTTGTTGAAGGTGCGCATAAAGGCTCTTATCTTCGAGCAGCTTGTTGAGTTGCCTGGCAATATTTGCGGAAGATAAGTCATCTATTAAAAGGGCAACTTCAAACTCTTTGTTAATCTCTTCATAAGCGGGATAATTTACACACAGCTGAGGTATGCCTGCCTGGATGTAATCAAAAAATCTGTTGGCCAAAGAATAGTAATTACTAAGCGCTTTATCATCAAATAGCGTAATTCCAATGGTAGCTTCTTTCGTAAGATCTCTTAAAATCTCTGGTTCTATTTTTCCTTTAAAAATAATTTTATCATCAAGTATATTTTCTTTTACGAGGTTTCTTGCCTGCTCGTAAAAGTTGCCATCGCCGGCAATTACCAGCGTTGCGTTTACAAGTTGCATAGCTGGTATTAATGTCTCAAAACTTCTTCCTTCATTTACAGCGCCCTGGTATAATATAAATTCTTCTTCCTTTACTACCGGTTCGTAATCTTGCCTTACTGCAATACTTCTTATAACGGTATAGTCCAAATCATACATTTTTTTAAACTCTCTGGCAATGGGCCTGTTAACTGTGTAGCCATTTGGAAATTTAGGTACAGAAAATTTTTCAATTTTTTTCCAAATAGTATAGATCCGCGGCCGGGTGATAATCTCTTTCATTTCGCAAAAAAGTTCGTGGGCATCGTAAACTCTTTTTATGCGCTTGATTTTAGAACAGAAGAGAACGGGTAAGATCGTATCGAGATCAATAGCACACAAACAATCTGCTTTCCTAAATAGCAGGTAAAAAAACAGGCGAATATTATATTCTATATAAAATGACTTTCCCTTTTCAAAAATGCATTTTATTCTTTTTTGCTTAAAGGGATATTTTGAAAGTGGAATAGACGTTTTCATTTTTCTGCCAACGAATTCAACTCTGTGTCCCGCACCAGCAAGCGAAGAGCAAATGCGTATCATTCTCTGATCGTAATTAAGATCATTAGTAACAGTTAAGCAGATAGTCATTTAATAAAAGCCCAAATATAATTTTAATTTCATTCTCTTTCCAGGTGCAGCCTTTCAGCATATACCCTTCCTGATGTTTTCTAAATGTGTAATATTGTTATACAAAATGACATTATGGAATCAAATTTATCTGAGTTCGAGCAGGAGCCAGTTTCCAGGCCCACACTGTTAAATGTTCTATGTATTCTTACTTTTATCGGCAGCAGTTGGGCAATTCTCACGAACATGTGGGCTTATGCTACCGCTGCGGAATCTGCTAAAATGGTTTCTTACGCCAGTAAAATAGCACCAGATTCTTTAAATAAGAAAGATTCGATAGTGTATGAAATTGGCCACAGAAAGAAATCAATGTTTGGAGAAAAAATGATGACTTCGATTGGCAAAATGTTTACCGAGGCTACTATCAAAAAAAATGCAATAGGTGCAATTGTTTCTTCTATTTTTACGCTTTTAGGCGCGATAATGATGTGGAAATTGCGGAGAATTGGATTCTATTTATATATTGCAGGTGTAGTTATAGGCATTATTGTTCCCTTTTACCTTTATGGCAATAACCTCATCGCTATAGGAATATCGGCTTTCACAAGTTTTTTTGGGCTGGTATTTATTGCTTTGTATGCTTTAAATTTTAAATCCTTCAGAGATTGAAAAATCCCAGGTACACTGCTGGGCGCAATAACTTTATTTTTGGAGACACCGTACCATTCTTGAGCTAATTATTAAAATTTAATTATTACCTTCGCAGCCAATTTATAAATTTATTCAAGAAAATGTCTTATTTAACAGCTGAAAAAAAAGCGAAAGCATTCGCTGAATTTGGTGGCAAAGCCGAAAATACCGGTTCAATAGAAGCACAGGTGGCTTTACTTACAGAGAATATTAATCATATATCTGCGCACCTTAAAACAAATAAAAAGGATTTTAGCACGCAACGCGGATTAATGCAAATGGTTGGTAAAAGAAAAAGCTTGCTAACTTATCTTAGCAAACACGATCTTACCGGTTATCGTGCATTAATTGAAAAGTTAGGACTCCGTAAATAATTGCATTCAAATGATATTGTTAGCTATTCCCAACTGATTCTTACGGTTGGGAATACTTTTTTTACTACTAATACGAATATAAAATATGACTCCAAATCCCATTTCTGTAACTTTTGACATTGGCGAAGGCCGGATTGTTACGATCGAAACCGGTAAATTGGCACGCCAGGCGGATGGTGCAGTTACGGTGCGCCAGGGCGATTGCGTAATTCTTGCAACTGTTGTTGCCAACAAAGAACCCCGTGAAGGCCAATCCTTTTTTCCACTAACAGTTGACTACCAGGAAAAATTTGCTTCTGCAGGTCGTATTCCCGGTTCTTTTTTCAAAAGAGAAGCCAGGCTGAATGATTATGAAATATTAACCTCAAGGCTTATTGATCGTGCGCTGCGTCCTTTATTTCCGGAAGATTATTTATGTGAAGTTCAGGTATTGGTTTCGTTGATTTCAAGTGACCCGGAAGTAATGCCTGATGCGATGGCATGCCTTGCAGCATCTGCGGCATTAGCTGTGTCTGATGTGCCTATACAGGAAATTATTTCGGAAGTTCGTATTGGAAAAGTGAATGGTGAAATGGTAGTAAACCCAAGCAGGTCGCAACTTGCCGAAGCCGAAATGGATTTTATTATTGCAGCGACAGACCGAAACATAATGATGGTTGAAGGTAAAGGACATGAATGCCAGGAGGAAGATCTGATAAAAGCCATCGAATTGGCACATAACGCCATCAAAATACAAGTAAAAGCACAGCAGGAACTTAGAGAGAAATGTGGTGCAAAAGAAAAGCGTGATTTCACAAAGCCTTATCGCAATGAGGAAATCAATCAAAAGATAACCACTTTTGCAAAAGATAAATTGTATGCGATTGCATCTTCCGCTTCTGCTAAAAACGAGCGTTCGGAGGCCTTCAGCAGGCTTGCAGATGAAATTACAGAGTTTCTTGGCGAAGATCTTCAGGATGAAGATAAGCCTTTGATAAAACATTATTATGGCGAACTGCAGTATAATGTAGTAAGAGACATGATTTTAAATGATCAAAAACGTCTTGATGGAAGAGGTGTCGAAGATATCAGGCCATTAACAATGGAAGTGAATTATCTTCCATCGCCACATGGTTCGGCTCTCTTTACAAGAGGGGAGACACAATCTTTAACAACCGTTACATTAGGAACTCCGCTTGATGAACTACTTGTGGAAAGTGCTGCTACCAGTGACTATTCTAAATTTATTCTTCATTACAATTTTCCACCTTTTTCGACCGGTGAAGTAAAGATGATGAGAGGAGTAGGCCGTCGCGAAGTGGGACATGGCAATCTTGCAATGAGATCGCTTAAAGAAATAATGCCGGGTAGCGACTATCCGTATACTGTACGAATTGTAAGTGACATACTTGAGAGTAATGGCTCGTCCTCTATGGCTACGGTATGTGCAGGTTCCCTTGCACTGATGGACGCAGGTGTTCCATTTAAAAAGCATGTAAGTGGAATCGCAATGGGTTTAATTTCCAAAGAAGGAAAATTCGCCGTGCTTTCAGATATATTAGGCGACGAAGATCATTTGGGTGATATGGATTTTAAAGTTACAGGTACCAGGGAGGGGATATGTGGAGTGCAAATGGATATAAAAGTTGATGGCCTCAGCATGGATATTATGAGAAAGGCTTTGGACCAGGCAAAACGGGGAAGGCTGCATATTTTGGAAGCGATGTACGCTTGTCTTCCGGAACATAGGAGTGATGTGAAGCCACATGCACCTCGTATGGAAAAATTGATAATTGATTCTGAATTTATAGGTGCAGTTATAGGGCCGGGCGGAAAAATTATCCAGGAAATACAAAAAACTACCGGAGCCACTGTAAATATAACAGAGGTAGGAAAAACGGGCGAAGTAAGTATTTTCTCAGCTAATAAAGAAAGTCTCGACCAGGCAGTAGCATGGATCAAAAGTATAGTATCTGTTCCAGAGGTGGGAGATGTGTACGAAGGTACGGTCAAGGGGATTAAGGAATTTGGAGCTTTTGTTGAATTTCTGCCAGGCAAGCAGGGGTTGCTACATATTTCAGAGATCATGTGGAAGAGACTTGAAAGCATGGAGGGCGTTTTGAATGAGGGCGATAAGGTGAAAGTAAAACTTATAGGGGTAGATCCTAAATCAGGTAAATTTAAACTCAGCCGTAAAGCGTTGATCCCAAAGCCCGAATCCAATTCTGCCCAGCAGCAGCGTTCTGATAAAAATTAAATTTTCAATCCATATAATTTCAACAAGCTTGTAGAAATCTACAGGCTTTTTTTATGAAAAAGTTCCTTCAAATAGAGATCAAAACGCTTTCCCAGGAAAGGCTGGAAATACTAATTGCCGAACTTTCAGACATAAATTTTTATGCATTTGAGCAAAATAAAAATATTTTGGTAGCGTATATAAGTGAGGAGCACCTTGATGAAGTAAAGTTTAAGGGAATTTTGCTGAGCGATGAAAAGTATGAATCGAGACTAATTGAAAATAAGAATTGGAACGAAGAATGGGAAGTTGGTTTTAAACCTGTTTGTGTAAAAAAGTTTGTGGGTATCAGGGCGTCATTTCACGAACCTCTGCAAAACGTGAAGCATGAAATTATTATCACTCCTAAAATGAGTTTTGGCACCGGGCATCATGCGACTACCTATTTAATGATAGAGCAAATGGAAGGAATCAATTTCAGAGAAAAAGTGGTAATTGATTTTGGTACAGGCACAGGTGTATTGGCAATTTTAGCAGAAAAGCTTGGTGCAAAAGAAGTTATCGCAATAGATAATGACGAATGGAGTATAAATAATGCGCTGGAAAATATTAGAGAAAATAATTGTAAAAAGGTAAGAGTAGAGAAAAAGGACGACTTTTTCACGATTGGCCGTCCGGATGTAATTCTTGCCAATATTAATTTGAATGTGCTCACGCAAAATGCAAATAAAATTTCTTCATTATCCCGTAGCGGAAGTTTATTGTTAATAAGCGGTTTTTTAGTTTCCGATGAAAAAGAAATTTTAAGTTCATTTAATAATGCAGGGTTTCTAAAAAAGAAAATAATAGTAAGAGATACGTGGATGTCTTTATTAATCGAAAGAGAGTAACTTTTTTAAGAAAATAATAAATGGGTAGCATGGATTTTATATTATATTTGTCACTTGCCCGATATCATAGATAAAATATGAAAGAACTTATCTTAATAGTAACAGCATATCTTATTGGTTCTATACCGACTGCATTAATAATTAGTAAATCTTTTTTTGATATTGATATACGTGAGTATGGCAGTGGTAATATGGGAGCTACCAATACATTTAGGGTGTTGGGCTCCAAATTCGGCACTATAGTTATGGCAGGTGACATGTTAAAAGGAATTCTGGCTGTGGCTTTGTATAATCTTCTACCTTATTATCTTACAAATGAACTTGACCGAACCAATCTGATGATTGGCCTGGGTCTGGCGGCAGTAGTGGGGCATATTTACCCAATATGGGCTCAATTTAGAGGAGGTAAAGGTGTGGCTACCTTATTTGGAATGTTACTGGCTATGCAGCCAATTGTAGCGGTAAGCTGCGTAGGAGTTTTCCTACTGGTTTTATTCCTAACCAGGTATGTATCTCTCAGTTCTATTCTAGCGGGGGTGGCTTTGCCGATCTGCGTGTTGTGGATATACAATGAAAAGGAAGTTTTTTATAGAGTATTTGCTGTCGCAGTAGCAGCGCTGGTTATACTAACACACCAGAAAAATATAAGCCGCCTTCTTAATGGCAGTGAAAGCCGTGTCCCAATTCTAAAATACAGGGACCGAAAAAAATCCAGAAGGAAATCATAACTTTCACAGTTTTACCTTTTTAGCCTGCAACCTTTTATTTACATTTTTACATCTCCTTCACATACGTCGGGTTAAACTTGGTACACCTATTGTTTATCAAAGTTGCGAGATAAATATTTATCGTATTATAAAATTATTTTCAACATGAGAAATCTATCTATACTTCTTATAAGTTTTGGCCTTTTTATTACCGGATGCACAACGAATGCAATTACAGGACGCAATCAGCTATCATTAGTTTCAGAATCTACTCTGCAGCAGGAAGCAGTTTCGCAATACCAATCTTTTCTCTCCCAGAATAAGGTTGTAGGCAGTTCCGCAAGCAAAGATGCAGAAATGGTCAAGCGTGTCGGCAGCAGGATTGCTGCGGCCATCACAAAATATTATAGCGATAAAGGTTTGTCAAGTGAATTGGCGGGCTACAACTGGGAGTTTAACCTTATAGATAATAAGGAAGTAAATGCGTGGTGTATGCCCGGTGGTAAAGTGGTTGTGTACACAGGGCTTTTACCTGTTGCACAAAATGAAGCCGCACTTGCTATTGTAATGGGGCATGAGATTACGCACGCTGTGGCCCATCATGGGCAGGAGAGAATGAGTCAGGCTCTGCTGGCACAGGGGATAGGCCTGACGGGCGATATATTTACTTCGGGGAATGCACAGGCAAATAATATATTTAAAAGTATTTATGCGCCCGGAGCGCAAATAGGTGTCTTGTTACCCAACTCGCGGAACCAGGAATATGAAGCAGATCATTATGGGCTTATTTTTGCGGCGATGGCGGGATATAATCCGAGAGAAGCAGTTCCGTTTTGGGAAAGAATGGCTGCATTAAACAGTGGTTCGTCTACTCCCGAAATATTAAGTGACCATCCGCTCGATTCAAAAAGGATTGAAAAGATACAAGGGTACATGAACGAGGCGCTTGGTTATTATAAGCCTGTAAATTCGAAATAATAGTATAAAATATATTTTTAATCGATCCCCTGTTTTAACAACAGGGTTTTTTTATAGGTTTTAAGCAATAATTTTCGTAATTTTGCCGCTGTCTTCGCCACATTCTTAAATAATTTAGTTGTCCAGCCCCAATGATTACAAGGTATGTGGTGCTTTATGGACGTATTTTTAATCTTAAAATATTGCTTCGCTTATGTCTCAAACGTTGTTTGAAAAATTGCAATTAGAGGATGAAAAAAATCTCTTAATACAAGGCCTTCCTTCTACAATCGAGAAACAATTTTCAAAGCTTTCATTCTCCAAAAATGTTACTCCACTTTTAAAAACCCGGAAGATTGATTTTGCACTTGTTTTTGCTTTAAACTCAAAACAGTTGCATAAAATTCTCTCTGAAGTTTGCCCGGCTTTGCATGCCGAAAGCAAATTATGGGTCGCATTTCCTAAAGCCACTTCTAAAATTACTAGTGATCTTAACAGGGATTGCACGTGGGAATATCTTACAAAGGAAGGTTTCGAATCTGGTGAAAAGGTAGGATTGGATTATGTTTGGAGTGCACTTCGATTCACTAAAAGTGAGTGTTTTGAGGGTGTATCAAATTCTTCATCTTCATTGAAGATTAAATCCTCTGCAGGAAGAAAAATCGTTGAAACTGCAGCGTATTGATTTTAATAGTTTCTTAGAAAATAGAAATGGGATGACATGTAAGTGATTACATCGTCCCATTTTTATTTTAGTATCACCATACCCATTTCATTCGTTATTTTGATTTCCATATTTTTTAAATGACTATGTGTTTGAATTAAAAGAATTTGCCGTTCTGCAGAAGTCGCTTGCTCAAGTTCCTTTTCATTTTGACTTATGAGTTTTTTTATTTTTTTTAGTTCAAGATAACTTAGCGTGGAGATAATTTCACTTTTATAGTTATCCTCTCTCGTAGGCACGGGCATTTCGTAATTCTTCATCCATCCTGGGCTTATGTCATAGGGAAACTCTATGATTGAGAGGACGGTTTTGGTCATTTCAGGGTCGTCGCTGTAAAGAAAAGTCTTTATCCCTGGTGATAGATTTTCTTCGTACCAGATTTTATAAGTGTCGATAATTTTTTGCAGAGAAGGATTGCCGATCATTTCCTCGTCAATCATTTCATAAAGCAGGTAGTTCGCAACGGTCTTGCCAGCTTCCCACTCTTTGAGACCAAATTCAAGCAAGCATCGTACGACGGCTCTTTCATTAGTCTCATCTTTACTCAATAAGTCGAGGGCGTCGAGGTTCTCATCTATTTCCGGAGAAGATGTATTGAAATTCTGAGAATTTCTGTCGTCAGCAAAAAAGCGTTTTTCATCTTTTGAGAATTTCTCTCTTATGTATTTATTTACAAGTGTGTGTAAGCCCGTTTCATCAATCTTTAATACCTCTGCAGTTTTGCGAATGTAATCCTGCTGCTTTGTAAAATCTTCGGCCTTATTGATTTTTGAAATTGTCTCAGCTATTTTGTTTACAACCTGCGACCTTTTGGTGGTGTCATCTCCCGCATCTTTTAAGGAATGTTCCAACTGAAATATTATGAAGTCTTTTTTGTTTTCACGTATAAATGAAATAAATGGACCTGCTCCCATTTTAGCAATAAAGCTGTCAGGATCTTCCTGGTTTGGCAATAAAACTAACATTACGTTCAAGCCTTCCTCGAGAGCAAGATCGAGGCCACGCAAGGCTGCTTTTATACCGGCGCTGTCACCATCATATAGTATCGTAAGATTTTTGGTGTATTTTTTTATCAGCCTCAATTGATCCTGTGTTAGCGAGGTACCGCCACTTGCAACAACATTTTCAATACCAGCCTGGTGTAGAGCAAGCACATCGGTATAGCCTTCCACTAAATAACATTCGTCTGCTTTGTCAATGGCCTGTCTCGCGAACCATGAGCCATATAATATTTTACTTTTTACATAAATTTCATTTTCAGGCGTGTTTATGTACTTTGGTGCTTTATCATTTTTTCTAATGAGTCTCGCTCCAAAGCCCGAAATTTTTCCTGAATGATTATGTACCGGGAAAATAATGCGCCCCCGGTAATTGTCCTGCAGTCCGTTATCTCTCAAGACAGCAAGCCCTGATTTTTGCAAAAAATCTTCGTTGAACTTTGCGGTAATTGCCGATTTCGAAAAAGTATCTCTGGCTTCGGGATTGTATCCTATTTCAAATTTTTTAATGATCTCTTCGCGATATCCCCGTTCCTTCAAATATCCTAATCCAATATTTCTTCCTTCTTCAGTTTCAAATAGAGTTTCGCTAAAAAATTTTTGAGCAAATTTATTTATGATGTAAAGGCTATCGCTTATTTGTTGTTGTTCTTTGAACTCAGGGCTTGTCTCAGTTTCTTCTATTTGAACGTTGTATTTTGCGGCAAGCCATTTTAGTGCTTCAACATAACTATATTTCTCGTGCTCCATCAGGAAACCTATTGCATTACCGCTTCTGCCACAACCAAAACATTTATATATTTCTTTAGAAGGAGATACCGTAAAGGATGGTGTTTTCTCATTATGAAAAGGGCATAATCCTAAATAATTTTGCCCCCTTTTTTTTAGTTTCACAAAAGAGCTTAGAATCTCAATGATGTCAATCCTGCTTACAATTTGTTGTATAGTTTCAGGTGCTATCATGCTAAGTCGAACTTGTTTAGAATGGTAATTTCAAAAATCATTTATTGGTCCTAATAACAGGCTTCAAAAAGAATAAATTTATTTTGCGAAAGATCGCAAAATATTCCTTAAGGGAAAGCGAATGCTATGCCGATGTTTATCGACCCAATTACAATCTATACTGTAAAGAAATGATTCCAATCAGGGAAAGTATAACTGCGGTAATTATCATAATTGTTATGAACTTTTTCGTTTCAATCACTTTCATAGTTTTTTAATTTGCGATTTAAATTATGTAAAATAACTTCAATTAGCACAGAATTTAAAATATAAAATATCAAATGCAGGAACACTATTACAATTCAATAATTTATCATAATCGGAGTGTTATGGTGTAATTATTTGTGTGAAATCATTAAGAAAAAAGGCGAAAATTAAAAGGGATTTATGATTTTATTATATTGAAAAATTATTTTATAACCTTTCGCGTGATGATGATCATGGGAGCGGTTTTCTCTTTGTTATCTTTGCAATTCAAATTTCATTATGGACAAAAAAGAAGTTTACATTATATCAGCAGTGCGAACGCCAATAGGTAGTTTCGGTGGTACTCTCAAAGATATTTCCGCTACGAAGCTAGGTTCAATTGCTATTAAAGGAGCTATGGGGAAGGCAGGAATAAAGCCAGAAGACGTTCAGGAAGTGTATATGGGTTGTGTATTGCAGGCAAACCTCGGGCAGGCGCCGGCAAGACAGGCAGCGATGTTTGCTGGGCTACCAGAAAATGTATGCTGTACAACTGTAAACAAAGTTTGCGCCAGCGGCATGAAAGCAATAATAAATGGAGCACAAAGTATTCTGCTGGGAGATGCCGAAGTAATAATCGCCGGTGGTATGGAAAACATGAGTAGCGCACCATTCTATGCTCCTTCGTTGCGTTGGGGAAATAAATATGGGAATTCACAATTGATAGATGGCCTTGCAAAAGATGGCCTGACCGATGTTTATAAAGATTATGCGATGGGCAATGCAGCGGAATTATGCGCAAAGGAATGCCACATTAGCCGACAGGACCAGGATGCGTTTGCAATCGAAAGCTATAAACGGAGCCAGGCTGCGGTGAATGAAGGAAAATTTACTGACGAAATTGTGGGAGTGGAGATACCGCAAAGAAAAGGTGAACCCATATTAATGCTTCAGGATGAAGAGCCATTCAATGTAAACTTTGATAAAATTTCTCAATTGAATTCTCCATTTGAAAAAGGAGGAAGCGTTACAGCAGCAAATGCCAGCACGATCAATGATGGTGCGGCCGCAGTAGTTTTAATGAGTAAAGAAAAAGCTGAAGACTTGAAAGTAAAGCCAATCGCAAAAATAATAAGCTACGCAGACGCTGAGCAGGCACCGGAATGGTTTACGACCACACCATCGTTGGCTTTGCCGCTGGCTGTAAAAAAAGCAGGATTGAAAATGGATCAAATTGATTTTTTTGAACTCAATGAAGCCTTCAGTGTAGTGGGTATTGCAAATAGCCGAAAAATGGAACTCTCTCCCTCTAAGGTCAATGTAAATGGAGGTGCTGTTGCTCTGGGACATCCTTTGGGGGCCAGCGGTGCAAGGATTCTCGTTACCCTTATAAACGTACTCAAACAAAACAATGGCAAGATAGGAGCTGCCGCAATTTGTAACGGTGGCGGCGGGGCAAGTTCTATGGTGATTGAGATTTTATGATTGTTCCGATAATATTTTTAATTTCCTGCCTATAATAGTTTCACATTTAAATTTTGTTTTTATCTTTACAAACCCTTTTCAGCTTACTTTTGAAAAATTAATATATTCCAGCCTTTTTTCTATCCTGGAAAAAAATCAAACTTTTATAGGTAAATAAACGTAATTCACCGTGTGAACACTAAATTCTTTTAATGAAAAAAAATCAACTCGTATTTTTTTGTATTGTTGGTATTTTCTGTTTTCAAACTATTAGTGCCCAACAATTAAATGAAGGTTTTGAAGGAAATGCTTTTCCTCCCCCCGGGTGGACAATAACGAATGTGCAAGGCCCTATAGGTTGGGTAAGTTCCACAGATGAAGCTCACAGTGGCAGCATTTCTGCATTTATAAATTATGAAGCTACCGGTCCAGGAGAAGATTGGTTAAAAACACCCCAGATTTTTTCCATTCAAAGCGGCGATAACGTAACTTTTTGGCTTAAAAACCAATTTACTCAGGCGTACCCTCCGGATAACCTGGAGATTTTAGTTTCCACAACAAATAGCCAGAACGCAAGTTTCACAAATAGCATAGGAAATATCGACATATCAACACTTCTGAGTGGAGGATGGGTCCAATTCAGCTACTCCTTAAGTGCCTTTGCGGGACAAAATATATACATTGCTTTTAAGCATACTGATAATATGGGCAGCGGTGTTTACCTTGATGATGTTTCTGCCGGGTCTCTGTTAACGAACGATGCTTCAAGCAAAGGAATCAAAGTTACTCCGTCGGGAATAGTTACTCCGGGCACCAATGTTACCATTGTTGATACGGTCCGCAATGCCGGTTCTAACACTCTTGCTGCAGGGTTACCTGTAAAATATACTGTTAATAATGGTGCAGTATTAACGGGTGCGAGCACCGGCGCAAGTATTGCGCCGGGCGCCACCACAACCGTTTCTTTCACCTACAATCCACCTGCGGCGGGAACGTACATCCTAAAAGTTTTCTCTGCATTACCCGGAGACATACATACTGCCAATGATACTGTTACTTACACGTTAACTGTTCAGCAACCAATAACTGCATTCCCTTTCTTTGAAAATTTTTCTAATCCTTCTGCCTGGACCCTTGCGGGTACTGCGAACTGGGACATAATAAAGGCGACAAATCCGGCAGGAAGTAATAATGATAATGCTGCACGTGCAAGGTTTTTTAATACGTCATTTGGGAAAGTACTTTATTTGGAATCGCCCTTATTTGATTTCACTTCTAATGTCAAACCAATGGTGGATTTCTATGTTGCATACCGGTCTTTTAGCAACCAAAATGATAGGCTTGAAGTAGTGGTATCTACTGACGGAGGTGTAACTTTCCAGGTTGCTCCTGTATTGTATAATAAATCTTACACTACCCGGCTGTCTACTTTAGGTAATGATCCTGCAATGCTTGAGTTTACACCGGCTTCGGCCACTAGTTGGAGGCATGAGGCTGTGGATCTTTCAGCTTATGCCGCAATGCCAAATGTGCTGATTGCATTTAAAGCAACCTCTGCAGTTGGAAATGATCTTTTTATTGATAATGTAAATGTCATAAATCAAAATGCATCTTTATATACCACCACAACTATAACTACTCCTGCCCAGGTTGCGACCGGCCCCTTTAATACTAAAGTGAAATTTAATACCATAGGAAATGCAGCGGGGGGCATTATCAAATTCCAGGGTAGCTCAAATTTACCACCGGTGAATGCGTTTTACCCAAATACAACTGCCACATCGAACGACGGAACTATATCTTCACCCAATTTTATATATCCTCAATATTCAACAATTACGTATACCGGCAACGACTCACTAAAGGCGAATTATGATATCTCTTTGGACATAACAGGTTTAGGCATTGTATCTCCAGACAAGGCTTATATAGTGAAGCGCTCCGATCAATCAGGGCTTTGGATCGCATATCCAACTACCCGGGCAGGTAACATTTTAACGGCTACCGGATTTTCTAAATTTTCGGATTTTGCCGTTGCAACTTACCTGAGCACCTTGCCGCTAAATTTGCTGAGCTTTGATGGGCAGATAAAAAACGAAAAAGTCAATTTAAGATGGCAAACGGCCAATGAGACAAATGTTACCGGCTTTGATATTGAGAGAATGACTGGAAATAACTGGGTTAAAATCGGATCGGTACAATCATCAGGAAATACATCAGCCACAAATGATTATTCTTTTAGTGACAACCTGCCCGCAAGAGGTGTAAATTACTATCGCCTGAAAATTATTGATGCTGATGGGAAATCCGCCTACTCAAGAATTATCAACTTTGAGTTTAGAATAAATAAAGCCTTTGTTTATCAAAATGTTCCCAATCCATTTTCTAATAGCACAATAATAAGATATGATATTGCTGAAAAGGCCCCGGTAAAAATTATTATATACAATGTGGATGGATCGCAAATAAAAATACTGGAAGATGAAATGAAAGCCGCAGGGTCTTATCAAATAAAATGGAATGCCGGAAACTTACCTG
>JBBSBD010000031.1:0-35663 GCA_038251675.1 Chitinophagales bacterium | reverse complement strand
TTTCTTCCACTACAGCGTCCCACCAAAAAAATAAATTAACCATTCACACAGCAATAATGCCTTCCATGTATAATTATGTACTATGCTTTGCAAAGTACTTAGTTTTGTGCTGTAATATTTAAAACATAGTAATAAAAATTTCAACCATGACCAGATCAACTCTTTTTACCCTTATTTTTTTAATGATATCAAAATTTTTAATTGCTCAAAGCACAGGAGAGGGTAGTATAACAGGAACAATTACCGACGGAGGTGATCAAAAAATTATTGATGCTGCAACAGTTTCATTATTTAAAGCAAATGACTCTTCGCTGGTTAAAATAAATCTTACTGATAAAAAAGGAAACTTTTCATTTGAGCATGTCGCCTTTGGAAATTATTACCTTTTGGCAACCTCAACTGGTCATTTAAAAACATATAGCAAATCGTTAGAGGTTAATAACATTATCCCTGTTTCGGCAGGAAACTTACAATTAAAAAATAGTGCAAAAACGCTTGAGGCAGTTAACGTAAGTGCTGTAATAAAGAAACCTTTTATCGAAAGGAAAATTGACCGCACCGTTATTAATGTGGATGCATCTGTAACAAATGCGGGAACAACAGCTCTTGAGGTACTCGAAAAGGCACCGGGTGTTACGGTAGATAAAGATGGGAATATAAGCCTGAAGGGAAAGCAGGGCGTGATGATAATGATGGATGGGAAGCCGGCTTACCTGAGCGGGCAGGAACTCGCCAATCTTTTAAAAAACATGCCTTCATCTTCTATTGATCAAATAGAAATAATGACGAACCCTTCGGCGAAGTATGATGCTTCAGGTAATTCCGGGGTGATAAACATTAAGACGAAGAAAAATAAAATGAAAGGATTTAACGGGAGCGCCAGTGCAAGCATTATTCAGAGTAAGTTCACACGGACAAATAATAGTCTTAACCTGAACTACCGGACCGGAAAGGTCAACCTTTTTGGAAATTATGGTTATTCGTACTGGCAGGGATACAATGACTTAACGCTGCAAAGAAAATTCAGGAATGTGGCTACAAAAGAGTTGGAGACAATTTTTGATCAGCAATCTTTGATGAATCATAATTCTACTTTTCAAAACCTGAAAGCGGGTATGGACTTTTATGCAAGCAAAAAGACTACACTTGGTGTTGTTTTTTCCGGCTATATAAACCCCGGTGGAAACACCGGTGACAACACTACTTTTTTAAAGAATGCAGAAGATATAACCGACTCAATTACAAAGGCGGTAAGTACACAGAAAAGAAGATCAAATAATTTTTCCGCAAATTTTAACTTCCGCCACGAGTTTGATACAACAGGAAAAGAATTTACCATAGACATGGATTATCTAACTTATTATCAAACTTCGGATCAGTTGTTTGACAACAGTTTCCTAAATCCTGACTATTCTCCATTAAGGCCCGCCAGTCAATTGATGGGAACACTGCCTTCGACAGTACACATCTATTCAGCAAAAACTGATTTTGTTTTTCCGCTTAAAAAATCTGCAAAGCTAGAAGCAGGTTTAAAAAGCAGCTATGTAACTACCGACAATGATGCCTTATATCAGAATAAAATATCAACGGGATATGAAACAGACGAAGGCAAAACCAACCATTTTATTTATAAAGAAAATATTAACGCTGGCTATTTAAATTACAGCCGTCAAATAAAAAAATGGGGAATGCAAGTTGGTGTACGTGCAGAAAATACCAATGCGCAAGGCCACCAGGTAGGTAATGCGACAAGGCCCGATTCTTCATTTACAAAAAATTATGTGAACCTTTTCCCTACTGCCTATCTTAGTTTTGAAGCAAATAAGAAAAATACATTCTCTCTAAATTATGGACGGAGAATAGACCGCCCCGCATACCAGGATCTAAACCCGTTTTATTATTTTCTTGATCAGTATACTTACGAGGTTGGAAATACTTTACTTCAACCGCAGTTTACTGATAACATAGAGTTGTCGCATACATACAATGGATTTTTAACCACTACAATTAATTATAGTAAAACAAACAATGCAATTTCTGATGTATTAAAACAGATAACCAGCGAAAGAAAAACTTTTCAAACTAAAGATAACATAGCGTCTAAAACAAATTACGGATTGGCCGTTAGTGCTAACTTTCCAGTGACGAAATTTTTCTCTACAAATATTTACAGCAACGTAGTTCATGATAATTACAAGGGCGATCTCAATGGTGATTATTTAAATGTGAGTAACATCACCTTCTTCTCAAATGTAAATAACCAGTTTAAATTCAAAAAAGGCTGGAGCGCAGAGCTGAGTGGCTTCTACCGCTCACAAGGAATCGAAGGCCAGATAGTGGTGAACCCTATGTGGCGCATGGACGCAGGGGTTGCAAAACAGGTCCTTAAAAATAAGGGAACAGTGAAACTAAGTATAAGAGATATATTCAAGACCCAGAATTTCAGTGGTTATGTTAAGTACCAGGATATTGATGTGTACATAAAAAATACACGCGACAGCAGGGCAGCATCTTTAACCTTTAGCTACCGTTTTGGAAAGCCGATTAAAAACCAACAGCGCAGAAAAACAGGTGGCGCATCTGATGAACAAAACCGTGTGAAGACTGGAGATAATTAAAAATAAACCCTCAACCCAAATGAAAATAAAGCTGCCTCAGACCGGGGCAGCTTTTTTGCATCTTGCATCAAAACGGAAAATAACACAGATCGTATTATCAGGTTCTTGAAATAATAGCCGTTAAGTGAGTTCAGCCTCCTTTTTAGATGGGGAAGCATTCGTTTGATAAAGGGGTAAAAAATCCTTTTCATCATATTCGACGGGGAAACTATTTTCAATCAACAGGTTTGCAGCGATTTTCCCCAATGCATCCGAGCACATGGCTCCGTAGCCATTACCACCGGAAGCAACAAATAATCCTTTCTTATCTAATGCACCAATATAGGGTTTGCCATGTGGCGTGCGGGTTATAATACATTTTCTTGTTGTGAATTCTTCAGCCTTCATTTGTGGTAAGAGTGTCATTAGTAACTGTTGCAATATTTTTTGATTCGCATTATTGTCGGCTTTGCGAAACCAATTTTGAATCTCTTCCAAACTTTCAAAGTAAATATCGCCAGGCATATTGGCTCCCAACTTTAAATAATAATTACGATCAGGATATTTAACCGGTTGTATCAAATAGATGTTTTGAATTTCTGGGGTGTCGATTTCATAAAGCAGTGAAGGTAATTTGTTCAGCCGCATAGCTTCTTCCTGACTCACTTTTGCCCAAATGGTTGTTTCGCTTTTTAATTTAAAATCTAATTTTTTTTCTAAGAGATTAAGTGAATTGGTGAATGCGCCTGCGGCTATTAATACTTTCCTGCATTTGAAAATGTTTCCTTCAGTCGTTATAATTTTTATGCAATCACTTTCATGAATCACTTCCCGGGCAATCTCATCTATAATGGTTCCATTATTATTTTCAAATATTTTTAATTGGGCTTCCACCAACAGCCTTGGGTTAATATATCCGGAAGGGCCATCTTCAAATATTCCTTTTGATATTCCGGGGAAATGGAATTCAGGGAATGCTTCGTTCAATCTCCTTCCGTTTTCAAAAAATTGATACCTGGCATTAAATCTTCTGCCGAGTTGATCAACCTGTTCGAGATAAAAATCACTTCCTTGTGGATTGACATATAAACATCCTGCCGGTGTATGGAAGGTTATACCGCTTTCTTTTTGCAATGATGGATATTCAGCCGCAGACTGCTGGTTAAGTAACGTCCATGCTGCATCAGTTCCAATAATTCTCTGAATTCGGGCCTGATCATAGTGGCTTGAAAAGACAATACCCTGTTGTGTATCCGAAGGTTCGCCGGGACCAACTACGGCAACTCTTTTTACAGACTTACTCAAATATTTTGCGGCAGCAGAACCCATTAATCCTTTGCCTATAACAATGCAATCGAATTCCATAGTTTAAAATTATACCTTCTTCTTAAGTTCTCTTTTTTTAGCCGAAATACTTTTAGTTTTTGTCATGCCCTGTACAAGTTGATTTTTATCCTTCACTTTTAGTAAAGAATTATTGTATGCATTTTTCAAAAGTTTTTTAATATAGGCTTTTGGAAAGTCTCTTATATTTTTTACCAAAATATACCTGTATTGTTTTCCTTCGCCGATTAGTATTTTTTTGGGATCGGAAATTTCGCTTCCCCAATAAAAACTAAAATGAATATTCTTATTTGTTCTGTAAAGCGCTATACCACAAAATATGTGACCAACCTTTTCAGTTGGGGACCATCCGAATGCCAATGCATTATAATTATCATAAATCAATTCATTTGTTTGAGGATATAAATCCCAAATAAATTCCCTCAACCAAAAAACGATCTCTTGGATATTTTTGTCAAATGGCTTTAAAAATTTCAGCAGGTCTTTTGTTTGATCTTTACTCATGTGCAATTTTTTATGGCGAGAATTTTCTTTTACTAAAATTAGCATTCCGGAAATTGCAAACCAAAAACTGTAAAACGATGGAAATTTAATATTGTCGCAATAAAAAGGCACCTCCGGAGAGATGCCTGGAACAGGAAGGTTTTTCAACTTTATTATTTGTGAATTATTTTCCCTGATCCTGAAATATGGGAATTAATTATTGGGTTGCCTGTATAGAAAACAGAACCGCTCCCCGAAATGGTCACATCAAGGTTTTGCGAAGCATTGACTTGCATTTCACCTGAGCCACTTGTGGTGGTGGTTACATCCGCGGCCAAAACATTTAGCGCATCGATATTACCGCTGCCACTGATCCTCAACTTCTCGGTATTGGCCGCTCCATTCGCAATAGCTATATTTCCCGATCCGCTTATATTGGCATCAACGGTTGTTGCTTTAAGTTTATTGACGGTGATATTTCCGGAGCCGCTCAATGTAAAATTCATTCCGGTGGTAACTATCGAATCTGAAGCGACAAGATTTCCCGAACCGCTCAGTCGCAATCCATCTATAGTTGGTGAGCTAATATTTACGATAATTGTTTCGTGAGTTTTTACCTGTACGCCATTTCTGAATTTGATAACAAGTTCATTATTCACAATGTTTGTTTCAAGCACATTCAGCACATTTTGCTGTGCTCTTATTTCAACTTTATACACAGGATCCTGCTTGTAATACACGTCCGCAGAAATTGCCGATGCCACAGAATTAAAATTGCCGGTCGTCCTGTTTTCGGTGACGAGAGGGCCATCGCCTATTACTTTTTTACACGAGATAAAACCTGCTGTTATTGCCATAGAAAGCAATACAATACTTAATTTTTTCATTTTAGGGATTTGATAAATTTTTGAATAATCTTTTATATGTTTTACTTATAACAGGAGATAAAACCCTGTTCTATCTTAATAACAACTAAAGGAAGAGATACCCCTATTTTATAAAAAATATTTAGAAAAGTGTTATACCTGCATTCCAACCGATCCACCCATTCACATTGTTTGAAAAATTGTAGGTGTGATAGCTCGCAGAAGGAATATTTATTTTGTATCCTTTGATCGAGCTGGTCTGATTGCTATAATACACATTAAAAGATGGGCCGGCAAAAAGGCTTATATATTTATTAAGATGAAGATTGAAATTGAGTGAAAATTTATTCAGCAAATTAGTATAGCTCCAGTCCCCAAGATATAAATATTGGGAAGACAATTCAGTTGATACGGAAAACGCTTTTGAAAAAATAATATCATGACCAAGGCCAAAACCAAAGGAATATATTTTAGAAGAATCACTGAGGTTCATGCCACCCATCAGCATACTGTATAGTTTTGAATTTCCCGTTTTTAAAGTGACGTTTGTATTCATTACTTCATTACCATACGCTGAAATTTTATGGTATCCTTTGGCGACAAAATTTAATAAGCCAATGCTGTATCCATCAGAAGTGTCAGAAACATTTATAAGGCCAATTTGCAATCCATGCAGCCGTTTTGCGTAGTTAAAAATACCAGCTATTTGGACGCCATTAATATCTCTGCGGCCGACATTTCCAATGCCTGCAATTTGAAGCCCGTTCATTTTTCTATTTGCAAAATTTCCAATGCCGGCTATTTGAACACCTTTCACTGTATCGGAAGTATGGTTGTTAATGCCTGCTATTTGCACACCTTGTACTTTCCCTTTCACATAATTATTTATACCGGCTGCCTGGAATCCGTTAAGGTTATTAATTACAGTATTGTTAATTCCGGCCAACTGTACCCCGGTAACATTTCCTCCAACAAGATTAAATAATCCCGCTGCCTGGAAGTATTGAACATTTTTTTTATCGAGGTTAAATAACCCGCCAAGTTCAACACCATTAAGTCCACCTGAGTATCCGCCAAACATATTTAGCGAAAAATTATTTACAATTTGCGGGCTCAATTTCCCATGGGTACTGAGCCCGGGAGTAACAGAAAACTGGAACGGCCTTTCTGTAAAAAACTTTTTAAGATTAAGACTTTGTATTTTTTGTTTGGATGAAAGAAGGAACTTACCTGCTGCGGTCTTCTCAAGCTTTACAGAATCTCTTTTTACATAAAGATATTCGGTAATGAGGGAGTCTGTTTCTATACTAAGCTTTAGAGAATCCGGGGCATAAAGATCGCCCGGACCTACCGTTATCATCGACACGTGATCGTCGACCGGCATAATGGTTATAGTAAGTTGTTGATTAAACTTCGGCTGAATTACAACAGTCGTGTCCTGGTAAAATTCTTTGCTCACTGTTAACTCTGCGGTTTTATTTTTACTCTTCAGTTTTATTTTGAAAAAGCCTTTTTCATCTGTGAGTGCCGAAGCCAGTAACCTCTTTTCGTAGATACTTGCATCACTCAGTTTCTCACCGGATTCATCGTCTAAAACATAACCACTGACTGTATAAATTTTATCTTCCGTAACTGCCTTATTTGTAATTAGCGAAACTTTTATAGGTGCTCTTCTAAGGATAATATATTTTCCACTTTCTACAAATTCGTGGCCATCACTAAAAATATAATCCAACACTTGCTTAATTGTTTTATTGTTAACAGTCAACGTAACAAGGCTGTCTCTTTTTAAAATATTTGAGTTGTAGGAAAAATAAAAGTCTCCTTTATTGCTTATTATCTCCAGCACATTATCAAGTCGCTGAGCATTTACTTCAAAAGAAATATTTCTGTAGAGAATATTTTGTGCCTGCCCGGGAAAATTATAAAGGGTTGATAAAATAAGTATGGCTATTGTTCTTTTTAAAAACATCGTAAAGAGTTTTATTATTTTTATTTCAAGATGATTTGGCTTCCTGTTTTGGCAACAGAAATATTAAATGTTTGCCGAATAATCTCCAGGATATTATCCAGGGATTCATTGTTGAAAGTGGTGGTTATCGGGAGGTTTCGCAATTCTTTTCTTTGTATAACTATGTTTACATCGTAAGCCTGGTTTAAGACTTCTACCAGCTTCCATAAAGGCGTATTGTCACATTCAAATTCTTTAGTTCGGTAATAGTTGTACAACGTCCCTGTTTCATTTTCTTTTGCCAAAATACTGTCATCTTTTTTTACAAGAATTCTTTCTTCCGGGTGCAACTCGACTGTATTGTCATTCTTTATAACCTGCACGATGCCCGTTTCTACAATTACTTCTGTATTTCCGTTTATACTTTTTATATTGAAGGAGGTACCAACCACTTTTACAGTTACATCATTTACATGGACAATGAAAGGCTTTGATTTGTTGGGAGTCACCTTAAAAAAGGCTTCGCCTTGTAAAGTGATCGGCCTTGTGCCTCCGTTAAACTTTGCCGGATAAGAAATAGAAGAATTTTTATTTAATGTAATTATTGAGCGATCGGGCAAAGTGTCTGTAACAACTTTGCTTTGTGATTGAACAGCCAGTGTTTTTATTTCTTTGTTGCTAAAAATTTTATAGCCGAGAACGACTGCTCCTGCAATAATCACGATCATGGCCGCGATCTTAATCCATGAAAATGTGTTAATAGACTTTACCTCCGCCTTGTTAGTTGGAACGGCTTGAATGCGACTACGAAAGCGCTGCCATGATGCTTCTTCATCAACCGTACTTTTATATGCAAACTGCTTGCTCTCTTCCCAGATTGTTTTAAAATCGTTATAATATTTTTGATTGATCTCATCTTTATTAATCCATTGTTCTACCGCGATATTTTCATCAACGGTAGATTCACCCAACAGGTATTTCACCAGCAACTCATCATCAATATGGTAGAATTTTTCTTTCAATCTGTCTATTTAAAAATTAGCAATAAGAAAATGGTAAGGGGCAAAAAGTCTATCAGTTTCATTCTTAATAATTTCAATGCTTTCCCCATTTGATTTTCTACAGTTTTAGGAGAAATCTCTAGCCTGTCCGCAATCTCACGGTATTTCAATTCTTCAAAGCGGCTTAACTGGAAAATGGTTCTGCATTGTTCCGGAAGTTCCTGCAACGCCCGGTGAAGCTTCGCTTCCAGCTCTTTCAATAGTATTTTTTTAGAGGCGCTATCAGTCTCATTTTTCATTTGATATGCCGCGTGTAGTTGATATTTGGAACGCACCTTCAGGTGTTTTAAGTGATTTAGACATTCATTATGAACGGCCCGGTACAGGTAAGCGGCAATTGATCCGGATATAGAAAGCTTTTCCGGTCGTTCCCATATTTTAAAAAAAATATTTTGTACAAGTTCTTCGGCGACCATTTCATCTTTAAGAATAGTGAAAGCATAGGCATGCAGGTTCTTAAAGTGGGTTTTAAAAACCTGTTCGAAAATTCTCTCGTCCCGTTTTGCAAGCAAGGCAACGATCCCTTCTTCGTTTAATTCCATTCTTACGGTTTGATATCCCGGTTTAAAACATACAGCTGTCAAGTCATCTTTTTATTATAACAACTAAACTGTCGTTTACCCCTTTAGGGATTAAAAATAATTTTTTTTAGGAGGGTGATTTTTCAGGAAGGTTCTACTTTCCGGTTCTTTTTCAGAAAGAGAATTCTCGTTTTAGCAACACATTCCACGGCAATTACATAAATAAGTGCGGCAACGAAAAGTGAATATGTATGGTTGGTTCATTTACTGTTTTACCGGAAACAAGGGCTTAGGTTCTATTTTTTTGCCCAGCATTTTAAAGAATCTTCTATTTAAAAATAGGGATGAAAAAGTAAGACCGCCTACGAAGCCGATCCACATTCCCACTGCGCCCATCTTAAACGCAAAGGCCATAATACATCCAAGAGGAATACCAATTAGCCAGTAGGCTGCTGCTATATACCAGGTCGGAACACGCACATCTTTAATTCCCCTTAACAATCCGGCGCCAATTGCCTGTGTTGAATCGGAGATTTGAAAGATGGCAGCGTACAACATTAATATGGCTGATAGTGCCAACACACCTGGATTGCCGTTAAAAGCGCGTGGTATAATATTCCTGAAACAAATAAAACATATGGCGCAAAAAATTCCGTACGCCAATCCACTGATTATTGTACTCTTTCCAATATTACCAATATCCTTCCAGCTATTTCTTCCCCAGGCATTGCTTACTCTTATAGAGCCACCCTGTGCCAGTCCCCACGACACCATGAATGTGACAGAAGCGCAACTAATCGCTATTTGGTGGGATGCTAATTGTACTGCTCCTAGTGTACCAATTATGATCGCCGATACTGCAAAAGCGCCAGACTCTAAACCCACCTGCAGGCTGGTTGGTATTCCAATGTGTAGTAATTCTTTGATTGTTTGTGTCTTCAATATCCATTGCCTTCGTCTTACCGCAATATATTTTTTGAAGAATGAATGTTTTTGTAAAACAATAATAAATACAACCAATATAAGTACACGCGTGATTAATGTACCTATTCCGGCACCTGTTAATTCCAATCTTGGAAATCCCCAGTTACCATAGATCAATAGCCAGTTTAAAAAAATATTTACCGGCAATGCACAAACTGAAAGTAGCATGGCTGTTCTTGTTCTTTCCAGCCCGTCAGTAAATTGTTTCAAAGAGATAAACATAAGCATAGGAATGGTTGACCATCCCATAAGTTGTAAAAACGGGCCTGCTAAAACGGCGACGGTATGATCCTGCCCAAGATGAAATAAAAGAGGCCTGCTAAAATTGAGGAATAATGCGATAATAATGGCAACAAAAGTGCATAGCCAAAATCCATTGTATAAAAAATGAGAAACTTTAAGTCCGTCCTTACGGCCGTGAGCCATTGAAACCGTTTGTGATATTGAAATCGTAATTCCAATACCTAATACAAATGGAATGTTCATCACACTATTCACCAATGCAGCCGCTGCCAAATGCTTATAGCTTATAGAACCCACCATCATGTTATCTATAATACCTAGCGCCATTTGCGTTAGCTCCCCCAAAATGATTGGTGTAGATAATTTCCACGTCTTCCATGCTTCCGTTCTCAAAATCATAAGGCGGCAAAGCTAATAAAATTGAAAATTGAAAAGTAGAATTAAGAGAGGGCGATTTTTAGTTTGCCGGGTCTTCTTATAGATCATTGCTCAGTGTTCTCACTATACAATTTGGTTTGTGATGAACAGGAAAATTACAAGAGTTTGCAATGAAACAAAGTTGGTTTGCCTTATGGTGTAATTCATTTGCTTTTTCAATCATTGATTCATTTGTCACTATTATTTGTGGGTGCAAAGTCACTTCAGTAAAACGACCACCACCGTCCGGAGTTTGCTCCATTGTTCCGGTTGCATTATCGCTGTACTCGACCACAACGATGCCCGATACAGCACATAGATGTAAATAGGAAAGCATGTGGCAACCAGATAAGGAGGCCACCAATAGTTCTTCAGGATTATACCGGGTATTATCTCCCCGAAAAGACGGGTCGGAGGAACATAATAAACCAGGTTTGTTTTCTACGGATACAGTATGGTCGCGAGTGTAAGAACGATAATCGGTTGTGCCGGTTCCTGTATTCCCTGTCCATTTAAGTTGTAGACTGTATTTGTGCTGACCTTTCATTTTGAAGTAAAATTTGCCGGATATTTTTTGTAAAATTTTTTCAGTGGCAAATTACAATTATTCCACTACTTGTATGTTCGCACGGAACTTTAAGTGTGATTTGCAGGCACGAAAAACTATTTGTTATAGTAAAAAGTTCCGTTCTACGCGGGTGATATTGCTGGTAAAACCTGGTGATGGAATTACATCTTGTGGAAATTCAGTGAGCCCTTTTATCGGCGGCAACCCCATTGACCTGTCAAATACTTTGATGCTCAACTTTGCATTGGCTTTCAATGTAAACTTTACAAGAATGCCTTCTGCCGGCGGGCCGTAAAAAATAATATTGTTGAAATTCGTCGTACTATTGTTTGTTTCCCTTACCACTTCCGAATTATTTATTTCAACATTAAAAATGGATTGCAACGTACTGTCGTTTAGCACAATGCCAATAGCATTCACATTGTTTCTTGTGGACTTACAAAGTAAAGTGACTTCCCTTTTATTTTGATAGGTTGTATCGTGTTGGATGATTGCAACAGGCGGATCAAATGAAATTACCGGGGCAGAGTGAATCAACGTTCTTGTATTTTTTGCAGTTGTGTCAATTTTTTTGTCTGGAAAAAAAATTCGGGTAAACTTATCAGTTACCATATCATTGCTTAGCCAAACAGCCGATGAATCTGTTGTATTTACGCGGTACCTGATGTTCGATTGTAAAGGATGTGTCTGGTTGAAACCGGAATTGAGGTGTGCATAAACTAACGAAGTAAATACACCGAAAAGAGACAACACAGACACTAACCAACGATAGTTTTTAAAAACACTATTTAAAACAGGATATGATAATGCTGAAATTAAGGCGACTACGATACACACAAAAGGCATAGCGCTGCTAAGGCCAAACGAATTAAACATAAAGTATACGAGTGGCACGAAAAGCACGACAGCAGGAAGCGTTGAAATGAAATTTATTAAATAATATCCAGTTGTTTTTTGGAGAATATTTTCCTTTTTCCTCATCATCCATCCATAACCTCCCGTTAAGAAAAGTAAGGGAACAAGCAGCAACCAGCTTGCAGAGGGAGCGTAGATGTAAACTGCCCACATGCATACCATGCATATTAAAAGTATTCCGGCAAAGTTTGAGAAATATTCCCACTTCCGGGAGATGAACTGAAACACTATTGAAAAAATGAATAAAGAAAGCATGGTCATTGACAGGAAATACCATTCGCTGTTATAAGAATTGTTTCCGTAAAAGTGTGTATATAAAGGATAGTGTTTTATGATTCTTTTCAAAAGGAATAAGCTTACAAAATAGGAAATAGCCATACACACTGGAAGCGCCACAGCTCCCGCAATAAATCCTGCAGGCTTTATTTTTCCGTTACGGATGCCGGTAATCATTATAAGAACAAAAATTAATGTAACTGCAACTATCAGGTATAAATTCAAAGAGGAGGGATAGTAAACAAACCAGTAGCCAAATACATTAAAATAAGAAAGGTCAGGTGTCTTTGTATTTCCTAATGGAGGCATGTTCGCCACGTACTTAGCCATGCTCAACATATTGTCTCCTGCCTGCTGGAGGCTGCGGACATCCAGATTTTCCGGCTTATCAGTCATGCTGTGATAACTACTGTAACCTTCCACAAGCCCATTTGTAAAGCCCGTTACACCCGCTTTTCTGAAATACCTGAAATCAACACTATTAGGCATTCTTTTCGAAATTTCATATCCCATTGAATTACCAATAGGGTATTTGGTTCCCTTTGCATATTGTCTTATAAGCCACCCGTTGTGAGAATTGGTTTCGTAAGTAAGTATGGTTCCTTTATTCCCTCTGAAATCCCAATTCATTTCAAATCCCACATTTTCAAAAACGGAATCTTTTAAAAGAGCTTTTGCGCCAAACAGCCCCTGCTCTTCTCCATCAGTAAAAACCAGTATTACATCATGTGGCATTGCGGTTGAAGCCTTAATTGCCCTGGCAGTTTCCAGCATTGCCACGACACCCATGCCGTCGTCGGCGGCTCCGGGAGTATTGGGTTGTGAATCATAGTGAGCAGTGATCAACACTGATTTCCTGGCCTCGGTACCTTTTATTTTGGCTATTATATTATTAACACCTACGGCCACAAGCGTGTTCCCTTTCGTGTCAAGTTCAGTTGAATTTTGAATGCGTGCATCGAGCCCCATTTGTTGACAAGCAGCAATAATATAATTTTTTACAAGTTCGTGCTCCCGGGTACCAACCGCATGCGGCGCACGAGCAATTTGCAATAAATGCTTATAGGCTCTTTCCGCAGAGAAAACAGTATCTGGTGAATTGACTCTAACGACCGTAGGCGGATTATCGGCTTTTAAGGATGCAATAGCAGCAAATATCGTAAGCGCAAAAAATAAAATTGAATATAATCTTATCCATGTTTTTTTTAGCATAAAAAAATAAATATTTACTTATGACATTCAAGGCAGGTGACATACAAATAGCAGCAGGTCGTGTTAATTAATAGTGTCGATACAAGCAAAATTTATTGTATGCATTATTAATTCTTAATTTTACGAATATCAATTTTACTTCTTAATAAAACAAATAAATCATGGATATTCAAAATGGTACTTCCATATTGCAGGTGAATGATCTTAATGTTTCGTATAATTCTTTTAAAGCAGTTTGTGATGTTTCTTTTGACGTGAAAGCCGGGGAAATATTTGGTTTGCTTGGCCCCAATGGTGCAGGGAAAACCAGCACATTGAGCGCCATTGAAGGTTTGCTCAAGCCACAAAGCGGTTCCATAATTATATCAGGGTTTGATGCAAAGAAAAATCCACTTCATGCAAGGGCCAACCTCGGAGTACAGTTGCAGTCAACAAGTTTTCAGCCGGAACTTAAAGTAAGTGAAATTATTAAGTTGTATGCAGGCATATATTGCGTGCCCCTTTCATCCGAAAAATTAAATGATATTTTAAAGGATATAAAGCTTGAGACATCTGCCGGTAAGCGGTACGGTGAGCTCTCCGGTGGTCAACAACAGCGGGTTTCACTTGTGATTGCTACCATTCACAATCCTGTTTTGATTTTGCTTGACGAACCCACAACAGGTCTGGATCCTCAATCGCGTCGCCAGCTTTGGGAACGGATAGAAGGTATGCGTGAGAAGGGTCATGCGGTATTACTTACAACGCACTCAATGGAAGAAGCCGAGGCAGTGTGCGACAGGATTGCGATTATGGATCATGGAAGGGTTTTAACAGTGGATACTCCCCAGGCTATTATTGATCAACACAAAAATGATCCTGAAGTAATAAGTGTTTCAAGAAAAGGAAAAATTACGTTGGAAGATGTTTTTATTGGCCTTACCGGCCGTAACGTTCGTGCATAAATTTTTATAAATGGAAACAATGGTACCTAAAACTTCCGCCGCTCTATCATCATTATTGCGTGCAGATTTCACCACTCAATGGCGCAACCGCCGCTCTACGGTTTTGATTTTATTGGTTCCTATTATTATTCTTATTTCCTGGAAGGGAATAATTGATAAGCTGGGCCCTGCATTCGCGCTATCAACCTGCATTACTCTTGGTCTTATTGCAGTTGGCCTTATGGGTTACTCAAATGCAGTTGCACGTGACCGTGATAAAGGAGTTTTTCAGCGATTGCGCGTAACGCCTGTGCCTTCGTGGTCAATAATGGTGAGCAGGCTTATTGTGCAGTTGGCGATGATCATTTTAGTGACTGCAGGAGTTTTTATTGCCGGTTTCTATTTTGATAAAATCACTTTGCATCCCACGGGTTATATATTGTCTTTCTTAACCGCGATTGTTGGTGGTGCATTATACCTTGGCCTGGGGCAAATGATTGTCGGCTTGGTAAAAAATGCTGAAACGGTGAATTCCACGACGCGCCTGGTATATTTTGTTTTCATTATGGTAGGCATGTTTGGTGAGTTGGGTGTATTGGGCAACCAGTTTAAAGAAGCCGTACACTGGTCTCCTTATGGAACTGTAAAAAGCATTTTATCTGCCAGTATGGAGCCTTCCACATGGAGCGGCGATACTACAATGTGCCTTTTGATAACTATTTTGTATGCGCTGTTATTTTCATTTTTAGGAATCAAAAAATTTAAATGGAGTACGAATTAGCTCACTTGGTATTGGAATAGACATTGCTTCTTTATTACGGTGTCACTTAACTAACAATCATAATCACCACTTTGGGAAAAATTAAAATTCAAATAAAAGATGCCCGATTTCTTGCACCTTTGTTTGGGATATTACTTTTTATTTTACTCTACTTTATTGCAACACTTTTCTACCCCGGAGGTTCGCAATTAAATAAAAATTCCAACGGCTTTAGCTGGGGCCAAAATTACTGGTGCAACTTGCTAAACGAAAATGCGATTAATGGTCAACCTAATCCGGCAAGTCCCATAGCAATTGCTGCGATGTTTATTCTTTGTTTTTCATTAATAATTTTTTGGTACCAGTTTCCATTAAATAGTAATATGAACAGAGGTCTTAAACTTGTTATTCAGGTTTCCGGTTTAATCTCCATGCTTACGGGAATGTTTCTTTTTACGGGCCTTCATGATATTATTGTAAATCTAGCGACACTTGCCGGAGTTATTGCAGTTGGAGGAACAATCGTTGGGCTCAGAAAATTAGGGCTAATCTGGTTGTTTTGGATGGGAATATTTAATTTCTTTCTCGTTATTCTTAACAATATTCTATACTACAACGATGGCTTGTTAATCTATTTGCCGGTAGTGCAAAAAATTACCTTTCTTTTCTTTCTTCTTTGGATTTCATTAGTAAATATCAGTTTATTCCTACGCATAAATATGGCGGCATTAAGGACTTCAGATTGAGTGATGCAGTATTTGTTTCAAAGCCGAAAAATTAAGTAAATTTCCTCACTCGTTTATTTCGTATAATTACTGTCATACTGACAATTAATAATGTATCAGCTCAAATAATTCGCCTGTTAATGTGAATTTAACGTTACCAGGCCCCTTAAGATTAGCTGAAATTTATCGTTGGAGATCACGAAGAAATAGTTGTAAAACGCATTGTTGGTAAGGGTTTCATTAAATATCTGCCCCTCTTACGATGCATAAAAAATGAAGAAGTTGGTTTGTACCTCGTTTTTTAACGTGTTACTTTTACACCATGATTGCTTGAATGAAGAAAAGTTTTTTTAATCATTAATCTAAAATTTGACTTTATGAAACAAGCAGTAAAAACAACAAAAATGGTTACAATGGGTTTATTTACCCTTTGTACAATGGGATTATCACACGCGACGTATGCCGGTGTAACAACTGAAAGCCCGATAGAATTTAAATTCGTCGGTAAAGTAAACAGTAGCCCTGTATTTCAGCTTAATCTTCACAACGATGCATCTGAGGTTTATTACATCCATATTAAGGATGCAAGTAACAACGTTTTGTATTCTGAAAAGGTGAAAGCCACAGATGCAAACTACACAAGGAAATATCGTTTGGATATTGATCCGGCTGATTTGAGCGGTTACGGATTTGGTGTTAAAGTAGAAGTAACTTCTGCAAAAACACACAAAACAAAGGTTTATAAGATCAGTTCTCAAACAACTGTGAAAGAAGACATTATTGTAGCACAATTATAATATAGTCACCTAATTAAATCCCTATCAAAACATTAAGGCTTGCCGCTGAGAACGGCAAGCCTTTTTTTATTTTCTAACCCACAGGTATTGATTAGCGATGAACTGGATTCACAATAAAATTAATTTGTGCTGCGTTAATATTTTATCATTAGTTATTGTTTTGAATATTAAGTAAACCCACCCCGACAGGGGTGGTTTTTTTACATTATACAGTTCCATTTAATTCAGGAATTTTTATAAAAAGCCGCACTTACTATCTGTGCCTTAAAATTACCGAGTCCCTTACCTTAACTGATGTTGAAGGTTGTATGGCTCCGGGTTGCCGGGTTATAGAAGTGTTTACTTTATCAGCCGTAGTTGTTGTTTTCGCCACAGGATTAGGCCCGTCATTAAATTTTTCTGTAGTTAATGCATTAGCTTTTTTCTGTGGGCCCCACACTATGATTCCTTTTTCAAATTTACTAACACGTGTATAACCAGCTTTGTTCCAGCTTGCAAATATTCCTTTATCAGCATCATTAATATCCATTTCATCGCTTAGGGGAAAACCAAACTTTCCCATACCATTTTGTGCTTTGAATAGCTGGTAAATATCTCCGTAAATAGCATACACTCCGTGCGTAGAATGATAGATTTCACCAAAGTCAAACTGAACATAAGTGGCATTAAAAATTCCGAGGCTTATAACCGACGACCTGCAATCGCCCAATACATTTTTATAAAAATCCCATTTATTTCTTATAAGGTTATCTGCCACTCCAATGCAACCGGCCACCGGTACTTTTGAGGAAACGAACGGCATTTGAGAAGGAAACCTGCTTATGCCTATGCCCCCGTATAATTTGTCTAATCCGTCAAGATCCATCTTTGTTAAAGCTGCCCGGTTTCCAATACAAGCGGGGCAGCCAACAATGGCCCCACTACTTTTGCATACTATAGTCGGTTGCGCAGGGTCTATTGCAAATGCCATAGTGCTATACTGCATAATGGAACAATAATCATAAGCACTCCTTGCAGTGGCATTCCCCTCTATTTGAAAATTATATTTGGCTGATGGTTTCACATTATTCCAATTTATGTTTACAAAATTGTCGCGGTCACTTCGTGCCTGCTCATGATAAACGCCGAGGGTATGCATCAACTCGTGGAGTACTGTTCCAATTGTGAATGTACCCCTGATCAACTCGAGCACATTACTACCGTTTCTTTGCCTGCCCACAGGTGCGGAACCAGCTTTGCCGCTTCCATCATCGTCAACGCATTTTATCACGAGATAATCTTCCTCGCCGCCACGTTCTTTAAAAATTATGCCTGTATTAAAATTAAAATAATCAAGCGCAGATTTTATGACATTGTAATTGTTTCCTTCAAAGACGGAATTTTCAAGAACAACAGGAACTGTACCACCAGGCCAGCGATATAGATCGTCTTTACCAAAAGTATGGGTTTCATCATCTCTCGTATAGCTCATGGTTGATGAAAGATTTCCATCGTACACCACAATATCTCCGTTTAAGTAAAGTTTGCGGCCATATCTTTTTACATAGTAGTCTGACTCGGTTGAACTGCCCGGAAGCTTAAGCGAAATGACAGAATACTCGCCCTGCTGCAAAGAAGCGAAGTCGTTTTTTAGAGTTGTTGACGGCCCATTGATGTGCTTGATGTTTTCATGTACAACAGTAGCTGACTGCACCGAAGTGCTAACCCTTGTTTGATTAACTCTGTCAGTATTGGTAAAAACTCTTTTGGGCCTGTCCTGGGCCTGCACTGATCCATTTATTAATAATAAAATAATCAACGCAGCATTTTTTAATAATGCCTGCGAAGATTTAATGTTGATATTAGTTGAAAGATTGCCGGAATTCATAATTGTAGTTTGAAAAGTTATTGATGAGATTTTAATTGGGTGTTGCTAGCGGGAAGTAAAAATAAATTCTATGCAAATACAAATGAAGCATCAATTAGCGATTGACCGATTCAGCTTAGCAAACGGTGCTATATCTCATTTGTCGAAATCCTTAAATTAATTCAAGACCTTTTTAGCAACACCAGAAGTTACTTTATCCTCCTGCTAATCCATTCATGTTAGCCGCTAAATCTCACTTGAATGCTGATTTGCTAAAAGCTAGATTTGGACCGATATTCATGATAAAACTTTTCTCTCCCAGCTATCCATATTAATTACCTGGTTACCGGTTTTTCTGCTTCGGATTTAGCAAAACCTCGGTTTCAAACCTCAACATTTAACAAAAATCAATATGGCAAAAGTTTTTACATTGTTGGTGATTCTGATTCAGATCAACGATATCGCAGCTGCGCAAAATATTGGAATTGGAACTTCAACTCCGGATGCAAGTGCAATACTGGAAATAAAAAGCAATACAAAAGAAATATTACTTCCGCGTACTTCAACCACTTCACGAAATGCTATCGCAAATCCTGTAGCACAAGCAGCAACCACTGAAACGAAATCATTAAATAAATAATCTTCACACTCTTTTACTATAAAAAATTATGAAAAAACTATCCGCAATTTTTACAGGTATTCTTTATTTTTCTTTGCAGGTTTTTAGTCAGAACGTTGGCATTGGCACTACAACGCCTTCGGAACTTTTTACCGTGAAAACAAACGGTAAAGGTATAACCCAGGAAAGCCCGGATGGCTCTGTAAAAGTTGGTTTTTATACAAGTAATTTAGGTGCCTATCTTCAGACAAATACAAATCATCCACTCAACTTTGCAACGAACAATGGATTTCCTCAAATGACATTAACCCAAAATGGGAATTTTGGAATCGGGGTATCAGCACCCGCGTTTTTAGTGGATGTAGCAGGCCGGATAAGATTGCAAAACCAGGCTGATGGAAACAGTGCAGGTATATGGTTTAATAATCCTGCCAATACAAGCGCTATTGCTTTTATGGGCATTGCGGATGCTACTACTATGGGGTTCTACGGAAACGGTGCCGGCTGGGGATTGGCTATGAATACCAACACGGGTAACATAGGTATTAAAACACTTGCCCCGATTAATAAATTGCAGATTGGTTCCATGGGCCCTGCTGGTTTTAACGGAAATGATTTTGCTATTGGCAATGGGACGAATGCCCTCGTTATTAATCAGGGTAATACTACTTTGTTGGCTTCTACTACAGATATAGTTCTTATGCCGCGCAATAATGGAAGTGGAAGAGTTGGCATTAATACCAATTCGCCAAGAGCACCATTGGATGTTGTAAGCTCAAGTAATACAACTCTTCCAAATGGTCAAATCGTATACTCTTATTTAAATCAGGGTTCGTTTCAAAACGGCATTAACCAGGCAAATTCAAACCCTGTTCCCGGTGTATCTATTGTAACTGACGGAAGAGTTCTTTCAACAGAATTTGACGCTTACTCTGACAAACGAATAAAAAACATTACCGGTATCAGCACTTCAGCAACTGACCTAAAAATCATCAATACTCTTCAAATTACTGATTACACTATGAAGGATAAAGTGCAATATGGTAATAGATCTTATAAAAAAGTAATCGCCCAGGAAGTAGAAAAAGTGTATCCGCAGGTGGTATCCAAACACACTGATTTTATACCCAACGTATACCAGGCTACAGCCAAAATTGAGAAGGTAACCAGCGGCTATCTTTTAAGTTTCACCAGCAAACATAACATTAGCAAGGGTGGAAAAAAGCTGCGTGTGCTTTTATCGGATGAAGATGGCATGCAAGCTGCCAACATCGTGTCCATTCCTTCGGATACTGAAGTAGTGATTGATGTTGCCGGCATCAAAGCTGATAAAATATTTGTATATGGGGAAGAAGTAGATGATTTCCGCACGGTGGATTATGAAGGGCTTACAACATTAAATATTTCCGCTACGCAGGAATTAAGCAGGCAATTAAAAAAGCAACAGCAGCAAATCAATATCCAGCAACAACAAATTTTGTTATTGGCAAATGAAATCAAATCATTGAAGCGTCCAACGAACAAACTAACATCTGCAAAACAAAATGGTATCAATTGAAAAATTAAAAAAGGCAGGTCATGAACAAAAAGTTATTATTCATTATTCTTCCATTTATTTTCTTTTCATACGGCTTTACACAAAGTATTGGTATTGGAACAACCACTCCCAATGCCAGCTCCATTCTTGATATAAAGAGCAACAACAAAGGAGTACTTCTTCCACGCACATCAACCACTTCACGAAATGCTATTGTAAATCCTGCCAAAGGGTTGTTATTGTATGATACTACTACATCCGGTTTTTGGTTTCATAGCGGAAGCGCATGGGCACAGTTATCTGGCGCAGGTAATGGATGGAGCCTTACAGGTAATGCAGGAATAAATCCTGCCACTAATTTTATTGGCACAACAGATAACCAGCCCTTACGCTTTAGGGTAAACAATGCATGGGCAGGAGAGATTCATCCATCCAATGGCAATGTGTTTTTTGGTATAGATGCAGGTGCCTCAAATACTGGTGGACAGTCTAATACTGCTATTGGAATACATTCTTTATTTTCCAATACCAATGGATATAGCAATACTGCCAATGGAAATTATGCACTTAGTTTCAACTCTACCGGCTTTGAGAATACTGCCAACGGGTCTGGGTCACTTTTTTTTAATACTATTGGAAATGATAATACTGCCATGGGGGTTAATGCGGTAAATGGCAACACTACAGCGAGCCAGAATACTGGAATTGGAAATAACGCATTATTTAGCCAATCATTTAGTAATGGAGGCACGGCTTGGATAAGCGGCAATACGGCGATTGGCTATGCAGCCCTGTATGCCAACCAACCGACATCAACATCAGATGGAATTAACAATACGGCTGTCGGAAATTTAGTCTTGACTGCCAACACTACCGGATGGGATAATACAGGCATTGGGGTAACTGCTCTTTATACCAACACCACAGGGATAGAAAATACCGCTATTGGAAGACAGTCACTTTTTTATAATACTAATGGCAGTGATAATACTGCTACCGGTTACAAAGCGCTTAGGAACAATACTACAGGAAGTTATAATACAGTAGATGGCCCCCAAGCTCTCTATTCTAACACGAGCGGCAATTTTAATACTGCTATTGGAGGTAATGCACTCTTTAATAATATATCCGGATCTCTTAATATTGCAATAGGCTATAATTCTGGAACCACCGGTGTAAACGCCGCTGCTCTTTTTAATACAATCAGCATTGGTAACTATGGCGCCTTCATGATTAATGCCTCCAACGTAGTGGGTATCGGTAATGAGAATACAACTTTTATTGGCGGCAACGTACCCTGGAGCGTTATATCAGATGCACGTGTAAAAAATACCATTACAGAAGATGTAATAGGATTGGACTTTATTTTAAAGCTCCGGCCGGTAACCTATCATATAAATAGCGATGCTATTACAACTCTTACAGGCAGTAAAAAAACTCCCGATTATCCCGGAAAATATGATGGCGAAAAAATAAAATACTCTGGCTTTTTAGCACAGGAAGTGGAGCAGGCTTGCAAAGATGCCGGATATGATTTTAGCGGCTATGCTGCGCCGAAAAACCAATGGAGCTTCTATACTTTAAGCTATGAGCAGTTCGTGGTTCCTCTTGTAAAAGCTGTGCAGGAACAACAGGTGTTGATAGAGAAATTGACAAAGCAGGTTGAGCAAAACGAAAAACCTGCGATAGTGGATAACCAACAATTAATAATCGCAGAATTTAAAAAGCAAATAACAGAAATGAAAAATGAAATAGAATTATTGAAGAAGAAAAATTAATTCTAAAAACTTAAAATAAAGGTTATGAAAAAAATATTCCTTATTACTTTTTCAGGCATTTTACTTTCTATGTCAATGGCTGCACAATCTGTAGGCATCAATAACACTACGCCACATGCAAGTGCCATTCTTGATGTAAAAAGTAATAATAAAGGCATTCTTCTTCCCCGTACATCAACCACTTCAAGAGTTGCGATAGTTAATCCTGCCAAAGGATTAATATTATATGATACCACTACCTCTGGATTTTGGTTTCATAATGGTACAGCATGGGCGCAGTTATCTGTAGGCGGTGCAAGTAATTACTGGACAACCAGCGGGAGTGATATTTATAATAATAATACAGGGAATGTTGGTATAGGAACAAATACACCCGCAGCTAAGATACATATAAAGGGTACCGCAAATACCTCGCAGTTGATTATAGATGCCAACGCGACACAATCAAACACCCAGCCATTAATACGATTCCGGGACGCTTCAGGGGCAGATTTATTGCAGATCCATTCTGATAATAAATTTAATACTTTCATTGGGTTTAATGCAGGACAAGTAAACACAGCATCTCCGGGATTGGGAGTGGGAAATACATTTATCGGTTCATCTGCGGGCTATTCTAATACTACCGGGATTTATAATACCGCTATCGGGCAAGCTGCACTTTTATCAAACACTACAGGCATCAGTAATACCGCTATTGGCCAGGGTGCACTATATTCTAACCTGGGGGATTATAATAACGCTTTTGGCGTGAAAGCGCTGTTTTCAAATACTTCCGGGATTTTCAATACTGCTAACGGATACCAGGCGCTTTATTCCAACAGCACAGGAAACAACAATACCGCAAATGGATATAAGGCGCTCTATTCCAACGATGGAACCGGGAATACAGCCAACGGATTTCAGGCACTTACTTCAAATACTTCCGGGAATTTTAATACTGCTAATGGGCAAGCCGCACTTTTTTCAAACACTTTAGGCAGCTATAATATAGCTAATGGTACTAATGCGCTTTTCTCCAACACCGCCGGAAATAACAATACCGCGAATGGTAACCAGGCGCTCTCTTCCAACAATACCGGAAGCGCCAATACCGCAAATGGTGATGCGGCGCTTTTTTCCAACGTCGCAGGAGATTACAATACCGCCAATGGACTGAAGGCACTTTTTACCAACTTTAACGGACACTATAATACCGCTACAGGAGTATATGCCTTATCAAACAACATTGGAGGAAGCAACAATATTGCCATAGGGGCTTTCTCAGGTACTCACCCCAGCACTCCTAATGTGTACAACACGATAAGTATTGGCAACGATGACATGCTTAATGCTTATCAAAACCAGGTTTTTATTGGCAATACCAGTACAGGATTTATTGGCGGCAAAGTTCCGTGGAGCGTTATTTCAGATGAACGGGTAAAAAATAATATAATTGAAGATGTGATGGGCCTTAGTTTTATTTTAAAGTTGCGGCCGGTAACTTATCACATAAGCAATGATGCAATTACAACTCTTACAGGCAGTAAAAAAACTCCCGATTTCCCCGGAAAATATGATGGCGAAAAAATAAAATACTCTGGCTTTTTAGCACAGGAAGTAGAGCAGGCTTGCAAAGATGCCGGCTATGATTTTAGCGGGTATGCTGCGCCGAAAAACCAATGGGGCTTTTACACATTAAGTTACGAACAATTTGTAGTGCCGCTGGTAAAAGCGATGCAGGAGCAACAGGCGATGATTGAAAATCAAGAAACTATCAACGTTAAACAACAATCAGAAATTGATGATTTAAAAGTCCTGGTAGCTCAAATGAAAAGTGAAATAGAATTATTAAAAGATAAAAAATAAAAGCCATGAAGATTAAATTTTTCATAACCATTTATTCAATTTTGTTTTCGTCTTTATTATTTGCTCAGTCTGTAGGTATAAACACAACAACTCCGAACAGTAGTGCAATACTCGATATAAAAAGTAATAATAAAGGTGTGCTGCTACCGCGTACATCAACCACTTCACGTGTTGCAATTGTAAATCCGGCAAAAGGATTAATATTATATGATACTACAACTTCCGGATTTTGGTTTCATAACGGTACAGCATGGGCGCAATTATCTTCAGGTGCCAATGGATGGAACCTGGCAGGTAATGCAGGAACAAATCCTTCAACAAATTTTATCGGTACTAGCGATGCACAACCATTACGTTTTAGAGTCAACAATACATGGGCAGGAGAAATACATCCATCCAGTGGTAATGTATTCCTGGGTTTAGGAGCAGGAAATGTAAACACAACCGGGCAGGCTAATATAGCAATTGGGGAGCATTCCCTATTTGGTAATACAAGTGGCTATAACAATACCGCCAATGGATATTATATACTTTCTTCCAACACAACTGGAGCTAACAATACTGCAAGCGGATACCAGGCACTTTTCAACAACACCACAGGAGATAACAATACCGCGAACGGAGTGCTGGCACTTTATACCAACACTACCGGAGTAAACAATACTGCCAACGGAAAGCAGGCGCTTGAAGGCAATACCACAGGAAATAACAATACCGCCAATGGATACCTGGCACTTTCCACTAACAGCACAGGAAACAATAATACTGCAAACGGAATACAGGCACTTAACTCGAATACCACAGGCAACTTCAATACAGCCACGGGGACAAGCGCACTTGCAATGAACAGCACAGGAAACGAAAATACGGCAAACGGATACCGTGCACTTTTTTCCAATACAACAGGGAGCCTCAATACAGCGACTGGGGTTGATGCTCTTTTATCTAACAGCACCGGAACAGAGAATATAGCAAACGGATATCAAGCACTTTATGCTAACACTACGGGAGACCATAATACCGCCAACGGATTCAAAGCATTGTACACAAATGTTAGTGGATCTGAGAATACTGCTACCGGATACCAGGCACTTTTCAACAACACAAGCTTTGAAAATGAAGCCTCTGGATACCAGGCCCTTTATAGCAATATAAATGGATTTCGCAATAGTGCAATCGGAACGCAGGCCCTTTATTACAACACCAGCGGAGAGAGCAATGTTGCAAACGGGTACCGGTCGCTTTATTTCAACTCAATAGGAAATAACAATACAGCCATCGGATATGATGCACTTTATAATAATCTATCCGGCTATAGAAATACCGCGGTGGGGTTTGGCGCACTTTCAGATAATAAAGATGGATATAATAATATCGCAATCGGATTTAACTCCGGAACACATCCTAATGCCCCGAATGTTTATAACACTATCAGCATTGGCAATGATGATATTTTAAATGCGTATCAGAACCAGGTAATAATAGGAAATACCAGCACAGCATTCATTGGCGGAAAAGTACCCTGGAGTGTTATTTCAGATGAACGGGTAAAAAACAATATAGTTGAAGATGTAATGGGCCTTAGTTTTATTTTAAAGTTGCGGCCTGTAACTTATCACATAAGCAATGATGCCATTACAACTATTTCAGGCAATAAAAAAACTCCTGACTTTCCAGGCAAATATGACGGCGAAAAAATAAAATACTCGGGCTTTTTAGCGCAGGAAGTTGAACAGGCTTGCAAAGCTGCCGGCTATGATTTCAGTGGGTTTGCTGCTCCGAAAAATCAATGGGGCCTTTATACTTTAAGCTATGAACAGTTTGTAGTACCGCTTGTGAAAGCTGTACAGGAGCAGCAACAGCAGATCCAGGAGTTAAAGAGCGATAACGATGAATTAAGAAAAAGGCTTGACAGTTTGGAAAAAATGATCTCTTCAAAATAATAATAAAATGGCGTTATGAAAAGATATGTATTCGTTCTGCTTACTTTGGTAACAATTACTAATTTGTCAAATGCGCAAGGTGTTGGTATTGGCACATCAACTCCTGATGCCAGTGCAATACTTGAAATAAAAAGTGGCACAAAAGGAATATTGCTTCCCCGCACGTCAACTACATCAAGAAATTCAATCGCTAATCCAGCGAAAGGGCTAATACTGTACGATAGTACGACTTCCGGATTCTGGTTTAATAGCGGCTCCACATGGGTGCAGTTGTCCACTGGAAATAATTCATGGAGCCTTATGGGAAATTCTACTACGAACCCTGCCATAAATTTTATTGGAACAACAGATGATCAACCATTGCGATTTAGGGTAAACAACACATGGGCAGGAGAAATAAATCCGACAAATCTTAATGTTTTTTTTGGGTCCGACGCGGGTAATTTATCGATAACCGGACAGGCAAATTCAGCCTTTGGCGATCATGCACTTTTTGCCTTAACAGATGGAAATTTTAATTCCGCAAATGGTTACCTCGCACTTACTGCTAATACCACAGGGTATAACAATACAGCACATGGAGCATACTCCCTTTATAATAATACTTTCGGATATTCAAATACGGCTATCGGAAGAAACGCACTTTTTGCAAATACTACGGGCAGTTTGAACACTGCTGTCGGGACAGATGCCCTTTTGGCAAATACAGGAAGTTATAATAGTGCGACCGGGTACCAGGCCGCATATTCTAATACCAGTGGATCTTTTAATACAGCAAACGGATGTTTGTCATTGTATGCTAATACCGGGGGGTCATATAATACGGCCAATGGCTACCAGGCGCTAAACAATAATATTACCGGGCTTTACAACACGGCCAGTGGATTGGCAGCTCTATACTTTAATAAGGATGGATTGTATAATACCGCCGATGGAAATAATGCACTTTACAATAATAATGGCAGTTACAATACAGCAAGCGGAAATAAGGCACTCTATAATAATTCGGCAGGACATGATAATACCGGGATTGGTAACAATGCGCTTTCAGAAAACTTTGACGGTAATTTCAATACCGCTATTGGAAGTAGTGCACTCCTCGCGAATCAATATGGTTACAATAATACAGCGATAGGCTATTTGGCTCTTGCTTCTAATGGCAATGGATACAATAATACTGCTGTCGGTTATGCCGCTGACATAAGTGGAGTGGTAATTAACGCTACCGCCATTGGCAGCGGTGCGGTCGCAAATGCCAGTAATAAAGTTCGTATCGGTAATAGCTCTGTCACAGTTATCGAAGGACAAGTTGCGTATAGTTTCCCTTCTGATGCGAGGTTTAAATACAATATAAAAAGCAATGTTCCCGGTTTGGATTTTATAGAAAAACTTACACCGGTTACTTATTATTTTGATGATGAAAAATTAGATGCTTATAGCAAAACAGGTATCATAAATAATAAAATCTCTGCTTCATTTAATACAAACAAAAAACAAGCACACACAGGCTTTCTGGCACAGGATGTAGAAAAAATAGCGAAAGAAGTAGGGTACGAATTTGATGGTGTCCATCCACCGGCAAACGATAAAGACCACTACAGTCTTGCCTACAGCCAGTTTATTATGCCATTGGTAAAAGCTGTACAAGAGCAACAGGTTATCATAGAAGATTTGAAAAAAGAAATTAGCGAGATGAAAGCAGAGATCCGGCAATTAAAAAAATAAAATTTAAAAGTTTCAAATAGAATCAGATGAAGAAAATAATGCTGTTCTTTTCAGGGATTGTTTTATCACACCTTTTAGATGCGCAATCTGTAGGAATTAATAATCAATAAATAAATTTTAATAAATATGCACATCATCATCAAAGCATTTCCTATTGTTTTTGCTGTAGTAATTCTTTCATCATGCAATAGCGGCGGACAGGCCAAAATTGATGCTACATCGTCCCAAACTCAAGAGGCGATACAACCAGGTGCAGTGGCAACAAGCGCTACAGGTTATACAATGACGGCAACAATTGGTGGCAAAGAATGGCAAGCAACTTCAATGATGCCACCCGAAAACGCAGGAAGAATAGTGGGTTATTTTAAAAATCAGTATATAGGCCTGCCATTCAATAAAACGGATATGGTAGTTGGTAAAAAAATAATATTAGGTGAGGATGAAGCTGCCGATCTCTCTCTTCATAACGGTTGTTTATGGATAAATACAAAAGGCGAAATGGAAATTACAAAAGTGACTGATGAGGCGGCAGAAGGCAAATTCTTTTTTACAACTTCGTGCAGTAGCGACAATAAAAAGGTAGAGATTAGAGATGGGTTTTTCAGAATTTTATTTAATAAAAAATGATCATTTTAAATTTTCAGACTTACATATAAAACAATATTACATTTATTTACACATCTGTTCTTATTATGATGGCCATCTATACTTCAGCACAAATGACAAAAACTAATGGGAAGACAATTGAACCACATGGAACAATAAAAACTAGCGGTGCCTTTCAAACCATAAAACTTATTAAAAAATAATTTTTTCAGCAACAAATATTATCAATCATCAAATCAAAAAAATGCAACATTCTTTCGCAAAGTATTTCAGGCAACAGCTTGGCCTGCTGTCAACAGCGTTTATCGCTTCAATCATTTTATTTACAGGTTATTTAAAGTGGTTAAACATCATGATGTACGAACGGTATTGGCAGATAATTTTAAAGAGAACTAAAGAAGATTCCGCGCTCGCTTTCGTCAACTAAACCTGAGTTCAAAAGTTATTATTTTAATTTGTTGTAAAATAAAAATATGCCGCCACCTTTATTCCAGTTTTATAAAATATCATTCCTAAAGAAAAGTATCTTTCTTATTTGTTTATTACCTTTTTCATTATTTGCACAGAACAATATAACGACGCTTGATACTTACATGCAAGCTGAAGCAGATTTATACGGGTTTAACGGTAATGTATTAGTTGCAAAAAACGGTAAGGTTATTTATGAAAAATCTTTTGGGTATGCAGACTATAGTACAAAGAAAAGACTCGACAGCAATAGCGTTTTTGATATCGGCTCTATTGCAAAGGAATTTACCGCGGTCGGTATTCTTTTATTGAAAGACAAAGGAAAGCTCAGCCTCTCCGATACCCTCGGAAAATTTTTCCCACAACTTCCTTATCAAAATGTAACCATTCGCCAGTTGCTTACACATACTTCCGGCATGGCTGATGGATATGATTTAATAGAAAAGTATTTTGACCATAATAAAATCGCTTCCAATGAAGATTTAATAAGCTTGCTTGAGGAAAAAAAGCCAGAGCTGCATTTTAAACCGGGCGAAGATTTAATGTATTCAGGAACCGGCTTTAACCTGCTTGCTTCGGTGATAGAAAAATTATCAGGTGAGTCTTATCATGATTATATGAATGAAAAGATTTTTAGGCCTCTTGGAATGAATCATACGATGGTCGCTAACTTCCCAAGGCCTGCCGGAAAAATTCGCAACTATGCCAATGGCTTTATATATAGCGATAGCTTGAAAAAATATCTTCGTGCAGATAGTGAATATGTTGATTGGTCAACCTATTTCAGCGGCATTACCGGCGAAGGTATGATTGTGACAACAACGGGAGATCTTTTAAAATGGGATCGTGCACTTAACAATCACCGGCTGCTTACGGAGACAACACAAAAGGAAATGCTTACTATACAAGCTGTAAAAAAGACTTTTCCCTTAGTTCAGTTTGGTTTTGGAATGAGAGTAGGAGAAAATCAATTGGGAAATTACAATTTTCACAACGGATGGTTCCCGGGATATAAAAGCATGCATATACATTATAGGGATGATGATGTAACGGTGATCGTTCTATCCAATAATGAATCGCAATCAGAATTTATTGCAGATGGCCTTGCAACGATAGCTCTAAGTAAAAAAATAATACAGCCCTCTGTTCATAAAGAAACGTTTGAAAAAATGCCGCTTACTCAATACGCAGGAAAGTATATGATGCAACTTACGCGGCCGCCTTACATGGTGAATTTTCCAGTAGAGATTATTGAAAAAAATAATGGGCTTTATATTCATCCTTTGAGCGGTGCCGATAAAGAACTTAAACCGGAATCCGATACCAAATTCTTTCATGCAGATGGAACTGATCAGCAAATAGAATTTGAAAAAGACAGCAACGGCACTGTCGTAAGGATGTGGCACATTGCGTGGGGAGTAAAAAAGGAAATAAAAAAAATGGACTGAGGAGTTCGAAACAAGGAAAACAATTTTTGAAAATTACTATTGCACAATTTCGGGGTAATTTTAAATAATGCGAAAAAGCGTGGCTATCATATTAGTTTTACTAAGTACGGGCGTTATAAATTTTGTACAAGCACAACAACAATTATTTAAAAACTACACGGTAAACGATGGCCTCATTTCAAATTCGATTCGAAAGGTATTCCAGGATTCAAAAGGTTTTATTTGGATAGCCACTCTTGAAGGCCTTAGTAAATATGATGGATATGCTTTTACAAACTATACGACAGCCAACGGCCTTTCTCATAACATGGTGAATGATTTTTATGAATCGAAAGAGGGGAATTTATATGTAGCGCTTAACAATGGGAACATTGATATAGTGACAGATGATACAATTTTTTCTAAAGCCGTCCGCTCAACTGTTATAGTAAATAGCTTTATGCGTATGCCGTGGCAACAGGTAATTGCAACTACAGATGTTAACGGGCTTCAAAATTTTACGGATGGAAAACTTATAAAACCTGCGCAGGATCTTCCTATTTCTACTTTCTACGATATTACGATATTAAACGATTCTTCCTTTGTTGCAACGAGCGAGAAGTTTTTATACGTATTCAATAGAAATTACAAGATCCTTTCAAAAACTCTGGTCGCGGATAACAAATTTTCAGAAATAAAAGTTTACCGCGATTCAGAAAACAGAATATGGATGGCTTCTAACCGTGGCCTCAAACTGGTAAAAGAATTTCCTTCAAAAAATAAAATAATTTCTTACGTCGCACTTCCAAATGAGTTCAGCATTGCACCCCTAAGGCAAGGAAATATTAACGACATATTTGAGGACACTGACGGTACCATGTGGTTTGCAACATCTACTGGAATTATTAAAATAAATAGAGACGGTTCTCAACAAATCATCACAGTAAAAGATGGCCTTAGCTCTAATATTGTAAATAGCATTTTCCAGGATAAAGAAAGAAATATTTGGTTTGGCACAGCCATTGGCCTTTCGAAATTAGTTACTAAATCGGGTATCCGGCTGTATCCATTGGAGAACGGCGTCTTCTCAAATGATAATTTATACCTGGTGTATCCCTGCATGAAAAATATTTTTTTAGTAGGCACATCAGGAGGCGTTCAATTATTTAATAAGCTATCAGGAAATTTTTCTTCCATCGGCATGAGTAACAATGAAAAAATTTACAGTACTATTCCAGAGACCTCCCCACCATTATTTGTTGGATCAAATGCTATACAAACATTTGACACAGCAGAACTTAAATTTCACAAAACAGCCCTGATGCAAAATTACTTCGCAGGCAACATCGTCACTGACAAAGAAGGCAACTTCTTTGTCAGTGATTTAAGCCGGTTAATTTTCTATTCAGCAAAAACACAATATAAAATTCTTAATGATCGTATCACTGCTATGCTCATTGATAAAGCGGGCTACCTATGGGCAGGAACCTGGCAGAACGGTCTTCTGCGCATGCGCTATAATTTTATTGATAACAGATTTCAATTATTGTCAACCGATCATTTTTTGCCTAACGGCAACATCCGTTCTTTATTTGAAGATTCAAAGGGAAATATTTGGGTGGGTACCCGGTACGAGGGCATTTATAGATTAACCAGGAGTGAAAAAGATAGCTTTACTATTTTGAATCTTAGCCAAAAGAACGGACTTACATCCGATTTTGTGAAGGGGATAAGAGAGGATGCAAGCGGAAATTTTTGGATTGCGTTTTACCATGGCCTGGATAAGCTGATACCCTATAATGGCGGCTATCATATTTTTAATTTTAGCAAGGTTAATAATTACTTTGCAAGCATAGTTGGTATCGAAATAGATGAGGATAATATATTGTGGCTTGCAACAGGCGAAGGTCTTGTGAAAATAAAAGATGAGGAATTGGAAAAAACACCTCCGCTGCCCGTATATATTACAAAAGTATTGTCGCCAGATTCTATATATTCTTTTCATGCAAAAAACACAACATTAAATTATCGCCAAAATGAAATCCAGTTTGAATTTTCGGCACCGGGTTATATAAATGAAAAGCAGGTATTGTACAGTTATCGCCTGTATGGAGATGTTGCAAAAGAATGGTCAAAGGCGTCCAATCAGCATGTTGTTTCTTACGCCGGGCTGCAGCCCGGAAAATATGAGTTTGAAGTAAGGACGTTGGGATGGAATGGAGTATGGGGCCCGGCTGCCACATTTAATTTTGAAATTACTCCTCCATTCTGGAACACGTGGTGGTTCGTTTCAATTATGTCTTTGTGCATGCTTTTACTAATTTATTCCTTTGTAAAATGGCGTATAAAAAATATAAAAGCTATAGAGGAAGAAAAGCAAAAGGTACACCTGCTAAATGCGGAACAATATAAAAGTAAACTGGAACTGGAGCAGATCATTAATTATTTTTCTTCTTCATTAATTGATAAAAATACAGTAAATGATGTGTTGTGGGATGTTGCTAAAAACCTTATCGGCAAGCTCGGTTTTGTTGATTGTATGATGTACTTATGGAATGATGATAAAACTAAAATGGTACAGAAAGCAGGTTTTGGCCCGAAGGGTTCGGCGCAGGAAATTTTTGAGCAACCCTTCGATGTTTTGCCGGGACAGGGCGTTGTTGGTTATGTAATGGAAACTAAAGAAGCGGTGCTAATTCCGGATACTTCAAAAGACGGTCGCTACCGGCCTGATGAAATGAGCAGACTAAGTGAGATTACCGTGCCGGTTATTTATAATAGTGAACTTATCGGGGTAATAGACAGTGAACATCAGGAAAAGAATTTCTTTACACCTAAGCATTTACAATTACTAAATACGATTGCTACACTTGTTGCTGATAAAATAAAATCTATAGAGGCTGCACGGTTGTTACAGCATGCCCGTATAGAAATGTATGCTATAAACGAGCAGCTTTCAAAAGCGAGGCTGGAAGCGCTTCGCAGCCAAATGAATCCTCATTTTATTTTCAATTGTATTAACAGCATTGATTCGCTTATACAGAGTAATGACAAATACAATGCTACTGTGTATTTAAATAAATTTGCTAAACTTCTACGTGGCATACTTGATAGTTCCAAACAAAACACCGTGAGCCTTGCGAATGATTTGGATACTTTGAAATTATATATTGAGCTTGAGCAATTCAGGCACGAGGATAAATTTACTGCAGAAATACAGGCTGATGATGATTTGCTGCAGGACGATTATAAAGTGCCTCCGCTTATAATACAGCCATTCGTTGAAAATGCAATTCTGCATGGCCTTAGGTACAGGAATGATCATGATGGAAGGCTATGTATTTCCATAAACCGGCAGGGGAATTATATAAAATACGTTGTAGAAGATAATGGTATTGGCAGAAATAATCTTACTAACCATGTGCAAAAAAATAAGTTGTCTTACGGGATAGATATGAGCAATGAAAGAGTAAAGCTTTTTAACCGGGAAGAAAAAGCGTCTGTACAGATAACGGATTTATTTTCCAAAGGCAAACCCTCAGGAACCAAAGTGGAAGTTTATTTAAAAGCAGATGAATGTTAACAGCAATTATCATAGACGATGAAGCAAAAGGCCGGATGGCATTGAAACAAAAATTGCTTGACTATTGTGAAGAAATTCAATTGGCCGGAGAAGCAGAAAATGGAATAGAAGGCATAAAGCTTATTGAAAAAATGCACCCGGATATTGTTTTCCTCGATATAGAAATGCCACGAATGGATGGCTTTGAAATGTTGCACCGGTTACCGGAAAAAAACTTCCACATCATTTTTACAACAGCTTATGATCAATATGCCATTAAGGCGATCAAATATGCGGCTTTCGATTATTTACTAAAGCCTATAGACATTGAAGAATTGAAAATTGCAGTTTCGAAAATTCACTTCCGTCCACAAATCCATACCGGGAAAAAGCTGGAGCTGCTGGATCAAAACCTGCTTAAAAATAATTTTAATAAAATTGCAATTTCCACACTCGAAGGTTTGCTGTTTTTCAATATTAGTGACATTATACATCTGGAAGCCAACAGTAATTATACTACAATCTACTTCACTAACCGGCCAAAGCTCTTAGCCAGCAAAACGCTGAAAGATTTTGAAGAACTACTGCCCACAGATATTTTTTTTCGCACACATCATTCGCACCTCATCAATTTAAATTATATCAAGCGATACATAAAGGGTGACGGTGGCCAAATAGAATTGCAGAACGGGAATTATGTAGACGTTTCCCGGCGAAAAAAAGAAGAGTTTTTAAATGCTATTGGATATACCTGATCTACCTGGGATTACCATATTTTCTAAAAGGCCTTAGATATTTCACACCCGTGGATGTTGAAAATCTTGTGGGCACCTGTTGCCATCCGCCGTTCTTGTTTGTCCAAACTATAAAATGAAGATGCGGTAAAAAAGTATAGCCCGTTTTACCACTTAACGCAACAAGCTGACCTTGCTTTACAGTATCTCCAATATTTACCAGCACGCCATTTTTTTGCAAGTGCCAGTAGCCGGCTTTGGTTCCATCTTCATGTTCTAGTACCACGAGGTTGGCATCTCTACGGTATTTTTTATTTCGGCCACCCTTGTCATGCTGCTCTTCTATTCTAATTACAACTCCGCCTCTGGCAGCGTACACTTCGGTTCCGGTTTTCATTTTAAAATCGAGTGCTGCCCTGTTCTTATGAGAGAAACTACTGAAGTATCCTTGTATCAAAAGATGTGATGTTCCTTTTGCATAAGGCAATGAATAAACATAGCTTGTATCTTCTTTGATTTTTCCTTTTTGCAAAAGAAGCGCTGTTCTTCTTAAAGGATCATTACTAGCACTGCAACCAGCGAAAAATAATATTGTAATAAAAAAAATAATTATTGAGAAGGGAGAAGCTGCTGCCAATGAAGTGTGAAAATATTTTTTAAAGAACATTGTGTGTATTCAATATAAAATCCTGCCATCATTTTTACAAAATTCAATTCCCGGAAAATAATGGAAAACTAATTGTTTAAAATAGAAAAGGAAATTACTTAAATTGTTGGCATGAAAATAATTAAGGGCATCTCTAAAAACCTAAGTTACGAAGCAATGTTTTAGTAATAAATCTTGTCTGGTATAAAAAACAAAATATGTCAAAAGCAAGAGGATTATTTGACGAGCAATTACGCTTAGAGAAGTTGAGTAAAAAACAA